>NZ_JAQGMM010000358.1 GCF_028292365.1 Caballeronia sp.
GCGCCGACACACCCACCTCAATCCCCACATGATGATTCTTGGTAAGCAGCCGCAATTGCTCGCGATAATAATGGCCGAATAAATCCGGCCGCGTCAGCGTGGTTTCGAAAATACCCGGCCCTGCGACAAAGCCATACGAACGGCGTGAATCGATTTGCGTATTCAACTCGGTACGCACGCGCACGAACGGATAACACGCGCGCACGCGGTGTGAGAAAGGTTCGTTCTTTCTATAGCGCGCGAACGCGTCGCGCAGGAAAGAGGTGTTGGCTTCGTAGATGGCCGATACCCGCGCAACCGCGGCCACGGGGTCGTCGAAAGACTCCGTCGGGAAGTTGTTGGCAGGCGTGGAATGGCTGGCTTGAGTCCGGTCGTTTGTCATGATCTTCTGCGCTCTTGTGATGAATCGACATTAACACGGAAGAACCACACGCCCATGAACACCCCTCCCGGCGATGCGTTTCTTCAACACCTTCCACCGCGTCAACACGGTTTCAATGAAACCAGCGCAAAATAAGGCTTTTGGGAAGGAGTCAACGTCCCTTTAGTGTCCCCTTAGCGAGTGCGTTTTGCTAAAATCCGGGCACTCATCTGGAGAAACATCATGAAGCCGCTTCAATCTGTCGCCATCGCGGCCATTCTCGCCGCAGCCAGTATGGGCGCCTACGCGCAATCGGCCGTCGCGACGGATGAACCTCCGGCGCACGTCATGTCGCCTGAAGAGAATGCCGGTCTGCCGGACCTGAAGGCCATCAACCGGCCCGCCGCACAAGTCACCTCGAAGGTCGAGATTTCGCCGCCGCGCCTGCCGAGCTATCACGAGCAAAGCACGAACGGCACTGAAATCACGGAATACCGCGACAAAGGCAAACCCGTCGAAATCGACGTGCGCTCGAACTTCGGCACGCGTTATCAGATGAGCGCCCCGGCCGACACGTCACCGACCGTCCGCGATAACGGCAAGCCCAGCACGCGCCTGCCTTCGTGGAACCTGAAGTACTGAGCGTTTATTGAAGGCCTGTTGAGCGTTTATTGAGCGCTCAACCCCTGTGACCGCCGCCGTTTCTCCGCTGGGCCCGACGTTGCGTCGCCGTTGTGTCGACGTGTGTCGGCAGCGCAACGCCTGACTGACGCGCCCGTCGCATTGCGTCGCCGGTCATCCTGCATGTTCAACCTCACCGACGCTCTCCCGCATGGCCGTATTCACCGCTGTCACCGATTCCCAGCTCACCGACTGGCTGCAACACTACGAACTCGGCGAAGCCGTCGATTTCCGTGGCATTGCGTCCGGTATCGAAAACAGCAACTTCTTCCTGACGACCACGCGCGGCGCGTATGTACTGACAATCTTCGAAAATCTCCCGGCCACGCAGTTGCCGTTTTATCTCGATTTAATGCGCCATCTGGCGTCGCACGCGGTGCCGGTTCCCGATCCCATGCCACGTCGCGACGGCTCACTGTTCGGCACGCTGAACGGCAAGCCGGCGGCGATCGTGACGAAACTGGACGGCGCGCCGGAATTGTCGCCGGGTCCGTTGCATTGCATCGAAGTGGGCCAGATGCTGGCGCGGCTTCATTTGGCCGGCCGGGATTTCCCCGCGCATCAGCCGAACTTGCGCAGCCTCGCGTGGTGGCAGGAGAACGTGCCTGCCGTGCTATCGCATTTGAGCGACGCACAGCACGCGCTGATCACCAGCGAACTCGCCCATCAGGCGGCGTTTTTTGCATCGGAAGAGTATCGGTTGCTGCCCGAAGGCCCATGTCATTGCGACCTGTTCCGCGACAATGTGCTGTTCGCGCATCCGACGGCAGATGAGACGCAGCTCGGCGGATTCTTCGATTTCTATTTTGCCGGCAACGACAAATGGCTCTTCGATGTCGCCGTCTGCGTGAACGACTGGTGCGTCGATCTGGCAACCGGCGCGCTGGATGTCGCGCGGGTCAACGCGTTGCTGCGCGCCTATCAGACAGTGCGGCCGTTCACGCCGGCCGAAGCGCATCACTGGAACGACATGCTGCGCGCGGGCGCGTTGCGCTTCTGGGTGTCGCGTCTCTATGATTTTTACCGGCCACGCGAAGCCGAGATGCTAAAACCGCATGATCCTGGCCATTTCGAACGCATTTTGCGCGAGCGCATCAAAGTTGCGCCTCCTCCCGTTCACGGTAATTAATCAATGCAATTGATCGAAGTCCCCGCCAAAACCGGTTATGTGTGGTTCCGCCAGGGTATCTGGCTGTTTCGCCGGAATCCGCTCGCGTTTCTCACGGTGTTCTTCGCCTATCTGTTTGCTATGACGCTGATCTCGCGGCTGCCGCTGATCGGTCCCGTGCTGCCGCTGCTGCTGATTCCGGGCGTGGCCGTGGGGTTCATGGCGGCTTGCCGCAATACCATCGCCAAGAAACCAGTCTGGCCGACAGTACTCGTCGACGGCTTTCGTGCTTATGGGCAGATCGTCGCGCGCCGCCTGCTGGTGCTGGGCGTGATCTATGTGGCAGCCATGGGCTTGATCTTCGCCGCGTCCGCGCTGGCCGACGGCGGCTTGCTGCTCAACATGATGCTCGGCAATGGCCCAGCCGGTGATCCGGAAACCGTGGCGGCAAGCTTCAATCCGCTCGCAGTGCTGGTCGCCATGGTCTGCTACCTGCCGGTCGCCATGCTGTTCTGGTTCGCGCCTATTTTGGTCGCCTGGCACGACGTACCGCCGGTGAAAGCGCTGTTTTTCAGCTTCGTCAGTTGCTGGCGCAATCGCGGTGCGTTTGTTATCTACGGCGTGTTGTGGATTGGTATTGCGCTAGCCGTGTCCTTCGGACTCAGCGCGTTGATGCAGGTGCTCGGCGCGGCGCAGGACTTGGCCCTCGCGGTGTTGATGCCGGCGTCCATTCTCGTGACAACCGCGTTGTATTGCTCGTTTTACGCGACGTATCGCGGCTGTTTCGGCGTGCAATCGGAAGATACGCCGGACATTCCGGATCCGTCCGAACCGCCGGTATGAGTCTTCCGATGAGCGGGTCCAGATGATCGAACGCCGATGACTATTTGGTCATCGGCGTTTTTGTTTGAGGCGTGCCCTGAAGTGGGCGCGGTCGGCTTCCGCAGGTGGTTTCCTTAGTGCACTAAATATTTGCGTACACTAGCGATATATTCGTTTTTGCGTATTCAGGCGCGACCGTCATGACTTCTACCCGGCAATTTCCGCTCGAACTCGACGCCCAGCTTTGCTTCGCGCTGTACTCGACCTCGCTCGCGATGACCAAGACGTACAAGCCGCTGCTGGACAAGGTCGGACTGACCTATCCGCAATATCTGGCCATGCTGGTGTTGTGGGAGAGCGACGACCTGACCGTCAAGCAGATGGCCGAACGGCTAAGCCTCGATTCGGCCACCATGACACCTTTGCTCAAGCGTCTTGAAGCGCAAGGGTACGTCAAGCGCGTGCGCGGCATTGAAGACGAACGGCAAGTGCATATCCACCTTACCGACGCTGGCCGCGAACTGAAGAAGGCTATTCGCGGTATTCCCGGCGAGATCTACTGTGCAGCCGGATCGGACGCCGACCGGCTCATCAAGCTGCGGGACGATCTGATACGGCTGCGCGCGTCGCTGATCGACCATAACGAAGTTTAAAACCTCGATAGTCACAATCAATCATTCAGACGCCAATTTAGTTTGCACACAAATGATTTGCGCGATATATTTATTCCCGTTGGCACCGCGTTACCGGACTTGGACCCTGCATCACCCTCTTTCTGCCGCCGAGCGGCAACTGTTGAACAGGAGAACATCATGAGCATTCTTTACACAGCAACCGCAACGAGCACGGGTGGCCGCGACGGCCGGGCAGTTTCGTCGGACGAAAACCTGGATGTGAAATTGAGCGCGCCGAAGGCACTGGGCGGCACGGGCGCAGCCGGCACGAACCCGGAACAGTTATTTGCCGCTGGTTATTCAGCCTGTTTCCTGAGCGCGATGAAATTTGTCGCCGGCCAGGAAAAGAAGACCATTCCCGCCGACACGACGGTTACCGCCGACGTGGGCGTGGGCCCGAATGACAAGGGCGGTTTCGCGCTGGACGTTGAATTGCGGGTTTCGCTGCCGGGACTGGATGCGGCTGAAGCGCATAAGCTGGTAGAAACAGCTCACCAGGTGTGTCCGTACTCGAACGCGACGCGCAATAACGTCGACGTGCGCGTCAAGTTGGTCTAAGCGCGCCAAGGCGCGGGCGTGGTTGAGCGATGGAAATCCTCCTGCGCCTGTCGCTCCAGCGAGCCTCCAGCAGCAGCCAGACGCAAAAATGCCGGCCCTTGTGGCCGGCATTTTTTTGCTTCGACAACGCCGTTTTCAGCGTGACGATTCCTGCTTGTCCTTCTACTGGCTAACGAGCTACCGCAGAATTACTGCGCGAGCCACGAAGGATGACGCGAGTTTGCGCGACGATCCAGCTTCTGCATGCGGTATTCGAGGTCGTAAATGTCACTGGCTTCGGCCAGATAAGCATCGTTACGCTCCTTGTCACGCTGGTCGGCGGATTTGGTCAGGAACAGGAAGAGGCGGCTGAGCAGATACATGGTGAACCTCGCTTAAATGATTAGGGTAAGTACCTAGTGCTTTGAACGAAGTATAGGGTAATCCCTAAGCAAATGCTAGTGCTCAAAAAAGAATCACGTTGATACGAAAGACTTTTTTACAACACTCGAGCCTAAACCAGGGTTTCGTCGCGCACGGCCGCTTGCACGCGGCGCTGGTATTTGAAGAATTCCCAGAGCATGGCCGAGGCGTCCGGTCCTTTGGACGAATGGAACTGCACGGTGTCGTCGCCACCGCTCCAGGCATGGCCCAACCCGCGCACGATGCACGTCTTGATGACTCGTCGCCCGCCTTTGACGTAATCCGTCACAACGCTGTCCGCTTGCGTTTCCTCGCGGCGCTCGCCGTTGCGCCAAGCGCCGCTTGCGTCGATGAAGCGGTTCAGGCGCAGGAATTCCGTTGTCAATTGCTCAGCATTGGTCTTCGATACAACCGAATCCAGTTCGCCGTGGACAATGATGGCCGGCATGCCGGGGTAATCGGCGACGTCAACTGCAGCGTCGATCAGGCCAACAGGGTCGCTGCGGCTGCCGCGCCGCATGGCGTCCATTGCGCCGATTGCGGAGTTTGCGTCGCCGAAAACCACGCCGGAGTGCAATCCGACCGCCGCGAACAGCGACGGATATTTAACGGCGAGCATGGCTGCGAGTCCCGCACCAGCCGACATACCGGCCAGATAAATACGTTCGGGATCGAAATGGTGACGCGCGACTGCTTCAGTCACCAGGGAAGCGACCGCTGCCGCTTCGCCCCCGCCTGAATTGACGGAATCTTCGTACCAATGCCAGCAGCGATGGACGTGCGCGGTCTTCGATTGCTCGGGATACAGCACGGCGAATCCGAAGCGGTCAGCCAGCAAATTGATACGCGTGCCCTGCGCAAACTCTTCAGCCGATTGCTGGCAGCCGTGCATCATCACGACCAGCGGCATGTCCGTGAGCGATGCGCCGGTCGGCAGATACAAGGCATACGCCAGGTGATTGACGAACCGGCCAGCTGTTGGCGGGGCCGAATGGAACGACCGGCTCCACTGTCCTGCGGCCCACGCCGAGGCGCGCGGCCTGACCCGCGACTCGCGGGCTGCACGCGGTTTGGGTGTGATTTTGGGTTTCGCCGCAGCCGGTTTGGCCGCCTTGGCGCGAACAGGCTGCGCCGGAGCGCGCGTTTTCGGCGCTCGGGGCGGGGCGATCTGTGTCGCTACAAGGCGTTTCAAGCCTCGCAGCCAGAGTTTTGTCAGGCTTTTTGGCATGGAATTCGGGTCCGCACACGGAGAAATGGATCGCCAAACCCTTCGGGAATGACGAATGTTGTGCAGTGCACAATAGCATTTATTCCGGGACCGTGCGCGCACCACAGAATTTCATATTGCGTCACGTTGTCGTCATGTAGACGGTTGATACGGTACGTTGCGTTAATTTTACTGAAACCCATTGTTATTTATAGACTCCCTCTAAAAATTTTAGAAGGCCGCGCGGCAGGTATACTGTCGGCTTTCTCCCGCTCTGCAGAAACAATCTTCATGCCTGACTTGCCGCTTTCGCTTTGGCTCTCAATTACTTCGCTCGGCAGCGTCGGCGTCATGATTCCGCTCGCGCTCGCCGTTGCCGCCTGGCTGGCGCTGGGTTATCCATGGCGTTACGCCGTGTGCTGGCTAGCCGTGCTCGGCTCTGCCAGCGTCCTGGTGGCGTTGACGAAAATCGCGTTCATGGGCTGGGGTGTCGGTGTGCGCGACCTGGATTTCACGGGCATCAGCGGTCATGCGATGGTGTCGTCGGCGGTATTGCCGGTGGCTTTGTTCGTCGCGTGTTTGCCGGGGCGCCGATGGGTACGCGCGTTCGGCGTGTCGGCGGGCGTGCTGATCGGAATGGTGGTCGGCGTGTCGCGGATCTTGCTGAATGCGCATTCAGTGTCCGAGGTGGTGACAGGATGCGGACTCGGTGCGCTCGCCGCGCTGGTGTTCGTGGTGTTCGCCTGGCGCGCTGAATCCGGCAAGCTGGCCGCTGCACCGGTTGCGGTGAGCCTTGCGATGGTGGCTATCACGCTGCATGGGATTTCTGTGCCAACACAGCGCTGGATCACAGATATCGCCCTGGATTTGTCGGGCCGCGAGCAACCTTATATTCGCGCAAAATGGAAAGCGGGTCGTTATGACAAGCCAGTTGCACGTCCGCCGCAACATATCGATGTGCGGTTTTCAGGGACGTCGGAATCGTAAAGGGGGGGTGCGTCGGCGTCGTTGGGCGCGAATGAACCCGCTATCGTTATAACCCCGAATATATTACGATGCGCTTTCTATCCCCTTCGACCTGTCCATCGTGTTCAATCTCAAACACTCGCTGATCGCCGCTGTCTTCACGTTCACGCTGCAATCCGCCGCCCACGCCGATGAAATCGTCGTGTCCGCCGCAGCAAGCCTGACCAATGCGTTCAAAGCCATCGGCGACGCTTACGAGAAACAGCATCCCGGCACGAAAGTCCTGATGAACTTCGGCGCCTCCGACGTACTGATGCAGCAAATCGTGAAAGGCGCGCCCGCTGATGTGTTCGCCTCCGCCGATCAAAAGGCCATGGACAAGGCTGTCGACGAAAAGGTCATCGCTACCGAGTCGCGCCGGGACTTTGCCGCCAACTCGCTCGTGCTGATCGTCCCGAAAGACAGCACATTTGCACCCGCCAGCGTCAAAGACCTCACGGCCGCCAGCGTGAAACGCGTGGCTTACGGCGATCCGGCATCGGTACCGGTCGGCCGCTATACCGAAGGCGCGCTCAAGGAAGCCGGCGTATGGGACGCCGTCAGCGCCAAGGGTGTGCTCGCGGCCAACGTACGCCAAAGCCTGGACTACGTGGCGCGCGGCGAAGTGGACGCCGGCTTCGTATTCAGCACCGACGCCGCCGTGATGCCGGATCGCGTAAAAGTGGCGCTGAGCGTACCGACACAAACATCGATTACCTATCCCATCGCTCAGGTCGCCCAGAGCAAACACGCCGCCGATGCCCAGCAGTTCATCGCGTATGTATTGTCGCCGGACGGCCAGAAGACGCTCGCTCAATTCGGCTTCAAACCGCCGGTGAAATAACCCTGCTCTATAAAACTTAACACCATGGACCAGGCGTGGATTCCGTTGCTGTTGTCGCTGAAAGTAGCGGGATGGGCGACAGCAATCGATGTCGTGCTCGGCGTCGCGGTGGCATTCGGCTTGTCGCGCTGGCGTTCGTCGGCGCGCGAGCTTGTCGACTCCTTGCTGACGCTGCCGCTGGTCATGCCGCCCACCGTGCTCGGTTATTACCTGCTCGTGTTATTAGGCCGGCGCGGCGTGATCGGGGCATGGCTCAACAAGTTCGACATCCAACTGGTGTTCACCTGGCAAGGCGCGGTGATTGCATCCGCCGTGGTTGCTTTTCCACTCGTGCTGAAGTCGGCGCGTACTGCATTCGAGACGGTCGATCCGCAATTCGAACGCGCGGCACGCACGCTCGGCGTCAGTGAAGCCGCTGTGTTCTTTCGCGTGACGCTGCCGCTCGCCGCGCGCGGCATTTTAGCCGGCGCGTTGCTCGCGTTCGCGCGGGCGCTCGGGGAATTCGGCGCCACCCTGATGATCGCCGGGAACTTGCCGGGCAGGACGCAAACGCTCTCGGTGGCTGTCTATGCTGCCGTTCAGGCGGGCGACGACACCACCGCTAACATCCTCGTGATCGTGACCTCGGTCACGTGCGTGGTCATCCTGCTCGCAGCCGGACGGCTGCTGCCGCAGCGCTCCACGGCATCGGTGCGTTAGACACACACCCGATAACCGCCATGACCGCCCTTACCGTCCGCCTGCGCAAGCATTTCATCACGCCAGAGCGCGATTTCATGCTCGACATCGCGTTTCATTCGGCCAGTCAGCGCATCGTGCTGTTCGGGCCGTCCGGCGCGGGCAAAAGCCTGACGCTGCAAACCATCGCCGGCCTGATCACGCCGGACGAGGGCGAGATCGTCCTCAACGGAACCACACTGCTGGATACGGCCAAAGCGATCGACTTGAGCCCGCAAGCGCGCCGGATTGCGTATCTGTTTCAGGACTACGCGTTGTTCCCGCACTTGAACGTGCGCCAGAACATTGCCTTCGGCTTGAAGCGCGGCTGGTGGAATCCGTCAAAGCACGTTGCTCACGCCGATGTGAACTACTGGCTGAACGCGTTCGATCTGATGGAGGTTGCGCGGCAGTTTCCGGCGCAATTATCGGGCGGGCAAAAGCAACGCGTTGCGTTGGCGCGCGCACTGGTGCCGCATCCGCAATTGCTGTTGCTCGATGAGCCTTTTTCAGCGCTCGACATGACCTTGCGCCAGCGCATGCGCCAGGAGCTGGCGGACCTTCAAAGCCGCCTGGATATTCCAATGGTGCTCATCACGCACGATCCCGACGACGTCGCCATGTTCGGCGATCAGGTCGTGAGTTTGCGCGAAGGCATGGTGCAACCGGACGATGCGCTCAACACCCTCAGTCCGTCACGCCAAGAATCACGCTCGACGCCTTGAACGCCGCGATAGCGGCCTGACCTTGTACCAGGCCGAGCGTTGCAACGCTCTCGTTGGTAATGATGGCCGTGACGGTGGTGGCGTCGTCCAGTGCCAGAGAAACCTCCGCGTTCACCGCACCCGGCGTCACGCTCGACACCTTGCCGCGCAACTGGTTTCGCGCCGAGATCCGCATGGGTTTGGAAGACCCTTCGGTATCATCGACCATCAACATGACCCATGACGCCTTCACGAGCGCGAAAGCCTCGACGCCTTCCTTGAGACCGAGCGACGCGGTGCTTTCGTGCGTGACCACGGCGACTATCGATTGGCCGCCGGACAACGTGAGTTCCACTTCGTCGTTGACGGAACCGCGCGTGACTTTGCTGACCGTGCCAAACAGTTGGTTGCGTGCGCTCGTCTTCATGCCGATTCGTCCAATAAGCCGCCAATCCTGCGCGAAGCCTTCAATCGCCGCGCCCGCGCGTTCCAGAAACGCCTGATGCTCCCGTTCGATAACCCGATAGGTATCGATCAGTCTCAGCGCCTTCGGCGTCAGCGTGGTCCCGCCGCCGCCCTTGCCGCCCGTGGCACGCACGACGAGCGTGGTGCCGGCGAGGTTGTTCATGGTGTCGATGGCATCCCACGCCGCCTTATAACTCATGCCCACCGCCTTCGCCGCGCCCGTGATCGAACCGGTCTGCTGGATGGCCGCGAGCAACGCGATGCGCGCCGCGCCGCCAAGGGTCGCCTCGCCGCTTCGAAACCAGACTGATCCGGCCACTTCGATGGGATCGTGCGGTGTACTACTGGATTCGTCGATCATGGGGCGAGAGCTGAACAGAGTGGTAAAGGAGCGGCTATTGTATCGATGCAATTCACTCACTTGATCCGCGGCGGTTTTATCTTGCGCAGGATACGTTCGCCTTCGGTTGCGCTCATCCGTTGCGCGTTGACGGCAAAGCCCTTCGCCAAACCCTTCTGGAATTCGCCGGCCTCTTTTAGATCAGCGAGGCGCTGAGCAGCGACGGCCGCGTCGTTGCCTTCGCCCAGGACGCTCTGCAGATTCCCCAATGCCTCTTCCACTTGTTTGCGGGTTTTTCGGGTCAGCAGCGAGCGGAAAAACTCAAGCGCGTAACGCAAGCGCTTGGCGTGAATGCGTACTTTGTGCCGCTTCGCGGCGTCGAGCGTGGTGAGATCCGGCGCACGCTCGATCTTCCGATAATGCTTCGTGATGCGCTTCTGCGCATACGCGGCGAGCGATTGATCCGTATGGTCCACGGGCGCTTCGAGCGTGCTGAACCACTCGACATATGACAGCGCAAGCCGCGCGTACCGCGGGGAATTCATCGCGTCCTGCAGACGCTGGCGGGCGGCGACACGGTTGTTATTGGCTGCTTTTTGTGTCGGATTCCACGCGGCCTTGTGATGCGGATCATCGGACGCCGCGTAGGCGGGCAGCGTGGTGTCGGTGAAGACGTCCCAGTCGCGGGCATCGCCCAGCAAGTCGCCGAACCATTTCAGGTCGGGCGCGATTCCGGTCGTCCACGCATCGTCGATCCAGTCAGGGAAAAGCTTAAGCGCCGTCTTCAAGCGGCGCTGGGCCACGCGCAACTGATGCACGTGTTCTACCTCGAGTCCGGCGCGCGAAGCAGCATCGTTGCCGAACCAATGCGCCGCGACCGACTTGCCGATCGCGACGAGGGCATCGGTCGGACTAGCATCTTTTGGCAGCTTCAGCTTGCTGGCCTTGACCGGCTCGCGCGACGTGCTGTGGACAGCGACGGGCACGATCAGGAACGGCAGCGCCTCCACAATCTCATGCGCGGCCGCGAACAGCGCTTTGCGTTCGTCAGGAGCTGCCGTGAGCGTCAGTGTTGCCGGCTGATCCGTGTCAAGCCGCAGCGTGGCGCGTACGTGAACGCCGGTATCCATCTCGCCGGGCGTGTCCCACTGGACGAGCGCAGTCTCCGTGGCCTCGCTCAATGTGAAGCCGGCATCGCCGAGCAGGGCCTTCAAGTCAGTCAGCGCGGCTTCCGACTTGATCCAGCCATGCAGCGTGTCGAAGGGTCCTGCTTCGGTTTCAATCCGCCGGATCAGCGGCCAGTCCTGGTGCATCGCCACGAACACGCGATGGTCATCGTGCGTCTCAATCCCGACTTCCCAATCGGCCAGGTTCGCAGCCAGACCCATCCCGGCTTTTTGCGACCGCAGCATGAAATCCGTGCGGCGCGCCGTGGCAAATCGGCCCAATCGCGCCAGCGCTTCGTCCGGCGGACCATTCAGCGCATCCAGAGAAACCATCCTTAACTCGACGAGTTGCAACATAACTTCCTCATCATGAGCGGGTGTCCTTGCCGGGCAGCAGGTCGCACACCGCTACTTCAGATCAGACGAATTTCAATCCTTTCAGATGTCATCAAAACGCCATAAACCGTGTGCAAACATGGTCGACGTCATCGCCAGAAGCAACGCCTTTCAGTGTTCTTTACGCCTGAATCCTCTTAAGCCTGAATCCCCTTACGTGACACGCGCAGCCTCTAGCTCAAAGGACGTTCCATGCCTGACCTGACTCTCCCCGACAGTAACGACAGCAACGGGCCCCGCTCGCTCGCACGCCGGCTGAGCATGCCGATATTCCTCGTCGTGATCGGCGTTGGCATTATCTATTGCGTGACGCACCTGATGCACGACCTGGAGTCGGTCCAGCAGTCTTCAATACTGCCTTACGTCCTGCTCGGCGTTGCATTGATGATCGCGCTTGGATTCGAATTCGTAAATGGTTTCCACGATACGGCAAATGCCGTCGCCACCGTCATCTATACCCATTCGCTCGCGCCGAACCTCGCGGTTGTCTGGTCGGGCATGTGGAATTTTCTTGGCGTGCTGGTATCGAGCGGCGCGGTGGCGTTCGGCATCCTGCAACTGCTGCCGGTGGAACTGATCTTGGGCGTCGGGACATCGCAGGGTTTTGCGATGGTCTTCGCGCTGCTGATCGCCGCGATCATCTGGAATCTCGGTACCTGGGCGCTCGGCATTCCTTCATCGAGCTCGCATACGTTGATTGGCTCGGTGATCGGCGTCGGCTTGATGAACCAGATGATGCACGGCCCGTCGGGAACATCCGGCGTCGACTGGGGCCAGGCGCTCGCGGTGGGTAAATCGCTGCTGTTCTCGCCGTTGGTCGGCTTCATCCTGGCAGGCTTGCTGCTCTACGTGATGAAGCTCGTGGTGCGCGTTCCCGCGCTCTATAAAGAACCGAAGAAAAATACGCCGCCACCGTTCTGGATTCGCTGCCTGCTGATCCTGACCTGCACCGGCGTATCGTTCGCGCACGGCTCCAATGACGGCCAGAAAGGCATGGGCCTCATCATGCTGATCCTGATCGGCACCGTGCCGACCGCCTATGCGCTGAACAAGGCCGTGACGCCGGCCGAGACGCAAACCTTCCTGTCGGTCGGCCATCACGCGTCCGAAGTACTTGGCAAATACACCAACGGCGCCGCACCCGTTGCCGACCCGCGCGCAACAGTGCAGCACTACGTGCAGACCAAGGCGGTCCAGCCGGACACCGTGGTCGCCCTCCAGCAGCTCACCGATATCATCGATGGACAGGTCGGGCCTTCGTCGTCGATGGCGGCCGTGCCGCAAAACATCGTGAATAACGTGCGTAACAACATGTATGTGGCGTCCGAAGCGCTGCGCCTGATGGACAAGCAAAACGCTCCGGCTTTCGCCGCCGATGACGCCGCCGTGCTCAAGAACTTCAAAGGCCAGCTCGACCATTCGACCAAGTTCATTCCGACGTGGGTAAAAGTGGCCGTGGCGGTAGCGCTCGGCCTGGGCACCATGGTTGGCTGGAAGCGGATCGTGGTGACGGTCGGCGAACGGATCGGCAAGACCCATCTGACGTATGGACAGGGCGCGTCCGCGGAACTGGTCGCGATGTTGACCATTGGCGCAGCAGACGTCTACGGCCTGCCAGTCAGTACAACCCACGTGCTGTCCTCGGGCGTGGCGGGGACCATGGCGGCGAACGGTTCAGGGCTTCAATGGCGCACCGTGCGCAGCCTGGCCCTTGCCTGGATCTTGACCCTGCCCGTATCGATCGGACTCGCAGCGGGATTGTTCTGGGTGTTCCGCGGGCTGTTCTAAGCGGCACGTTTGAAGTTTCATCGGCTGTTCCAAACGCGGCTAATAGTCCGTTGAGCTTGTTGCACGTTGAAACGCGAGCGGTTTTTTCAAACCGCTCGCGCGCTTGCAGAATTTGCCGATAGCCGGCGGCTGTTTGTCCCCTCTCCGGCCACCCACCTCACGCCACATACTTTTCGCCGACGGGCACAGCGCTTGCTCTAACAAAGCGGCAATCGCGAGGGTATTGGTGCTGCGGACACGCAAGCTGAGGCAATCCGCCGATACTCACGCCGCATCACACGCGGCATCGCCATTCACTCTTCAGCAGACTTTAATAATTAAGGAGAAGTGGAATGATCGGAACAATCTTGCTTGTCGTGTTGATCTTGCTGCTGCTAGGCGCTTTCCCCTCATGGCCGCACAGCCGTAGCTGGGGGTATGGCCCAAGCGGGATCTTGGGCGTGGTCGTGATTATCGTGATCGTGCTGCTGCTTATGGGACGAATCTAGAGAGTTAGGTCGATCGGTGTCAGCCGCTTGGCTTGTAGTCAGGCGCTGACCTAAAGTTAAAGCCGACGGCGAACCAACGGCGCTTTGAGCCCGGCGGCGCCCTGTCAGAATGCCGGGAACCGCTGCGTTATTGCCCGCCTAAGGGACGCCCGCTAAAACGAACGCCTGCCTGAAGAACGCCTGCCTGAGGGAGAACATCCCTGATGGCAGGCGGTTTTCATTGGCTTTTCATTGAGCATTAACCGCTCTTCGACATCCGCTAATCAAGGAGTACACATTTCATGGATTTACATCTTGAAGGCAAACTCGCGCTCGTCTCGGGATCGACGAAAGGCATTGGCCTCGCCATTGCCGCCGGACTGGCGCGTGAAGGTGCGCGCGTGATCGTGAACGGGCGCAAGCAGGCATCCGTCGATGAAGCCCTGGAAAAGCTGCGAGCCCAAGTGCCTGATGCAAACGCGGAAGGTTTCGCCGGCGATCTCTCCGAAGCCAGCCAGATCGACGCGCTGGTCGCGCGCTATCCGGCTGTCGATGTGCTGGTGAACAACCTGGGCATCTTCGATCCAAAGCCGTTCGAAGAAATTCCGGACGACGAATGGTCGCGTTTCTTCGATACCAACGTGATGTCGGGCGTACGGCTGGCGCGTGCTTATTTGCCGAAGATGAAAGCGAAGAACTGGGGCCGTGTGGTGTTTATCAGCAGCGAGAGCGGCATTCAGATTCCCGTCGAGATGATTCATTACGGCGTGACGAAGACGGCGCAACTGGGATTGTCGCGTGGGCTCGCCGAACACTGCGCAGGCACGGGCGTAACGGTGAACGCGGTATTACCCGGTCCGACACATTCCGACGGTCTCGACGAAATGGCCGCGAAGGGCATGGGCGACAAGTCGTTCGCAGAGTTCGAGAAAGGCTTCTTCGAAACGGCACGCCCGAGTTCGCTGCTCAAGCGTTTTGCCACGACGGAGGAAGTAGCAAATATGGTGGTGTATGTGTGCTCGGAAGCGTCGTCGGCCACGAATGGCGCCGCGCTGCGGGTGGACGGCGGGGTCGTGCGCGCAGCTTTTTAACGATTTTTAGAACGTTTTTTGAACAATGGGCGCCGCGCAAGCAGGAACAATGCACCAAAAAACATGCAGGATCACACGCGCAAGACACGTCCGTCCGGCCCGATCAGCGGCGGCAGGCGCGGCGTTGAGTCCGTTCCTTTGGGCGCCGTTTTCGCATGTCCCGGAATTGCCGGAGCCGGTGAGAGCGCAGGCGGCGCGAGATTGGTTTTATCGGCGACCTGCTTGACGGCCGGCCCGCTCTTGCGCTTTTTCTTTGCCTGCGCCGACAGCACGCCGCGCGGTTTGGCCTTCGATTTATGCATCTGAGCCTCAGGCGGATTCCAGACTTCGACGTATCGCTCAGCGGCGACCGCGGCGAGCGGGCCCAAACCCATGAATCCGGCCAGGACCGCAAGCACGACGTTCGAAGAGAGTGTGGATAAAGCAGATCTCACAACAAGTGCTCCAGAGTGTTCAGTGTCCGCCAGCGCGCGAAAGTATGGCGTCCAGCGAGCGCTGCGATGTGTCGAGTTCAAGCAACGCGTTGTCCAGCCGTTGTAGCGCCAATGCAACCGTGCGGCCGTCCGCGTCCAGTTCCGGTTCGCTGCGCGTAGCGTCAAAAGCAGCCGATACCGCGCGGGTAGCCTGCACGTAACGCGCGAGTGCCGCAGCTTCAGCAGAAGAATGACTGTTCATGTTTCTTGTCCATGCAAAAGCACTAACCTGTATGAATATACAGTAATGCCGCGCGACGGAAAAGCATTCGTGCGGCAATCAGCAGTGTGCACGTAAACCCGTCTGGTTTTAAGTTGCACTTAATTGTCGGAGGGCACATTACAAACGCGAGCTTTCATCGCCGCTATCAAGGGCGGCTTCTAATCAGGGCTTTCACCGCGAGGACACGTCATGGCCGCCAGTGCATCGTTTCAGAACATCAAGTCCACGATGAAAACCGACCACTCCCTCCCGCTGCACGAATGCCGGCTTTCCGAGGCCGTGGAAAGGCCGTGGGGCAAGCCGTATCGAATGGTCGAATGGGCGCGCAAGAGCGATCCCTGCAGTCAATTGAGCGTCGTGCCCGCAGAGTTCACTACGTCCGAGATTGCAGAAGTATTGCGCGCGCATGTGTCGGGGCGGCGCTACGGTCCTACGGATTCCGACGGGACCGTGCAGGAGTGAGTACGCTTGACCGGGGCGAATCAAGCACCGGCAGCGGCAGTTTCCAGCGCCGCCGCACCTTGAGGCATTGAGGCAACACCCACACGGCGCCAAGGTGCAGTTAAAACTTGATATAGTCCACAAATGGACTAATATACGAATCAAGTTCTTAACGAGACTTATCTATGCCTCGCGCTCAACGCGTCTCGCGTCCCGTTCCACCGCCACAACCTTCCATTTCGGACATGTCCGCAGCGGGCTTGCGTGCATTTTTCAATATCGCGCGCGACTGGGCGCTGTCGGCCGATGAGCAGATCGTCCTGCTAGGTTCTCCCGGACGGTCCACCTTCTTCAAATGGAAACAGACGCCGCAAACGGCGCGTCTTGGGCGCGACACCCTCGAGCGGCTTTCGCTGATTCTCGGCATTTACAAGGCGCTGCAGATCCTGTTGCCGCAAGCCGAAGCCGCAGACGGCTGGATCAAGCGCGTGAATACCGCGCCGCCGTTCGGCGGACGGCGGGCGCTTGACCGCATGCTCGCGGGCAACGTGAGCGATCTCGTGGCGGTTCGCCAATATCTCGATGCGATGCGGGGCGGTTGGGCGTGAGCGATCTATCCAATCTTCCGCAAGCTGAAAACGACTGGCACGCTGACTGGCCGCATATCGACCTCAACTGGTCGCCGGCCTACCGGGTGATACCTACGCGTTTTCCCGCCGTGAACCTGTTCGATCGCGTTGCGTCGCCCCAGGATTTCGATGCCCTCTACGCACTCGAGGCCATGACCAATGACCGCTTGCGCACGGAAGTGGGCGATCTGGATCTGGTGCCACTCGCCGAGCGTCAGTTCGGCGCCGGTTACGGCCCGATCATGGCGGCTTTCACCCATCTGAACCCGAACGGCAGCCGTTTTTCCGATGGCAGCTACGGCGTGTTTTATTGTGCGCGCGACCGGCGTACGGCGATTGAGGAGACGCGTTATCACTCGGCGCTGTTTCTCGCGGATACGAAACAAGCGCCGCTGCGTCAGCAGATGCGGCTCTACACGGTGCTGGCGCAAGGTGATGTCATCGATCTATGCGAGGGCCGGCTGGAACAAGCTGCGCTCGATCCCGCGATCCTTTCGCCATCCAGTTACGTCGCGGGTCAGGCGTTGGGACGGGTCGCGCGGGAAGCGGGCGCACCGGGAATCGCGTATCCGTCCGTGAGGGATCACGGCGGCGAATGCCTCGCGGCTTTCCGCACAACCCTGCTGCGCGATTGTCATCACGCGGCTTATCTGGAGTACGAATGGAACGGCGAGACCGTGACCGACGTCTTCGAGATGAGCAAGGTCGGATAGGTTGGTCAAAGCATCTAGCTGATAACCACAGCCGTCGACGACCGCACGCGCGCGATCTTCTTGGTCGCGGGGCGCGCGGCCGTCGACGCAGTTTTCGGCGCAGCAGACTTCGATACCGCCGCCAGCGCCTCGGTCGTGACGTCTTTCGACGAGTGCTTCAACGCCGCCGCCTTCGCCTTTTGACTGGACTTGGCGAGCAGCCGGGCGAGCCGCGGATCCGCTCCATTCGCTGGACGCTTGCGGCCCCGCGCTGCTTCGCGAGCACGGCGCTTTGCGTCTTTTTCCAGAAAAATGGCGAGCATGGCTTCGTCGGATTTCAGGCCGGACCGGCGAGAGGGCGGTAGTTCATCGGCAAGTTCGCCGGCTTCGAACGCTTCGATCACCGCTGGATGGACATAACATTTGCGGCACACAGCCGGCGTGTTGCGCAATATCTTCGATACTTCCTTGATCGTGCCGACCACATGCTTGCGTGCTTCGGTCACGGTTTCCCACGCCAGCTTGCGCAACGCCGCCAGGGCGAACACGCTGCCGGCCCATGTCCGGTAGTCCTTTGCCGTGAAGTCGGCGCCAGTGATGTCATGGAGGTAGTCATTGATATCGGAGGAGCTGACGGTGTGGCGATCGCCGTTCGCGTCGAGGTACTGGAACAGGTCGTGGCCGGGCAAGTCCATGCAGCGTTTTATGATCCTGGCGATGCGCGGGTCGCTCACCGAGACATCGTGTTCAATCCCGCTTTTGCCGCGAAACTGGAAGCGCAACGTGCCGGATTTAACGCTCAGGTGTTTCTTGCGCAAGGTGGTGAGTCCGTACGACTTGTTGTCGCGAGCGTATTCTTCGCTGCCGACGCGAATCAGCGTGGTGTCCAGAAGCCTGACCACGGTGGCGAGGACTTTGTCGCGGGGCATGCCTTCGAGTTCGAGATCCCGGGTTACGCGTGCGCGCAGTTTCGGCAATACCGCGCTGAACGCCAGCATCCGTTCGTACTTGGTGGCGTCGCGGGTTTCGCGCCAGTGCGGGTGATATCGATATTGCTTGCGGCCACGGGCATCGCGGCCGGTGGCTTGCAAGTGGCCGCGTGAGTCGGGGCAGATCCAGACGTTGGTATAAGCGGGTGGGATGGCGAGCGCGTTGATGCGCTTGATGTCGGCGTCGTCGGAGAGGGGGTTGCCCTGGGTGTTAAAAAAGACGAAAGCGCCGTTTTTCCACTCGCGCGTGTAGCCGGGGCGGGAGTCATCGACGTAGCGCAGGCCCGGAGGCAAGTCTTCCGGGCAGCCCTTGATCTCGCTCTGCGCTTGTTGGTCCAGGAGTGCTGTCACTGCGTGCCTCGCTAAGGTCTCGCTCAATTGGACGAGATCCAAGCAAAGCCCATTCCTACGGCAGCGCCAACTCCCGCGCCCCTTCCGCGCTCGCCCAACCCTGCTTGACCGACCAGCGCTGGTCAGTGCCGGCCTCGACAATCGTGAGCCGCCCGTCGTCGGTATAAGCGCCGGTATCGATAAAAATCTGCGACCCGATCTGCTTGATCGCCTTCATGGGCGTGTGCCCGCAATAGGTCGGCGATAACCCCCGCTGCCAGGCAGGCTTCCCGGTCCCCAGCGCAAGCGAACGCCCCCATAGCATCTGCTGGCGGATATCGTCGGGGAAATACGCGACTTCCAGATCAGCGTCGCTGCCAAAAAACTCGGCGTGGAGCACGTTGAACCGCGTCGGACCATCGCCGACAATTCGCACCAAAGGAACCCTCGCCAGCTTCGCGGCAATTGCCTTCAGTTGTTCATCGGGCAGGTTCGCCGCCCACGCCCCGCCAATCGAATACCACATGTGGCGTTGCATCTTGCCCGCAGCAACCGCGCACAACGCGTCTTCGTGATTGCCAAGCACGGGATAGAACCAGGGTTTATCGAGCAGGTCGATTGCTGCCAGCGAATCGCTGCCGCGATCGACCAGGTCGCCGACGGAGAAAAGGCGATCACGCGAACCATCGAAAGCAATTTCGCTAAGCAGATAACGCAGTGCGTCGACGCAGCCGTGCAAATCGCCAACCACGAGGTCACGGCCAACTTTGTTCGCCGGATGCCAGCAAACGACAGGATGAGTAGGAGCAGTCATGGCAACAATCTTAATCTTACAAAACGCGCGGTTATGCGCGCCAACTCGCTTTGCAACAAATTACCCACCCACATTCTGGAACGACCATTACTAATGCGCAATACGCTCAGCTTAGCGTGGCAATAATTGCCGCGCCAAGCCAGAATTCAGCGTATTTATTGCGGGGTTGAACGGAGTTTGGCGACCTGATCGGCGGAAGTCGTCGATTGCGGATTGCCAAACGTCTTGGTCACATAATTGCTGATGGCAGCAATTTGTTCATCGCTAAGTTCGTTGGCGAATGCGGGCATAAAGGCGGAGGCGTCTTTTGTCTGACGGTCCACGCCGTGCAGCATGACCATCGTCAGGTTATTCGCGGCCGATGCCCCCACTACGCTGTTATGAATCAGCGACGGGTACGCTCCCGGCGCGTTGCCGCCCCGGCCCTCGCCCGTCCAGCTATGACACGTCGCACAATTGGCGATGAACAATTGCGCACCATTCACCCCGCTGATGGCCGTGCCGCGCATCGCGGTGACGTCCGCGTTGGTCGGCTGGCCGAAGGAATTGCGCGGATGGATGTCGCCGCCGCTTTGCGCCGGCACTGAGCGCAGGTACACCACGATCGAACGCAGGTCCTCAGGCGCCATGTACTGCGTACTGTTCTGCACTACATCCGCCATCGCGCCCGCCGCGTTTGCCCGTCCATGTGCCACGCCGGTCGCGAGATATTGCGTCAGTTCGTCGTCGGTCCATCCGCCAACGCCCGCAGTCTTGTCAGGCGTGATATTGAACGCGTGCCAGCCGGACAGTCCGGCGCCGCTGAAGCGCTCGCTCGTCTTCAGGCCCTGCATCACATTACGAGGCGTATGGCATTCCTCGCAATGCGCAAGACCGCCAACCAGATACGCACCGCGATTCCATTCCGCGCTTTGCTGCGGGTCGGGCACGAAGCGGCCTTCCCTGAAGTTGAACATGTTCCAAAACACCATCAGCCAGCGCTGGTTGAACGGAAATGACAGCTCATTGCGCGGCGGCGTGTAGTGGATCGGCGTCAGCGTATTCAGGTAGGCACGGATCGCGAGGACGTCCGAGTCCGTGACCTTCGTGTATTCGGCGTAGGGGAAGGCCGGGTACAAACGTTCACCGCCTTTGCCAATACCTTCATGCATCGCGCGAAGGAAGTCGGCGTCGCTCCAGCGGCCAATGCCGGTGTCCGGATCGCTCGTGATGTTCGGCGTATAGATGGTCCCGAACGGTGTGTTGATCGGCAGACCGCCCGCGAACGGGCGGCCTTTGTCAGCGGTATGGCACGCCACGCAGTCGCCCGCGCGCGCCAGGTATTCGCCGCGCTTGATCAAATCCGCGCCGGCCAGCGTGTCGCGCTGAACGACCGTGGGCTCAGTCGCGGCAGTCTGCGCCTGCGCCGATTGAATCAGCGTGTGGAAATTCACGCCCGTAATGGCGAGCGCAAGTGCGGCGAGCGCGCCGCCCAGGCGTCTGTTAAAGATTTTCGCGGCGCGAGGTTTGGGGTTCTTCATCGTGGGGCTCCGTCGGCGCGCAATCAAAGTTCTTTCTTCAGCTTGTCGGCGAGACGCAGCGACAACGCCGACAACGTCAGCGTGCAATTCACCGATGCCGCCGTCGGCATCACCGCACTGCCGGCCACGAAAAGGTTCGCGTGGTCATGCGTGCGGCATTCAGGATCGACGACGGAATCCTTCGGGTCCACCCCCATGATGGTCGTCCCCATGATGTGATTGTTCGGAGCGAATTGATCGTCGAAGGTGATCTCCGTGCCGCCGAACAATTCCGCAATCCGTGCGTACTGCGTGCGCGTGTCGGCTGCGCTTTTCTTCACGTAGTCGTTGATCGAGTAGTAGATCTCGGGCTGCGGTATACCGAGTGAATCCTTGTGATCCGACGATGGAATCACACGGTTCTGCGGCTCGGCCAGATGCTCGTGGAAACTGTTGATGCTCATCGTGCGTGCTGCGCGGTCGCGGATCTGCCGATCCAGTTCCGCCCCGGTCAAGCCCTTGGCGATCAGCTCCGCCGTGACGGACATGGTGGGTACGCCATTCGATAGATGCAGCTTCTTTGCGGAGTATTCGGAGCGGAATGCACCATCACGGAAGTTCACCACCGAGGTCATCTCCATCGGCCCGCGTCCCGGCCACACGGGCTCGTTCGCGAGGAAGGTCACGCCGGTGCCGGGGTGGTCCATCAGGTTGCGACCGACCTGGTCCGAACTGTTGCCAATGCCGTTCTTGAATCTGTCGGACACTGACTGGAGCATCAGCTTTGGCGTTTCGATACCGTTAGCTGCAAGCACGAAGAGCTTTCCCGTGACACGCGTGCTGTTGCCGTTCGGGTCCCTGTAATGAACAGCCGTGATCAGGCCTTTATCGTCGCTTTCGATCTTGTAGACGACCGCTTGCGCGATCAGCTTCGCGCCCGCACGCTCGGCCTTTTCTGCATGCGTGATGCCGTTGTACATGGCGGCGATCGGGCAGATCGGCATGCAGTTGTTATTGCCGCAGCAAGTCGGGCGGGCATCGTATGGACGGCTGTTGCGCGCGACCGGTTCCGGCACCACGTGATAAGACTGCGCGTTGAGGACATCGGCGAAACGCTGGTCCATGTAAGAAAGCGGCAGCATGTCCATTGGATACGGTTTGGAACGCGGCGAGCCGAGGTCAACGTCATTGCCCGGACCGGACACGCCAAGCTGCACTTCGGCGGCGAAGTACCAGGGCTCAAGCGTCTCATACGGGATCGGCCAGTCGCGACCTACGCCATACAGCGTCCTCAGCTTGAAATCGGCAGGCAGCAAGCGCCATGCAGCAGCGGCCCAATGCCAGGTGGTCCCGCCTACGAGCCGCAAGTATTGCGACGCGTACGGATACTCGCCCTTCTGAATCAGATAGTTGTTCTCGGGCGAATACTCGGGATGCGGCGCGTAAGGCGTCGACGGATACGGCGTAGCGAAATCGGCCTTCGCCGGCGAGTTACGAAAATTTTCGACGATCTGCCAGCGCGGAATGCGCGGCCCGGCTTCGAGCAGGATCACGGAGGCGCCCGCGCTCGCGAGCTGATGCGCGACGAGTCCGCCCGCAACCCCTGATCCGACGACCACGACATCGGCCGAATTCGAATTTGCCATTTGCTGTTGTCCTGTGAGGGGTGGTTTTTATGTGCTTCGGTCGCGCTGTCGAGCCTGCTGACAATCGTGCTGTCAACTGATTGTCAGACAGCACGCCGGCTTGATGCTTTTCTTGATGCGTGGCTTTCTCGATGCGTGCTTTCAGGCCGCGCCGGGAGGCTTCTGCGTCCAGTAGAACGGCACGTCACGGCAATACGACGGAATGGTCAGCACGTCGTTGACAGGATCGAACATCAGCGCGCGCTCGTAGGCGACCACGCTCACGCGCGGAGCATCGCCGACAAGACCGAGATACCACGCCCGCATGATCGCGGTGACCGTGCCGGCGAGCTTGGGTGTATCCGCCTTGAGCGCCTGCGTGACGGTATCCGACGGCACGCCGCCATGCGCCGCGAGCCAAACGTTCAGCGCGCTGACGTTGCCGACAAACTCGCTGTCCGACTTCGACAGCGCGTCGTACACGCGCTGCGCAAGCGCGGGATCGAAGGTCGTGCGGCCAGTCAGTCGGCGCGAGAGCAACAGGAAACCGTCAAGACCCGCAGGCGGGGTATCGGCGAAAGCCTGAGTGAAGAATGTTGGAGAACCGAAACCCACCGACGTGAACGCGAGCACGACTGCTGATGCGCACGCGCCAAGAACAAAACGCCTTCGAGTAGCAGACTGTGCGCGCGTCATGGGGTGGTCGAGTTGTGTCATGTGATGAGGTCCCAGTCCGCGTTGTCCAGAGAGGCATGATCGAATGCGCCTGTCGATTGCACCCGTCGATATCCCCGAATAGTTTTTGAGGCGCGCCTTGCGGCGGCCGAAGCATGCACGATGAACCGATTAATAACCAGCCCTTGGGCCGTTGGTAATTGAAAGCTGCACGGGCAATAATCGCGGCACTTGAAGTAGTTGAAGGACACGAAGCACCGGCATCTTGCGATGGCTGGCACCATACGGTCCCGCGCGAGCTTGGCGCTATAAAGACTTGCCACCACCTGTCACCTGCCATTACCAGCGGCTATAAAAAATGAATTTCGTTCCCCAAGTACTTCGCTATCGCCCGCGGGCGGTAATTGCCCTCGTGGTTGGTGTGATCGTGGCGCTTTTGGTTCCACATGACTTAACACCGATCGTGCGCGGCCTCATTGGATGGGACAGTACCGTATGGCTGTATCTCGTGCTTATCTGGATTCAGATGGCGCTTGCGCATCAGGACAAAGTGCAGAAGCTCGCTGAGCGCGAGGACGAGAACGCAGGCATGGTGTTGCTGATCATCAGCCTGGCCGCCATAGCGAGTCTTGTCGCGATTGTGTTCGAGCTGGCCGCAGCCAAGAACCTCGGCTTGCGAGGTCAACTGCTCCACTATCTGTTGACGGGCTTCACGATGCTGGGCGCATGGTTCCTCATTCCGACTATCTTCACGCTTCACTACGCACGCCATTACTATCAGTCGGCAGGCGACGGACCATCGCTGAGATTCCCTGATGCGCAGCTCAAGCCGGACTATTGGGACTTCCTCTATTTCTCATTCACGATTGCGGTGGCGTCGCAGACTTCGGATGTCGTGCTCTGTTCCAATGAAGTCCGGCGAGCGGCACTCGCACAATCCGTCCTGTCATTTTTCTTTAATGCCGCAGTGATCGGTTTATGCGTCAACACGGCGGCGAGTTTGCTTTAACCGTGAACTGAGCAGTGAAGCAAATATTGCCATGGCGTCTGAAGGAATTCGGGCGTAATTTCCGGCTCGAATAAATTAGTCGGGATGGCTGACAGTTCTTGCGTCGCTAGCAATTCAGTCACTAAGCGAGTAAGCCCACCGACACGCCCGTCTTTCGTATAACGATTCCCGAACAACCCGTGTAAAAACGCCGTCTGCGGCGCGTGCTTTTTTACACGGCTCCTCGTGTCCGCCTAACGTCGACCCTCGGCGCTGATCAACGCCTATCGCTTTCCCGCGGTTTTAGCAGATTCTTACGAACATGGCACACGCCTTGCTCTAACTTCCCGCACCCCCTCTTCCCTCCGATAAAAGCACCGGACGCATGCGCCGCAGATTCATCTGCCCGGGCGCATCCCATCGCTTTTCATCCATCAAACGCCAGGAGTCAGCCTTGTCCTTGAACGTCTTGCTTGTCGCTTCCGAGGCTGTACCGCTAGCCAAAACCGGCGGACTGGGTGACATGGTCAGCGCGTACGCCGTTGCGTTACGTGAAGCCGGAGTCGATGCCGCGATCCTCATCCCGGCCTATCCGAAAGCACTGCAGATGGTCGAGGGATTACAGAAGGTTGCTTCAGTGACGGGGCTTCCCGGCGGAGACGGCGCGCTGTATCGCGGCCGGATGCCAGACACCGGCGTCCCCGTGATCCTGCTGCGCATGGATCATTTGTACGCACGCGAAGGCCTGTATCAGGACGCGAAAGGACGCGACTACGAAGACAATGCGATTCGGTTCGCGTCGTTGTCGGCGGCGGCGGTGAAGATCGCTGAAGGTGTTCGGGGGTTCAAGAAGCCGGACATCGTGCACGCGCATGACTGGCATTCAGGACTCACGCCGCTCTTGATGAAGCAAGCGGGCGTGCACGCAAAAAGCGTTTTCACGATCCACAATCTGGCGTTCCAGGGTAACTATTCGCTCTCGCTTGGTGCAGCGCTCAACGTGCCTGCCAAGTGGCTCGTGCCCGCGTTGACCGAACCGAAAAGCATCGAATTTTATGGTGCATTGAGTCTGATGAAAGCCGGCATTGTCCATGCGGACCATGTTGCTACCGTCAGCGAAACGTATGCGCGCGAAATCCTCACGCCGCGCTTCGGCCACCTGATGGAAGGCGTGCTGCAAAGTTGCGCCGGCAAGCTGTCGGGCATCATCAACGGTATCGACTTGAATACCTGGGACCCGAAGACCGATCCACAAATTGCCCGTCATTATTGTTTCGACGACATGCGCGGCAAACACGCCTGCAAGCGCGAGCTGCAGCAAATGTTCGGCCTTCCCGTCGACCCGTTCGCGCCAGTCATCGCGCTGGGCAGCCGGATGACCTCGCAGAAAATGGCCGATGTTGCCGTGGATGCCATTCCCGCGCTGCTGGAACACTATCCGCGCTTGCAGATTGCCGTGCTTGGCAAAGGCGAAGCCCATATAGAAGCCGCGTTCCAGCGGCTGGCGCAGACCTGGCCGGATCGGGTGGGTGTCTATATAGGTTACGACGAGCGCCGCGCGCACCTGCTGCATGCCGGCGCCGACATCCTGCTGCATGGCAGCCGCTTCGAGCCGTGCGGCCTCACGCAAATCTATGCCATGCGTTATGGCACCTTGCCCGTGGCGTCGCGCGTGGGCGGGCTGGCGGATACGATCGTGGACGCGGCGGAAGCCGCCGAAACCGTCGGACTTCAGACAGGTTTCCAGGCATCTCCCCTTGGCGGCTTCGAGGGCGCAACGTCCTCGCGTCCGGCGACCGGTTTCCTCTTCGACGGCGACGGCGTACAGGACGTGATCGCCGCGGCCACGCGCGCTATCGACGCTTTCATGCGTCCGCAACAATGGCGCACGCTTCAACGCAATGCGATGGCACGTGATTACGGGTGGAACCAGGCGGTAGCGAAATATGTCCAGCTATACGCGGGTCTCACCGACGCACGTCCTGCCAAAGCACCGTTGCGCGCGCGCCGCGTGCCGGTCGAGGTTCGGGCCGTGCCGGTCATGGTGGTGGCTGAGGCAGACCGTCGCAAAGCGCAGCAGGCACAATTGGCGCAATTCGTCGCACGCAGCGCCTGACGTTCCACGCTACCCTTTTCGATGGTACGGTTACACGGTTGGCCGCCTGGCGCCGCACTGGATTGCAGTGCACGCCAGGCGCATGTCGTCTGACCTGAACCCGCATGCTGGCCGCGAACCATTGGCCACCCTCAGGCTCCGACATACACCAGGAAACGTGGAGGGGTGCGGCACGCTACGTGCTGTGTCCCTCTAGCGACCCTGGCGCCGCACCGAACGGCGTATCGCCTGATGAAGATACGCACCGCACTCGTCACCCCGGAATTGGTGCTTTGAAGACTGTCTGAGGCTCGTCTGCCGTAGCCGTTCTTGCGGTTGGTTTATTGCCTGGTTGAGCGCGATCGCGTTTTCCCGCATCCACGCCATAGCAGGACGAACTGGAAAAGACGACCGATGGAACACCATCACATGCTTCAGGCGTACGCGCCAAGAATTTATTTCATCGACCCCCTTCTCGTCGGACCGTTGCCTGACTGGTCCGCACAATTCGAACATGCCGCCGCGCTGGGCTTCGATCACGTCCTGATCGGCGCACCCTTCCAGCCGGGCAGCAACGGCCATCGACAGGCCGTGGCCGATCATCACAAACTACACGCCGTATTCGACTCCAACGCGCCCGCGAGCGAAGGTTTGCGTCTGCTTGCAAGCCAGGCGAGCAAGCACGGCCTGACCTTGCTGGTGGATATCACCCTCGACCAGGTCAGCGCCGAAGGCGGTTTGTTCCGTGATAACCGCAACTGGTTTCATCCGTTCGAAGCGGCTGAAGCCCGGCTCGACCCGCGCCACGCGCCGCATGAAGAAAGCGCGGCGCATGCGAATTTCGGCGATGGCGAAGCAGCCCAGGCGCTCACCGAATGGTGGGCGCGCGAGTTGATGCTGCTCGCCGATGCCGGCATTGGTGGCTTTCGCTTCGAAGCTCCGCACAAGGTGCCGGCCCACGTGTGGCGCAGGCTCGGTGCGGCTGTTCGCGAACGTCATCCGCAAACAAAATGGCTTGCATGGACGGTTGGCATCAGCCGTCACGATCTCGCGGGACTTGCCGATGCCGGTTTCGACTCGGTGTTTTCGTCGTCGCGATGGTGGGATTTCCAGAGCAACTGGCTCTTCGACGAACACGCCGCGCTGTTTCGCATCGCGCCGCCCATCGCGTTTCCGGAAGAGCCCTACGGCTCGCGCCTGCTGCACGACCTGCCTGACACCGGCGACTCGTCGCTGGTGGAGCGCGCCTACCGGCGCGCGTTGTACACGGCGGCGGGCATAGGCACCGGCCTGCTCGTGCCCATGGGCTTCGAATACGGCCTGACGCAGCCGCTCACCTACAACCACGGCAGCGCGGAAGAATTCCGCCGCGCGAGAGAAGGCGCGCGCTTTAACGTATCGGCGGAAGTGGCTCATGCCAACGCGTTGCAACGCAACTCCGCGGCACTGGCGAGCATCGGCGAGCTGCGTGCGCTGACCGGCGCGGGCACCCCTTACGCGGCCATTCTGCGAGGCAGCAGTCCGGATCTGCGGATCGCGGCCGAGGCAGCGCTGATCGTGCTGAACCCGGACCTCACCACGCCGGTTTATGTCGATACGCGCCATCTACTGGACGGCGCACCGGGTAACTTCACGCGGTTTCGGCCGATTGACGAAGACACAACGGAAACGCCGCTGCCGCTTGAGCCGTTCCTGTTACAGCCCGGCGAAGTGCGAGTGCTGCGCGGCGCGGCCGAGCCGCCCATCCTGCTCGCACAACCGCAGGTCAAGCGCGGCGCCAAGGCGGCCGACAAGAAGTCAGTGAACGAAGCGTTGGTGGCGCCGCGGGTGGCGATCGAAAGCGTGACGCCGACGGTCGATCACGGGCGCTTTCCGGCGAAGCGGATCGTGGGCGAAGCGGTGGAAATCACGGCCGCGATTTTCGGGGAAGGCCACGACAAGATCGCGGCCGCCGTGCAATGGCGCGCCGCCGATGAAACCGACTGGCACGAAGCGCCCATGATCCCGGTCCTGCCCCTCGGCAATGACTTGTGGACCGCGCACATTCCAATCGATCGCATCGGCCGTCATGAATTCACGGTGATCGCGTGGCGCGACGACTTCGCTTCGCTGATCGATCACATGCAGAAGAAGCTGAAGGCCGAACAAACGGTTGAACTGGAACTGGAGGAAGCACGGCATTTGTTCGCGCTGATCCTGGCCGAAGTGAAAACCACGGAAGGCGCGCAAACGGACCCGCTGGAAGGGATCGTCAAGCAGTTCGCCAAAGCGGATGCAGACGCCCGCCTCGCGTTGGCGCTCGCGCCGGAAACGGCGCAAGCGATCGAGGCGGCACGGCATCGGCCATTCCTGTCACGCGATCCGGTGACCTATCGCATCGATGCCGAACGCGCCGCCGCGCGCTTTGCAAGCTGGTACGAAATCTTCCCGCGCTCCATGAGCGACGATGAGAATCGCCACGGCACGTTTGTCGATGTGATCGGCAAGATGCCGCGCATTCGCGAGATGGGTTTCGACGTGCTGTACTTCCCGCCAATCAACCCTATTGGCATGGCGAACCGCAAGGGCAAGAACAATACGCTGACGGCCCGACCCGGCGATGTGGGCAGTCCCTACGCCATCGGCGGCAAGGAAGGCGGCCACGACGCCTTGCATCCCGAACTCGGCAACCTGGACGACTTCAAGCAGATGCTGGACGCAGCGCGTGCACATGGTCTGGAGATCGCGCTTGATTTCGCCGTGCAGTGTTCGCCGGATCATCCATGGCTGAAAGAGCATCCCACGTGGTTCGCGTGGCGCCCGGACGGCACGTTGCGTTATGCGGAAAATCCGCCGAAGAAATATCAGGACATTGTTAATCCTGACTTCTACGCGCAGGACGCGAAGCCGGAACTGTGGCTCGCATTGCGCGACGTATTCCTGTTCTGGATCGCGGCCGGCGTGAAGATTTTCCGCGTCGACAATCCGCACACCAAACCCCTGCCGTTCTGGGAATGGGTGATTGGCGATGTACGCTCGCGTCATCCCGATGTCATGTTCCTGGCCGAAGCGTTCACGCGTCCGCGCGTGATGAATCGCCTTGCCAAGCTCGGTTTCTCGCAGTCGTACACGTACTTCACGTGGCGCGAGTCGAAGCAGGATTTCCTGGAATACATGCATGACCTGACGCAGACGGACGCGAAGGAGTATTTCCGCCCGAACTTCTTCGTCAACACGCCCGATATCAACCCGCGTTTCCTGCAGCGTTCGGGCCGTGCCGGCTTTGTGATCCGCGCCGCGCTCGCCGCGACACTCTCGGGACTATGGGGCGTGTATAGCGGCTTCGAACTCTGCGAAGCCGCCGCGCTGCCAAACAGCGAGGAATATCTCGATTCGGAGAAGTATCAGATCCGTGCCTGGGACTGGAACCGGCCGGGCAATATCGTTGGGGAAATCACCGCGCTCAACCGGATCAGGAAAGCGAATCCGGCGCTGCATTCGCATCTCGGCGTCAACTTCCTTCCCGCTCACAACGACAACATCCTGTTCTTCGAGAAAGCGAATGCGGCACGCGACAACATCGTGCTGGTCGCGATCAATCTCGATCCCTTCAACGAACAGGGCGCGGACGTGGAGCTGCCGTGGCAGACGTTGAATAATTGGGGCGTGCAGGAATGGGATGCGCTGGCCGTGGAGGACCAGATGACTGGCGAACGTTTTGAGTGGCGCGGCAGACGGCAGCATATCCGGCTCGACCCGAACACGCGGCCGTTTGCGATCTGGAGAATTGCGCCGACGTGGGGTTTGCCGCGGGCGCCGACCGCGCTTTGACGGCTCTCTGACCGTCCTGCGAGCGTCACCTGACAGTCATCATCACGACGGCACTCGCCGACGTGGCACAGAACAACTCATACAGCCGGGACGAAACATCGTCGCGGCTCAAGGAGCGACACGTGAAGCGTAACAAGAACTCGACTCTCAGCAACGATCCGCTCTGGTACAAAGACGCGATCATTTATCAGATCCACATCAAGTCTTTCTTCGATGCGAACAACGACGGCATCGGCGATTTTCCCGGCCTGCTCGCGAAGCTCGATTACATCTCCGAACTCGGCGTGGATACGATCTGGCTGCTGCCGTTCTATCCGTCGCCACGGCGTGACGATGGCTACGACATCGCCGATTACCGCAACGTGCATCCCGATTACGGCACGCTCGCCGACGTGAAGCGTTTCATCCAGGAAGCGCACGCGCGCGGCATTCGCGTGATCACCGAACTGGTCATCAACCACACGTCCGACCAGCACCCGTGGTTCCAGCGCGCGCGCCTCGCGAAGCCGGGCTCGAATCATCGCAACTACTACGTCTGGTCGGATACCGACAAGAAGTACGAAGACACGCGGATTATTTTTATCGATTCGGAGCCGTCCAACTGGACCCATGATCCGGTCGCGGGGCAGTACTACTGGCACCGGTTCTTTAACCACCAGCCTGACCTGAACTTCGATAACCCCGCCGTGCTGAAGGAAGTGCTGCAGGTGATGCGCTTCTGGCTCGACATGGGAATCGATGGGTTGCGGCTTGACGCCGTGCCTTACCTGGTGGAACGCGAAGGCACGAACAACGAGAACCTGCCGGAAACGCACGCGATTCTGAAGAAGATCCGCGCGACTATCGATGCGGAATATCCGAATCGCATGTTGCTGGCCGAAGCGAATCAATGGCCGGAAGACGTGAAGGAATATTTTGGCGACGAAGACGAATGCCACATGGCCTTTCACTTCCCGCTGATGCCGCGCATTTATATGTCGATTGCGAGCGAGGACCGCTTCCCGATCACGGACATCATGCGGCAGACGCCGGATCTCGCGCCGACCAACCAGTGGGCCATTTTCCTGCGTAATCACGATGAACTCACGCTGGAAATGGTGACCGATTCCGAGCGTGATTATTTGTGGAACACGTACGCAAGCGATCGCCGCGCGCGTCTGAATCTCGGCATTCGCCGACGTCTTGCTCCGCTGATGGAACGCGACCGTCGGCGGATTGAACTGATCAATTCACTGCTGCTGTCCATGCCCGGCACACCCGTGATCTATTACGGCGATGAACTCGGCATGGGCGACAACATCCACTTGGGTGATCGCGACGGCGTGCGTACGCCGATGCAGTGGTCATCGGATAGAAACGGCGGGTTCTCGCGCGCCGATCCGGAGCAACTCGTGCTGCCGCCAGTCATGGGCGCGCTCTACGGGTATGACGCCGTGAACGTGGAATCGCAGAGCCGCGATCCGCACTCGCTGCTCAACTGGACCCGCAAGATGCTCACGGTGCGTCGCGGGAAGCAGGCGTTCGGACGAGGCACCATACGCTTCCTGCGTCCTAACAACCGCAAGATCCTCGCGTATTTGCGTGAAGTCGAAGGTGAACCGCCCATCTTGTGTGTCGCGAATCTGTCTCGCGCGCCGCAAGCGGTTGAGCTCGACCTGTCCGAGTATGCCGGTTCGGTGCCGCTGGAAATGACCGCGGATTCAGCGTTCCCGCCGATTGGGCAGCTTACGTATTTGCTGACCTTTCCGCCGTACGGTTTCCTGTGGTTCCAGTTGTGCCCGGGCAATCAGCGTCCGGCGTGGAGCCAGGCGCCGTCCGAGCAATTGCCCGAGTTCGTGACCATGGTGATCCGCGCCGGCCAGACCGGCCCGACGCCGGAAAACGTACGCCTGCTCGAATCGGAAGTGCTGCCGTCTTACTTGAGCAAGCGCCGCTGGTTTGCGTCGAAGGACAAGAAGCTGCTCGGCGTGCGTCTCGCGGCGTTGACGACCATTCCGGAAGCGGGCTTTGCGTTCACGGAGATCGAAGCCGATGTCGGCGATCACACCGAACGCTACGTGCTGCCGCTCACGATTGCATGGGGCACGGAAACGACCTCGCCGCTCTACATGCAGCTCGCGCTTGCGCGTGTGCGCCAGGTTCGTAATATCGGCCATATCACCGATGCCTTCGCCGTCCCGAACTTCACCTACGGCGTGCTGAAGAAGCTCTTGCAGCGGGCGGTCGTTCCCACGGTGCAGAAGAGTGAGATCCGCTTTATTCCAACCGAACGGCTCGATGCGCTTGCCGCCAATTTCAGGCCTGGAGAACCACCGCCGGAAATTCGCTGGCTGGCGGCCGAGCAGAGCAACAGCTCGCTCGTGATCGGCGATCAGATAGTGCTGAAACTGGTGCGTCGCCTGGTTGGCGGGATTCATCCGGAGGCCGAAATGAGCCGGCACCTGACGAAGCTCGGTTACCAGAATACGGGGCCGCTGTTCGGCGAAGTGGTGCGCGTCGACCCGGAAGGCGTGCCGCACACGCTGTGCATCTTGCAAGGCTTTATCGACAACCAGGGCGATGCGTGGAACTACGCGCTCGATTACCTGCGCCGCACCGTGGATGAACTTGCGCTGGCCGTGGATACCGACGACCACTCGTTGGACCGTGAGAAGGAAATGCAGGGCATCGAAGGCTACAGGAAAGTCACGGGGATCATCGGGCAACGGCTGGGCGAACTGCACGTCGCGCTCGCGCAACCCTCCGACGACCCTGCTTTTGCGCCCGAAAAGGCGTCGAAGAAGGACGTGCGCGGCTGGAACGACGGCACGCACGCGCTGCTCGTGACGGCGCTCGACATCCTCGCTGCGAAGCTCCTGGAGTTCAGCGAGCATGACCGCGCCTTGGCGCAGAGCCTGCTCGATCGTCGCGACCTGCTGCTGGCAGCGGTGCAAAAGCTCGTGCCGGAAAACGCCAATGCATTGCGCATTCGTATTCACGGCGACTTCCACCTCGGACAGGTGCTGATGGCGCAGGGCGACGCGTTCCTCATCGACTTCGAAGGTGAACCGGCGCGGCCGCTGGAAGAACGGCGTAAAAAATCGAGTCCGTTGCGGGACGTGGCCGGCTTATTGCGTTCCCTGTCGTATGCGAGCGCCGCCGCGCAGCCGACGACCGGAAACGCACCGCAGGCAACCGCCGATCGCAAGCGCGCGTTGTTCGAGCGCCTGCGCGGTCATGGCGAGGAAGCGTTTTTGCTCGACTACCTCGCGGCGGTGGCAGCTTCTGCGCAACCGATTGCCGGCGACGAAGCCACGCAAGCCGCCCTTCTCGATCTTTTCCTGATCGAGAAGGCCGCCTACGAAATCCGCTATGAAGCGGCGAACCGTCCGACCTGGATCGGGTTGCCGTTGCGTGGCCTCGCGTCGCTTGCGAGCCGCTTGCTTGGCGATACGGGCGCGCCGCCCGCGCCGGGTTCGCGGCCCGTGGACCCCGCATTCAAGGACACATCCGATGGAAACGAAAATGAATAAGCGCACAGACGACAGGCTGCTGACCGAAGGTCTGCATCCGCTCGATATTGACGCGCTCGTCGAAGCTCGCCATCCCGATCCGTTTTCGAAGCTCGGGCTTCATCAGACCGATGTCGGCCCCGTCGTTCGCGTACTGTTGCCCGGCGCGACCGGCGTGCAGGTGCTTGATCGCGACAGCAGCAAGCCGCTTGGTACGCTCACGCAGGTTCATCCGGCGGGGTTGTTTATCGGGTTTATTGATGAGATGCAGGCGTATCGGCTGAATATTGATTGGCACGGCACGCCACAGGAAGTCGCCGATACGTATTCGTTCGGTCCTGTATTAGACGATGACGCGTTGAACCGCATTTCCTGGGGCGATCCGTATGCGGTGATGGAATGCCTCGGCTCGCGGCCAGTCGTTCATGGCGGCGTGGCCGGTGCGCGTTTTGCGGTATGGGCGCCGAATGCACGACGCGTCTCGGTGGTGGGCGACTTCAACTCGTGGGACGGCCGCCGGCACCCCATGCGCCTGCGCCATAACGCCGGCGTCTGGGAACTGTTCGTGCCGGGTCTTGGCGCGGGTACGCGTTACAAGTACGAGATCATCTCGCGCGATGGCCACGCGTTGCCGTTGAAAGCCGATCCGTGCGCGATGCAAAGCGAGCGGCCGCCCGCGACGGCTTCGGTGGTGGCCGACGCTGAGGCTATCGACGGATACGCCTGGACCGACAGCGAGTGGATGAACTCGCGCGGACCGAGGCAGACCGTGAATGCGCCGATTTCCGTGTACGAAGTTCATGCGGAATCGTGGTTGCGCGTACCTGAGGAAGGCAACCGCGGCATGAACTGGCACGAGCTTGCCGAGCGCCTGATTCCGTATGCGAAGAGCATGGGTTTCACGCACCTTGAATTCATGCCGATTGCGGAGCATCCGTTTGGTGGTTCGTGGGGCTATCAGCCGTTGGGGCAATTTGCGCCGTCGGCGCGGTTTGGGACGCCTGAGCAATTTGCCGAGTTCGTGAACCGTGCGCATGAAGCGCAGCTCGGGATCATTCTCGACTGGGTACCGGCGCATTTTCCTAACGATGCCCATGGTCTTGTCGAATTTGACGGCACGCCGCTTTATGAGCATGCGGACCCGCGAGAGGGGTATCACCAGGACTGGAACACGATGATCTATAACCTCGGCCGTAACGAGGTTAGCGCGTTCCTCGTGGCGTCGGGGCTGGCCTGGTTAAAGCGTTATCACGTTGATGGATTGCGTGTGGACGCGGTGGCTTCCATGTTGTATCGGGATTATTCGCGCAAGGCGGGCGAGTGGGTGCCGAACATGTATGGCGGGCGCGAGAATCTGGAATCGATAGCATTCCTCAAGCGCCTTAATCACGAAGTCCGTCAGATTCCTGGTGCGGTTACGATTGCTGAGGAATCGACGGCGTGGCCGGGTGTGACGGCGTCGCTGGAGCACGGTGGGCTTGGTTTCGATTTCAAGTGGAACATGGGCTGGATGCATGACACGTTGCACTATATGGAAGAGGATCCGGTCAATCGAAAGTACCACCACAACATGTTTACGTTTGGGATGGTGTATGCGTATTCCGAGCGATTTTTGTTACCGCTTTCACATGACGAGGTAGTTCATGGAAAGGGATCGTTGATTGGGAAGATGCCTGGGGATCATTGGCAGAAGTTTGCGAATCTGCGTGCGTATCTGGGATTCATGTGGACGCATCCGGGCAAGAAGTTGTTGTTCATGGGCGGTGAGTTTGGTCAGTTTGGCGAGTTTAATCACGATACGTCGCCGCATTGGCATTTGCTTGATGATCCGTTCCATGGTGGATTACAGAAGCTGGTTCGCGATTTGAACCGGGTGTATGGAGAGGAGCCGGCGTTATACAAGCTTGATAGCGATCCTCACGGGTTTGACTGGCTAATTGGCGACGACGCGGCCAATAGCGTGTTTGCGTTCCGTCGCACCGATGGTGAGGGTCGTGAGTGCGTGGTGATTTCGAATATGACGCCGGTGCCGCGGCTGGGGTATAGGGTGGGATTGCCGAGGGGTGGGAAGTGGAGTGAGATTGTGAATTCGGATGCGTCGGTGTATGGCGGATCGAATATGGGGAACGGGGGCGTGATTCACGCCGAGAATATTTTGAGTCATGGACGGGAGTGGTCGGCGGCGCTGACTTTACCGCCGTTGGCGACGATTGTGCTGAGGGCCGATTAACATCGGGGGAGGGGGTTCGTTCGCACTGGTTGGGGGTGGACGGTGGGGTTCCAAGGTTAGCGGTCGGAGTTGATGCCGGGTTGCAAGGTTCCAGCGTTAGCGATCTGGGTCATTGCCGGGTTGCTGCTTTAGGGCTTAGTGGTCTGCGTGAGTTAGATGTTTTCTTTATCACTGTTAGCCACTGTGCGTGGCGGCACGTCATTTCTTTGTCCAAAGCGACAAAGAAACGAAGCAAAGAAAACGCTTTCAACCACGCTACCCTAAGTGTCCACAGCGTGCGGTTTCTATTCATAGGTGCCCCAAAAGCACGGTGCTCGCCAGAGCGGAGGATGTGTGAAACCCTCCTTCTCGCGAATCCTGACACGAACACGCTTCGCCCCGTACGCTCTCGGGCGAGCACCAGTGTTCTACGGACCGGCACGGCCTCACGCGTATTCAAGGCCTCGTTTTCTTAGTAGGTTGGTCAAGCAGTTTGCGTTAGCTGGTTCGCGTTGAATGGTTTGCGCGGAAGGTCTGCGGGACTTTCTTCGTGGACCACCGCTTACTTCTGCTTCATATTTGTAGCTTATTTGCTTGGCATGCGCGGTTATTTGGTCGAGTGTGGGCTGATGCATTTTGGCGGCTTTGTTTCTTGGTGGGTTGGCGACGTGGTTCGTCGTGCGTACTAATTTGGTGGAGGGTTCACGCGGATAGCGCGGGATGGACCTCGGGCAGGTTCAGTCACTGGTGGCGAAGCGTGTGGGTATCCGTGTTCGGAGAAAGAGGGGTTCACACATCCGTGGCTCTGGCGAGCACCGTGCTTTTGGGGCACCTATGAATAGAAACTGCACGCTGTGGACACTTAGGGTAGCGCGGTTTGAAAGCGCTTTCTTTGCTTCGTTTCTTTGTCGCTAAGGACCAAGAAATGACGCGCCGCCACGCGCAGTGGCTAACAGTGATAAAGAAAATAGCCAACCTAAGCAGACCACTAAGCCCGAAAGCAGCAACCCGACAATGACCCAGATCCGCTAACGCAAGAACCTGGCAACCCCAGCTCCACCCCCGATCGCTAACCCAAAACAAACCACCGAACAACCAAACCCCAAACCCCCAAACCCCCAAACCCCGAGTGCGAACGGAAACCCCATGGCTAATTCATTTCCCGACAAGTTACTCCCGGGCGCGGCTTACCCGCTCGGAGCCAACTGGGACGGTTTAGGCGTCAACTTTGCAGTGTTCTCAGCGAACGCACACAAAATCGAAGTCTGTCTCTTCGATACCACCGGCCGCAAGGAGCTCGCCCGCTTCGAGCTGCCAGAATGCACCGATGAAATCTGGCACGGCTACCTCCCCGGCGCGCACCCCGGCACGGTCTACGGCTTCCGTGCACACGGCCCCTACCAACCGCATCTGGGCCACCGCTTCAACCCGCACAAACTGCTCCTCGACCCCTACGCGAAAAAACTCGTTGGCCAGTGGCGCTGGTCCGACGCCCTGTTCGGCTATCGCGTGCATTCGAACCGCCTCGACCTCTCAATGGACCGGCGCGATTCAGCCCCCGCCACCCCAAAATGCGTCGTCACCGACGATGCTTTCGACTGGTCCCGCGACACCCGCCCCAACGTCCCCTGGGGCGAAACCGTCATCTACGAAACACATGTACGCGGCACCTCCATGCTCCGCAACGACATCCGCCAGCACGAACGCGGATCGTTCGCGGCGCTGTCATCGCCATGGTTCATCGAACACTTGCAAAAGCTCGGCATCACCGCCGTCGAATTCCTGCCCGTCCACGCGTTTCTCAACGACCGCTTCCTCGTCGAACGCGGTCTCAAGAATTACTGGGGCTATAACACCGCTGCGTTCTTCGCACCCGAACCGTCGTACCTCTCGACCAACCGGCTCAACGAAATGCGCATTGCCGTGCGCCGGCTTCACGCAGCGGGTATTGAAGTGATTCTCGACGTGGTCTACAACCACACATGCGAAGGCAACGAGCTCGGGCCGACGGTCTCATGGCGCGGCCTCGACAACGCCAGTTACTACCGCCTGATCCCCGGTGATGAACGGCGTTATATTAACGAAACGGGTTGCGGCAATACGGTGAACCTGTCGCATCCCCGCGTCCTGCAAATGGTCATGGACTCGCTGCGCTACTGGGCGACGGCGTTCAACGTCGATGGCTTCCGGTTCGATCTCGGCGTGACGCTAGGCCGCGAAGGCCACGGTTTCGACCCCGGCTCGGGTTTCTTTGACGCCATCCGCCAGGACCCGATCCTCAACACGCGCAAGATGATTTCCGAGCCCTGGGATATCGGCCCTGACGGCTATCAGGTCGGCAACCATCCGCCAGGATTCGCCGAATGGAACGATAAATTCCGCGACGGCATACGCCGTTTCTGGCGCGGCGACGCGGGCGTGAGGCCGGATCTCGCCGCGCGCCTCACCGGCTCCGCCGAGTTGTTTCACCGGCGCATGCGCAAGCCCTGGGCATCGGTGAATTTTGTCGCTTCGCACGACGGTTTCACCATTGCGGACGTGACGTCCTACGAGCAGAAACATAACGAAGCAAACCAGGAAGGCAACAACGACGGCCACAACGAAAACTGCAGCGCCAACTGGGGCGTGGAAGGCCCGACCGATGACCCCGAAATCCTCGAAACCCGCGGCCGCGTGGCACGTGCGCTGATCGCGACGAACCTGCTCTCGCTCGGCACGCCCATGCTGCTCGGCGGCGATGAATTCGGCCGCACGCAACGCGGCAACAACAACGCGTATTGCCAGGACAACGAGATTTCGTGGATCGACTGGGCGCAAGCAGAATCGCCCGCCGGACGCATGATGACTGACTTTGTCGCCCGCGTGATCGCGCTGCGCAAAAACTACCCGCTGCTGCGGGAAATGCGCTTTCTCCACGGCGATCGCGAGGTGCTGCCAGGTCTTTATGACGTCAGCTGGTTTGACGAAAGCGGCACAGCGCTGACTATCGACGCGTGGCAGGACCCCGAAGGACGTGCGCTGACGCTACGTCGCGCGGGGCCCGGTCTGAATGGGGAAGTCGATGTGATCCTGATCATGATGAACGGATCGTCGCAAGCGCTGAACTTCGCCGCTCCCGCACCGCACTTGGAATGGAACGTGCTCATGGATAGCGCTGTGCCCGATGCACTGCAATATCCGCTGATCGGCGGGGAACTGGAGGTGCAGCCGCACAGCGTGGCCGTGCTGCTCGCGCAGCCGACCGGGGACGCCGACTGGCAGGCCGTCTGGATGGCCGGCGCTCACGAGGGGCCACGGCTCTTGACGGCGTTGCCGCCGGACCCGGGCACAATCGGACCGCGACGGACGGCGGAACCCTGGAAGGCGCCCGTGCCCCAGCACGCACCGCCCGCAAAGGAGGAAAATTGAACGGCTCGAAGACGCCTTAAGGCGGCACCAAGACGTCAGGCGCGAAACGCCGGGCAGGCTCCAAGCCAAGTATCTGACCAAGCGCACTGAAGGCACACACATCATGTCCGAAACCCCAATCGATCCGCACAAGCGTCACCATGCCTATTGCCTGCCCTTCGGCGCTCACCTTACCGATGCCGGACACACGCGCTATCGCTTCTGGGCGCCGTCGCTGAAAGCAGTGCAACTGGAGCTGTACCCCAACGAAGACGGTGCGGCTCCCACGCTGATCGACATGACACCCACCGGCGACGGCTGGTTCGAAGTGCTCGCTGAAGGCGGCGCGGGCACGCGTTATCGGTATCGGATCAATGCGGATCTGGCGGTGCCCGATCCGGTCTCGCGCTTTCAGCCGGACGACGTCCACGGTCCAAGCGAAGTGATCGACCCGCGTGCGTATCGGTGGGAAAACACGAACTGGCATGGCCGGCCGTGGGAAGAAACGGTGCTTTACGAAGTGCACGTGGGCGCGCTGGGTGGTTATGCCGGCGTGACGCGCCGCCTGAAGGAATTCGCGCACCTTGGAGTAACGGCCATCGAACTGATGCCGCTGAACGACTTCAGCGGCAGCCGCAACTGGGGTTACGACGGCGTACTGCCCTACGCGCCCGATTCAGCGTACGGCACGCCCGATGAACTGAAGACGCTCATCGACGCCGCGCATGGCCTCGGACTGATGGTCTTGCTCGACGTGGTCTATAACCATTTCGGACCGGATGGCAACTATCTGAGCGCGTACGCCAAGCAGTTCTTCCGAGAGGGTGTGAACACGCCGTGGGGTCCGGCGATCGATTTCGAACGTCCGCAAGTGCGCGACTTTTTCTTCGATAACGCGTTGTACTGGCTGAAGGAATATCGCTTCGATGGCCTGCGCCTCGACGCCGTCCACGCTATCAACGACGACGAGTGGTTGCGCGAACTGTCGGATCGCGTGCGTTCGTCGGTGGAATCGCAGCGGTATGTGCATCTCGTGCTGGAGAACGAGCACAACACGTCGAACCTGCTCGAATCGCATTTCAACGCGCAATGGAGCGACGACTCGCACAACACGCTGCATGTCCTGCTGACCGGCGAGGACGAGAGCTATTACGGCGCGTACAGCGACCAGCCAATCGAGAAGCTTGCGCGCGTGCTGAGCGAGGGTTTTGTGTATCAAGGCGAGCCCTCGCCCATCCATGACGGCAAGCCGCGCGGCGAACCGAGCGCTTACTTGCCGCCCACGGCGTTCGTGATGTTTTTACAGAACCACGATCAGGTCGGCAACCGTGCAATGGGCGACCGCCTGCGCTCGTTGTGCAGCGAAGACTCACTCTATGCCGCAACCGGCCTGATGCTGCTGACACCGCAAATCCCGATGCTGTTCATGGAAGAGCAGTACGGTTCCACGCAGCCATTCCTGTTCTTCACGGACTACCACGATGAGCTCGCCGACGCCGTGCGCGAAGGGCGTCGCCGGGAATTTGCGAAGTTCTCCGCGTTCACCGACGAAAAGCGTCGCGCGCAGATCCCCGATCCCAACGCCATCGAGACGTTCAGGATGTCGTCGCCCGATGAAAGCAAGCAGCCCGCCGATCACAACGACTGGCTGCACTTCTATCGCTCGGCGCTGGCTGTGCGCACGAAGCTGCTGATGCCGCACCTGAAGAATGCGAAGGCGCTTGGCGCCAAGGTTATCGGAGAGAAAGCGGTTCTCGCGAACTGGCGGCTCGGCGATGGCAGCACCTATTCCGTCGCGCTCAATCTGGGCAAGGAAGCTGTTCCACTCACCGGCCATCCACCGGGCAAGGTCGTATTCGAAACGCCGGCTCGAGCCCGCGACGCGGCGGATCGCGGCGAGTTGGGCGCAGAGACTTTTATCGCGTGGCTGACGGGCGATTTCGCCGATGCCGCGTTTAATCATGACGCTCGTCGCGTCAAAGCTTCGGGGAAAACCTCGTGAGCACGACCATCAATACCCCGGCTACGCCGGATAAAACCCCTAGCGCCATTGAGGCGCTCGCCACCAAGGCCGGTTTCGAGGTCGAGTGGCAAGACGCGCACAAGCTGATCCAGCGCGTGCCGGAAGAGACGCTGAAAGTGCTGCTGGAACGCCTCGGCCTGCCTTGCGACAATGCCACGCAACTCAAGCAGAGCACCGCGACGCTCGATGCGGAATTGTCCGGGCGCAAGTTGCCGCCATTGATGACCGCGGAGATCGATCGCGGCATCTCGCTGCCGATGGCGGCCGTGAAATCCGGCGCACGGTATCGGATCGAACTGGAAAGCGGCGCGGTTATCGACGGGCGATTTACGTCGCCGAAAGGGGCCACCGCCTTGCTCTCGCCAATCTCCGAGCCGGGCTATCACACGCTAGTGATCAACGAGCAGCGCACGACGCTCGCGGTGGCCCCGGCGCGCTGCTATACCGTCGACGATGCCTGGCGCGCGCTCCAGCCCGGCCTGCAGGCTACCCCGCAGGCAACTCCGCCGATGTGGGGCGTGGCCGCGCAGGTATACGGTTTGCGGCGCATAGGCGACGGCGGTGTGGGCGACTTCTCCGCGCTCGCGACGCTTGCGTCAGAAAGCGCGCAGCGCGGCAGCCACGCAATCGCAATCAGCCCGATGCACGCCATGTTCAGCGCAGAGCCGAACAAATTCAGTCCGTACTCGCCTTCATCGCGACTGTTCCTGAACATCGCGCACATCGATCCGGCGGCGGTGCTGGGCGTGGAAGCGGCGCAGGCGGCGATAAAAACAGCCGGTGTCGCCGACGAATTCGCCGAACTCGAAGCGCTGCAGCTAATCGACTGGCCGCGCGTGGTCACCGCGAAACTGGCCGTGCTGCGTGCGCTGTTCGCGCAGTTCAACGCGCAAACCGGTCCTCGCGAACATGACATGCTGCACAAGGACTTCACCCGTTTCGTGAAACACGGCGGACGCGCGCTGGAAGATCACGCCCGCTTCGAGGCGCTGCAGGCAGCGCAATTGAAGGAAGCCAACGAAGGCCACTGGCGCAACTGGGCCGGTGAACTACGCGACCCGCGCAGCGAGGCCGTCGCGGAATTCGCCGCCGCGAACAAGGACGAAGTCGATTTTTTCCTCTTCGCGCAATGGCTCGCGGCCAAGGGCTTGTCGCATGCGCAGCACGTCGCGCGCGACTCAGGCATGGCGATCGGCTTGATCGCAGATCTGGCCGTGGGCTGCGACAGCGCGGGCAGCCACGCGTGGTCGTACCGCGACGAAATGCTGCAGGGCGTGTCTGTCGGCGCGCCACCCGATCTGTTCAACCAGGCCGGACAATCGTGGGGCCTCACCACGTTCTCTCCCCGTGCTATGCGTACACAGGGATTCTCGGCGTTTATCGATATGCTGCGTGCCGCGTTCACGCTCGCGGGTGGTATCCGTATCGATCACATTCTCGGCTTGCGGCGTCTCTGGCTTGTGCCCGACGGCGAAAGCGCAAAGAACGGCGCGTACCTGCGTTATCCACTCGACGACCTGTTGCGGCTGATCGCGCTCGAGTCGTGGCGGCATAAAGCCATCGTGATCGGCGAGGATCTCGGCACAGTCCCGCCCGGCTTCCGCGAACGCTTGCATGAACACGGCCTGCTTGGCATCCGTGTCCTCTGGTTTGAACGCGCTGAAAAAGGTCCGGGCTTCAAGGCACCCGCCGACTGGGATCACGACGTGGCCGCGACCACCACCACGCATGACCTGCCGACGGTTACCGGTTGGTGGATCGGCGAGGACATTGTGTGGCGCTCGAAGATCGGCCAGACGGCAGCGCGTGCGGACGGACAGAATCCTGTCGAAATGGCCCAGGTGGAACGTGGCGAGGATCGTAAATTGCTGTGGTCTGCCTTTCAGGAAGCCGGTGTCGCCGCGCCCGATATCCCCGTGTCCGCCGATATCTCCCCGCAAACGGCGCCGGTAGACGAAGCGCTCGCGTTCGTGGCGTCCACGCCTGCGCCGCTTGCGATCTACCCGCTGGAAGATCTGCTCGCGCTCGCCGAGATGCCGAACCTGCCCGGTTCCATTGACGAGCATCCGAACTGGCGCCGGCGGATGGCCGTACCCGTATCCGAACTCTTTGACGACGATTCGTTCGTCGACCGCCTGCTTGCTGTTGATCAGGCCCGGAAAAAATCCGCCCAGACGAAGGCGGCCACGCATAACGCTTCACCCACCGACTGAGACCATGACCGTTCCACGCTCCACGCTCCGGCTGCAGCTACACAAGGATTTCACCTTCGACGACGCCGCGCGCCAGGTCGATTACATGGCCGCGCTCGGGATCAGTCATGCGTATTTATCGCCGATCACCACCGCGACCAGCGGCTCGACGCACGGCTACGACACGGTTGACTACACCCGCGTCAATCCGGAACTCGGCGGTGAAGAAGGCCTGAGGCGCTTCGTCGAAAAGCTGCGCGCGCACGAGATGGGCGTGATCGTGGATGTGGTGCCGAATCACATGGGCGTGGGCGGTTCGGAAAACCTCTGGTGGATGGATATCCTCGAATGGGGACGGCATGCGGCGCATGCGCGTTATTTCGACATCGACTGGCATTCGCCCGATCCCGCGCTGCGCGGCAAAGTGCTCGCGCCGTTCCTGGGCGCGGCGTATGGCGAGGAATTGCAGGGCGGCAAAATCAAGCTGGCATTCGATGCCGATCAGGGGCGATTCAAGATCGAGTATTACGCGCACACGTTTCCGGTGAGTCCGCTCGACTACACGTCGGTGTTGCAGGACCACGCGCCCGAGATGGCGCAGCGCTTCACGGGGCTGTCCACGCAACCGGGCGACCAGCCGCGTGCCGACGAAGCGCGGGCGGCCTTGAAAGAGTATGCGGCAACGGACGAGGGCAAGCGGCTTATCGACACCGCCGTGCAAGCCCATTCCGGCGATAACCCCGTCGGCCGCGATCGTTTGCATCGGCTGCTGGAGCGGCAGCACTATCGGCTCGCCTGGTGGCGCACCGCTGCGGACGAAGTGAACTGGCGGCGTTTCTTCGACGTCAGCACGCTCGGCGGAATGCGCGTCGAGCGCCCCGAAGTATTTGAAGCATCACATGCGCTGATTTTCAAGCTGTTTGCCGATGGGGTGATCGACGGCGTACGAATCGATCATGTCGATGGCCTCGCCGAACCGCGTGAATATTGCCAGCGCTTGCGTGGCCGGTTGGAAGAACTCGCTGAGCATCGGCCGGAGAACCTGAAGCAGGGCCGCACGTATTTCGTCGTCGAAAAAATTCTCGCGCGCGGCGAACCCGTGCGTGACGACTGGCGTGTCGACGGCACCACCGGCTACGACTTCATGAACGACGTCGGCGCGTTGCTGCACGATCCGCGCGGCGCCGAACCACTGGCCCAAAGCTGGGCGGAGTTGTCCGGACGTCCGGCGGACTTTGGCGTCGAAGCTGAAACGGCGCGGCGCAAGATCCTGGCCGAGAACTTGTCCGCTGAACTAGACCGCGTTGCGCGAGCGTTGCATCGGATCGCCCGCGATACCCCCGTCACTCGCGACTTCACCTATTCATCGTTGCGCCGGGTGGTGAGTGAGCTCGTGGTGCACTTTCCTGTGTACCGGATCTATCCCGTCGGTGGTCAGCGCAGCGAAGAAGATGAGCGTTTTTTCTCGCACGCTTATCAAGGCGCCAAGGCCGCGCTGTCGCCCGCTGATCTTGTCGTCCTCGATCAAATTGCGCAGTGGCTCGGCGGTCCGGGCGGCGACGACGCCGTCGAAGAAAAACCGCGTGAACGCCTGCTTGATCGTGGACGGGATCGGGACCGCGATCGTCAAGCCGTTAGTGTTCCTAATCAAAATTTGCAGGCGAACAGCGCCGGCTCGAACTCCAGCGGTTCACATCGACGCAACGCGCAAACTCTGTTCTCCCAACTCACTTCTCCAGTGGCGGCCAAGGCGATTGAAGACACCGCGTGTTATCGATACGGCCGCCTGATTTCGCGCAACGAAGTGGGTGCCGATCCAGGCGAGTTTTCCTTGTCGGTCGACGCGTTCCACGCGGGCAATCTCGAACGCGCCAAACGCTTCCCGAACGCGATGCTCAACACCGCGACGCATGATCACAAACGCGGCGAAGACGTCCGCGCACGGATCGCGAGTTTGAGCGAGATTCCCGATGAATGGGCCGCGACGTTGCGAAGCTGGTCGACCTTGAACACGCCGCATCGGCGCGCGTTGAATGGCAATGAACACGACTGGGCGCCGGGCGCTGCGGCCGAAGCCATGCTGTATCAGACGCTGGTTGGCTGCTGGCCGCCGACGCTCTCGCCCGACGATCAGGATGGCGTGAAAGAACTCGCCGAACGCGTGAGCGCATGGCAGTTGAAGGCGCTGCGTGAGGCCAAGTTGCGCACGAGTTGGTTTGCGCCCGACGAGGCGTACGAGAACGCATGCCGCGATTTTCTCTTCGATATCCTCGCGCCTCAGCGCCGCGATGGTTTTCTCGGCGAGTTGCCGGCTTTCGTTACGCGCGTCGCGCGGACGGGCGCGATCAACAGTTTCCAGCAGACGTTGTTGCGGCTGGCATCGCCGGGGGTGCCGGATCTTTATCAGGGCACCGAACTATGGGATTTCAGTCTCGTCGATCCCGATAACCGTCGACCAGTCGACTTCGAGCAACGGCGCGTGTGGCTGAGTGAAGGCGAGGCTGAAGGGGCGCCATCGGAGCAATTGAAGAACTGGCGCGATGGCCGGGTGAAGCTGGGTATTGTGCGGCGCGCGCTGGCGTTGCGCACGCACGCGCATTCGCTATTCGAGAAAGGCGCTTACGTGCCGCTGAAGGTGGAAGGCGCGCATGCGGACAGCGTGATTGCGTTTGCGCGGCATGCGGGGAGCGCGTACGCGGTGGTGATCGCGACACGGCTGGCCGACTCGTTGTTGGCTGGGAGCAAAGACGACCTGCCGCTGATAGACGCCGCTCATTGGGGCGATACGGCAGTCCTTTTGCCGGAAGCGCTGGCTTCGCGTGCGTTGTTCGACTGGCTGAGCCCGAATGCACCGAAGTCGGATGGGCAGCGCTTGTTCATGCGTGACGCGCTGGCTTCAATGCCGGTCGCGTTACTGATGGAGGAAGGTGTGCCACGGGTTTGACGTGGCCCATGGCGCACGAGGCGCAGTGACAATCACTCCGCTTCCTGCGTCACCTCTTCATGCGGATATACGCGTACGAGCACAATGCGCGAACTCGCTCACGTAAGTTCATGACCGATTTAGGGAAAGGTTGCGCTCGGAGAGGCGTACATATTCTATTGTTGCGTCGAATTGGTCAACGTAATGCAGCTCACGCGAGCCTTTGTCAGAGGTAGGGCAATCGCAACAAAGGTCAAGTCTCTATTTAACATGCCAGCCAAGGAGTGAATGCTGAGATTGTTGCTTGGCTCTAGAAAAACTTCAGTCACGTTAGTAGCGCCAAAGGCTGCGCATCATCGACGCCCTCAAAAAGGTGCTGCTTGAATACACGAACAAAAACAAGCCCTGACGAATCAGGGCTCAAGATGAAATACTTCGAACGAAGATAATAATATTTGCCGCCCGAAACAAAATTCATCCCGTTCAGTTCGCTACCGCAACCTGTGCGCCCCATTGCAACCAGCTTGCCATTCGCGAACGAAACGAATCGATGTGGGGAATTCCCGTCGCCCGTCGGGTAAAAATACTCTAGACATTCCAGTCCATACATTGAAGCGAAACCCGGCCCGTATGGATCTACCGCCATCCGCCTTTGACGTCGGCCTTGGTCATCCCGATTGACAACCCGTCAAAGCTGTCAAGAGACTCCCGTTTCAATGCTTGATCCATGTAATAGGGACTACAGTCGCCTTCCCCGTATTCAATAACGCGTCCACTAGTAAGTGGTTACAAAGTATCGGGTGGGAGATCGGCTCCGGTAGTTCTCGCCATGAGCAAGGAGCATGTACTCCGAGCACTCAACGCCCCGACTGGCCGAGGTAGACGTGGGTACGCCATGACGGACAGCATTTCTGCCTTGGACATTCCGACAGAAATGGCGTTGAGTTTTGTCGCTCCCTCACAAGCAGTGGTTTCCGCCGCGGGTCTGACGCTAAACCCAACAAGCAAGACGGCTGTAGAGGCGATGATTTTCCACATGACTCGCTCTTCGGAAATCATCTGTGTACGGGGGCGTACCCCCGTCCGATACCAGACTTGTCCTATTACCGTTCTGTGAATCCCAACGGACTAGAGCAATGGGTTGCCAACGCAGCGGGAAAGGCTTCTACATAGGTCTTATGCATGTCGAAACGACGCGTGATAGAGCACTGAGTATTGAAAATGCGTGCGGTGATTTCTGAGCGCCGCTATTACATCGGCCGCCTGCCGCCCAAGGCGCACGATTGCCCAAGCCGGGCGTTCCCACTGGCGAGTAGAAAACTCGATGCATTGGATATTGGCCATGGCCTTCGGCGAAGATCAGTGCCGCGAACGAGTCGAAAACCCGCAGAACTTCACGGTCCTTCCGCACATCGTGATGAACTTTCTCAACCGCGATACGGCATTCGAAGTGGGGCTGAAGATCCGCCGTCTAAGAGCTTGCGCGAACTGCCGCTGTCTCGCTTAGCTCCCGGGCTGGCATGTTGAATAGAAATTCAACCTTTAGAGCGATTTCCCTGGCGCTTAAGTGCAGCAAAACCACTTTTCGGATAACTCCTATTCCGGTCACGTAACACTCCCACCGACTATTGCAAACTCAACGATGAGTTAAGAAGTGTCAAGTGGAGACAAAACGTGAAACACAAGACTTGGTGGAGTTCGT
>NZ_JAQGMM010000386.1 GCF_028292365.1 Caballeronia sp.
GTGATGCAGGTGTATCTGGCGAAGTCGTTCGGCCTTGCGCCCACCGATATCAACACCGGCAATTCGCTCGTCATGCCCGCTCAGGCGGACTCGGTCATCGCGCTCTCGCAACAAGGCTTGCGCTAGGAGATTCGCATGAAAAAGCTGCTCAAGATCTATCTGCAGAAGCCGGAGCTGGCGGGCATTGTATTGCTCGCCGTATTGATCGGTTTGTTCCAGGTGCGCTCGCAGATGATATTTCTCAGCGCCGAAAATATCCGTGGCGTGCTTGGCGTGTTGCCTGAGGTTGGGCTGGTTGCGATTGGCGTGACGCTGCTGATGATCTGCGGTGAATTCGATTTATCGGTGGGCTCGGTGTTTGCGCTCACGCCCATGGCGATCACGCTGCTCATGAACGCCGGCGTGCCGTTCTGGCCGGCATTTTTTATCGGGCTGGTGGTCGCTGCGTGCGTGGGACTCGCGAACGGATTGATCACGCTGGTCTTCAACATACCGAGTTTCATCACCACACTTGGCATGTTGTTCATCGTGCGATCGCTCACCGTGGTGCTGTCCGGAGGCTTCCCGCCGAACCTGCCGATCGAACGAATGCCTGCTCAATTGTTCGTGAGTTTCATCGGGCCGGAGGGGCTGTTTCGGGCGTCGTTTCTCTGGTTCATCGCCATTGGCGCAGCGGCGGCGTTCTTGTTGTCCGCGACCAACCTCGGCAACTGGATGAAAGCGACCGGCGGTTTCCTTGAAGCGTCCATATCGAGCGGTGTGCCAGCGAGGCGCGTGAAGCTGTTCTCCTTTGTGCTGTGCTCGGTGCTTGCGGGTTTCGCTGGCCTGATCCAGGTGCTGCGGCTTGGTGCAGCGCTCCCATCAATAGGCGATGGTCTCGAACTGCAAGCGGTGGCCGCTGCCGTGATCGGCGGGACTGCGCTGTCTGGCGGGATTGGCAACGTGCTTGGCGCAGTGGTGGGCGCCCTGCTGATTCGCGTGATAGATAACGGCCTGGTGCTGACGCAAGTCGATGCAAACTGGTTCAAGTTCGCGGTCGGCAGCCTGACCACTTTCGCGGTCGTCGCCAACGCATGGATGCGCCGCACGGCGCGACATCTGAAGGTGGCGCTATGAACACACTCTCCTCCGCTGTTCACCATACCGGTCTACGTTCGCATGAAGACGACACCGCCGCCGACGCGCTCAGCTCATCGACCTCACTGATGGCCGTGCGCAACCTGCACAAGTGGTACTCCGGCGTGCATGCGCTCAAAGGCGTGAGCCTGGAATTCAAACGCGGCGAAGTCGTGGGCCTGCTCGGGGACAACGGCGCGGGCAAGTCGACGCTTATCAAGATTCTCTCGGGCGTGCATCGGCCGGACGAAGGCGAGATCCTGTTCCAGGGACGCCCTGTGCGCATCCCCACGCCGAAAGCGGCGATGCAGTTGGGTATCGAAACAATTCATCAGCACAACTCACTCGTGCCGAATCTGTCGATTGCGCGCAATCTGTTTATCGGGCGCGAACCGCTGTTGTTTTCGCTGTTCGGCATTGGTCCCATGGACCATGCGCGCATGCGTACCGACGCCGTCAAGGCCATAGCAGATGTTGACCTGCATTTGCGCTCAGCGGAAGCGCTGTTGGGCGAACTATCGGGCGGCCAGCGCCAGGGCGTGGCGATTGCGCGCGCAATGCACTTCAAGTCGAAGGTGCTGATTCTCGATGAACCGACGAACCATTTATCGGTGAAGGAGACGGACAAGGTGATCGGGTTCGTGCGGGGCTTGTCGGCGCAGGGCATTACCGGCGTGTTCATCAGCCACAACCTGCAGCACGTGTTTCACTCGTGCGACCGGATTGTCGCGATGGCGCGTGGCGAAGTCGTGCTCGATAAACCGGTGGCGCAGACGTCTATTGAAGAAGTAACGGAGATGCTTTGACCGACTACATGGCGGAGAGATAAATCAATGGAATCGATGGGACAGTTCAACGGCAAGGTGGCCGTAGTCACCGGTGGTACACAGGGGCTTGGAGCAGCGATCGCGGCGCTGTTTGTTGAGCGCGGAGCGAGGGGCGTGGTCATCTGCGGACGTTCGAAAGAGAAAGGCGAAGCGAAGGCGCAGGAGTTGAGCGAGACGAGCGGCGCGGATGTGCGTTACGTGCAGGCGGATCTCTCGCAAGTCGACGATTGCCGGGCGGTAATCGCGGCGGCGGACGCGCGGTTCGGCCGTATCGACGTGCTGGTCAATGCAGCGGCCATGACCGATCGCGGCACGATCCTCGATACCGATCCTGCGCTCTTCGACAGCATCTTTTCGACCAACGTGCGAGCGCCGTTCTTCCTGATGCAGGAAGCCATTCGTGTCATGCGGCGCGAGCGCATTGAGGGTTCGATCGTCAACATCTGCTCGATGTCCGCGATGGCAGGGCAACCGTTCATCGTCGCGTATTGCGCATCGAAAGGAGCGCTGGCCACGCTCACGCAGAACACGGCTTACGCGCTTTTGCGTAACCGGATAAGGGTGAATGGCTTGAATCTCGGCTGGATGGCGTCCGATGGCGAGGATCGGATTCAGCGGGAATACCATGGCGCGGCCGACGACTGGTTGATGCAGGCGAGTGCTGCGCAACCATTCGCACGATTAATCGATCCGAAGGAAGCGGCGCGTGCGGTGGCGTTTCTGGCGAGTGGGGAATCGGGCCTGATGACAGGATCGATGGTGAATTACGATCAATCAGTATGGGGTGCGTTTGACGACGCGCCGCATCCGGGGACAGCGCTTTAGCATTAGCTTCAGCGCATAAGATCAAGCCAGCAGACCTGTTGCGCGGGTTCGCTGGCTTATGCACTGCTCGAATTCGACCGCGGTTCCATGAACGTATGGCGGAAATACTCCCGTACCGCGTGCATGGCAGGGCTGAACTCGCGGTTCTTGCGCCACGCAAGGCCAACGCTCATGGGCGGAACCTGATCGCGCAGGACCACGGTTTCGATCCGTTTCCCTTCCAGCGACCAAGGGCGGTAGACCATGTCAGAGAGAATAGCGACACCGCTTCCGTTCGCCACCATGCTTCGCACCGCCTCCACCGACGACGTCCGCAGCTTCACGTTCGGTCTGTGCGGAGTATCTGCCCAATAGCGCAGCGCCGTGTACGCGGCTTCATCAACGGTCAGCATGACGAAGGGTTCCGGCGCGACATCGGCGAGCATCACGCTTTCGCGCTTGAGCAAAGGATGATGCGCGCAAAGCCAGAGCCTGCGCACCGAGTGAATCACCGGTTCCAGTACCAGCTCCGGGTTCGCCACGTTCGACGTCAACAGCACGGCCATGTCGTAGCGGTCACTGAGCAGGCCTTCTTCGATCGACTCGCGATTCAGTTCATGCAGATTGATGGAGAGCAGCGGATAGAGCGTGCTCAGCCGCTGTAGATGATGCGGCAGGAAATAACCGATCACCGTATAGCTCGCGGCAATGGTGAGCGTTCCGGTCAGCGTGCTCTCCAGGTTCGGAATGCGCATTGCCTCTTCGACGGAAGAGAGAATGGTGTAAGCCTGGTTCAGGAATTTTCGGCCGGTTTGAGTCAGGGTGACGCCGCTCGACATGCGTGCAAAGAGCTGGGTGCCCAGGCTGTCCTCGAGCTCCTTGATCGCATTGGTCACTGCCGATTGGGAAATCGTCAGTTGAATCGCCGCCTGCGATATTTGCCCCAGTTCGGCTGTCGCCACGAAGTACTTGAGCTGCCGGAGAGTCAAAGCCATGGTACCCGCCAAAAATTGATATTGCCCGTCGCAGTATCTTATCTTCGCAAAATCCCCCGGTCGAGTGAACATCAGCAAGTAATGCACGGCTGACGTCACATGGAAAAAACAGATACAGGTCATCTGAAAATAGAACTATTTTGGCGAGCCGCCGCGCCATAAGGTTGATGTCATCGGCACTGCGGGGAGCGTTCGTGCTTACCCGGGCCGGTGAATCAGGAGACACCCCATCGTGAAGAAAAGCTGCATCGACCTGAATTCAGACATGGGCGAAGGATTCGGCCCGTGGACTATCGGCGACGGCGTGGACGCCGAGATCATGCCGCTGATCAGCTCAGCCAATATCGCCACGGGTTTCCATGCGGGAGACCCCAATATCATGGCGCGCACGGTTCAATCGGCGAAAGAAGCAGGGGTGGGCGTGGGCGCTCATCCGGGCTTTCGTGACCTGGTTGGATTCGGCCGCCGCATGATTACCGAGTCGCCGCAAGCGCTGGTGAACGACATCGTGTTCCAGCTTGGTGCGTTGCGCGAGTTCGCAAGATTAGCGGACGTCAGCGTGCAGCACGTGAAGCCCCACGGCGCGCTCTACATGCTTGCAGCACGCGACGAAGAGTTGTCGCGCTGCCTGATTGCAACCTTGCAGAAAATTGATCCGACCTTGCTGCTGTACTGCATGGAATCGTCGGTTACCTACAAAGTGGCGCGCGAACTGGGCCAGCCTGTGGTCCGCGAGTTCTACGCCGATCGCGACTACGACGCGAGTGGATCAATTGTTTTCACCCGCCGCGTCGGCCGGCTCGACGCCGCCCAAGTGGCCGCAAAAGTTCTGCGCGCCTGCCTGCACGGACGGGTTTCAACAGTCGAGGGCGGCGAGATAGACATCGATTTCGATTCGGTCTGCATCCACAGCGACACCCCGGGCGCACTCGAACTGGTCCAGGCAACACGCGACGCGCTGATCGCCAACGACATCCGCATTGCTGCGCCGCAAGCGGCTTCCCCCAATAGCTTCCGATCCGCCTGAGACAGGAGTACGACCATGGCCCTGCATGACATTGTCAGCCCCTTGCCTGGAACGTTCTACAGGCGTTCATCGCCCGACGCCCCGCCGCTCGTCGAGGTTGGAAGCGAGATTGACGAGGGAGCGACCATTGGACTGGTCGAAGTCATGAAGCAATTCAGCGAAATCGAAGCGACGGCCAAGGGCCGCGTGACCGAGATCCTTGCCGAAGATGGCGAGCCGGTCGACGCAGGCCAGTTGCTGATGCGGATCGAGGGATAAGCCAATGTCCTCAGATACCTTCTACAAGCCTCAACGCATTCGCACCTTGCTGGTCGCCAATCGCGGTGAGATCGCCGTGCGCGTCATTCGCGCGGCGCAGGAACTGGGCATGCGGGCGGCCGTCACGGTCAGCGACGCGGACCGCGACAGTCTGGCCGCGCGCATGGCTGACCAAGCCGTGCATATCGGCTCGGCACACGCGGCCAAGAGCTACCTCAATCCCGACGCCATCCTTGAAGCGGCCAGACAATGCGGCGCGGATGCAATTCATCCCGGGTACGGATTTTTATCGGAGAACGCGGCGTTTGCGGAGAAGGTCGAGAACGCTGGGCTGATCTTCGTTGGTCCGTCTTCATCCATCATCGCGATGATGGGCGACAAAGCCCGTGCGCGCGCCACCGCGCAACGCGCAGGTGTGCCCACCGTGCCGGGCAGCGAGGGCGTGGTCGATTCACTCGAACAGGCGCGCGACGTTGCCGGCAGCATTGGTTATCCGGTCATGATCAAGGCCGCTGCGGGCGGCGGCGGACGCGGCATTCGCGTGGCGCACGATGCGGCGCAGCTCGATGTTGAACTACCGCTCGCACAGCGCGAGGCCCTCGCTGCGTTCGGTAACGCCGGCGTCTATCTCGAACGTTTTATAGGGCGGGCGCGCCATATTGAAGTACAGGTGCTGGGCGATGGCAACAACGTCGTTCATCTGTTTGAGCGCGAGTGCTCCCTGCAGCGGCGCCGGCAAAAAATCATGGAGGAGGCGCCATCGCCCTCGCTGACGCCGGCACTGCGCGCGTCGTTATGCGAATCGGCGACGCGGCTGGCGCGTGAAGTCGGATATCGAAGTGCGGGCACGCTCGAATACCTGTTCGACGAAACTCGCGGCGAGTTTTACTTCATTGAAATGAACACGCGCATTCAGGTTGAACATCCGGTGACAGAAGCGATTACCGGCATCGACCTCGTGCGTGAATCGCTGCGCATTGCAGATGGCGAGCCGTTGCGTTACGAACAACGCGACATTGTCATGCGGGGAGCCGCTGTCGAGTGCCGTATCAATGCCGAAGATCCCGAGCGCGATTTCCGCCCGAGTCCGGGCCGTATCGACGAACTCGTGTGGCCGGCCGGCCCCGGCGTGCGGATAGATTCAATGCTGTATCAGGGCTATACCATCCCGCCGTTCTACGACTCGCTGCTCGCCAAGCTGATTGTCTTCGACGAAAGCCGGCCGGCGGCGCTCGCGCGGCTTGATCGCGCACTGCGCGAAATGAAGATAGGCGGGATCAAGACCACGGCGCCACTGCATCAGGCCATGCTTGCAGACGCGGATATTCGTGCAGGCCGATACCACACGAATTTTCTTGAGGCGTGGATGGTGCAACGCGCTGCGAAGCGAAGCCAAAGTGAGGAGGCGGCATGAGCGCGCGTTATACATTCGGCGGCGACGAGTTCATCTTCGTCGAGATCAGCGAGGACATGTCGCTCGATGCTTTCTTCAAAGGCACCGCGATTACGCGTGCGCTGCAGCGTCGCAATGTGGCGGGCGTGACGGAGATTTGTCCGGCCAATGCGTCGTATCAGGTTCGATACGATCCGGACGTGATCGCGCCCGACGCCTTGCTCGCCTTGCTCAAGGAGATTGAGACGGACGTAGGCGATGCGCCCTTGGAACTGTCGACACGTATCGTGGAAGTGCCGGTGCTCTACAACGATCCGTGGACCCATGAGACGCTGATGCGTTTTCGGGAACGCCATCAGGACCCTTCATCGACTGATCTGGAATACGCTGCACGCATCAATGGCCTAAGCAGCGTCGATGCGTTCATCGCTGCGCATTCAGGCGCGCCGTGGTTTGTTTCGATGGTTGGTTTCGTGGCGGGCTTGCCCTTCATGTTCCAGATGGTCGAACGATCACGGCAACTCGAAGTGCCGAAGTATCTGCGTCCGCGTACCGATACCCCCAAACTCACCGTCGGCCACGGCGGCTGTTTCGGCTGCATCTACTCGGTGCGTGGCGCAGGCGGCTATCAGATGTTCGGCGTGACGCCCGCCCCGATCTTCGATCCTGAGCAACGCCTTGCCTACTTGCGCGACTTCATGGTGTTCTTTCGACCGGGCGACATCGTCAAGTTCAAGCCGATCGATCGGGAAACCTATGATCGCAATATTGCTGAGGTCGAGGCCGGCACATTTGCGCTGCGCGTAAAACCCGTCGAATTTGTATTGAGCGAATTCAAGCGTGATCCCGATGCCTACAATCGCTCCCTCGCCGAGGTACTCCATGCCGACTGACACCGCCTGCGTGATTGAAGTAGTGAAGCCGGGACTTGCAACGTCGGTGCAGGATACCGGACGGCAAGGCTATTACTACGTCGGCATCCCACCCTCGGGTGCGCTTGACCAGTTCTCGTTGCGTGCGGCGAACCTGCTGGTCGGCAACAGCGAAGATGCGGCCGCGCTCGAATGCACGTTGCTCGGCCCCCAACTGGTGTTTCATGCGGACACGCTGATCGCCGTCACCGGCGCGGAGATGACCCCGAAGATCGATGGCGTCGCGCAGGCCTGCAATGTCTCGCTGCGTATCAAGGCCGGGAGCACGCTCACGTTCGATCACGTGAAGGCGGGCGCCCGCGCATGCCTTGCGGTGGCGGGTGGCATCGACGTGCCGGTCGTGCTCGGCAGCCGCTCGACCTACACGCTGGGCGCAATCGGTGGCCTCAACGGACGGCGCTTGCAAAAAGGCGATCGGCTGACAAGTCAGGCGCCCGCGCGCCAGGCTGAGGAAGGACGCGAGTTGCATGCCGACCTCAGAACACCGCTTTTCAAGGAAATCGAATTGCGCGTGTTGCCCGGGCTCTATCACCACCGCTTGACCGACGAATCGGCCCGTACTTTCTTCGATGACACCTGGGTAGTCGCGCCGGAAGCGGATCGGATTGGTTACCGCTACAAGCAGGGACGTGCCTTGCAATTCCGCGAACGCGTGCAGCCTTTTGGCGCGGGTGCTGACCCGTCGAACATTGTCGATGCGTGTTATCCGATCGGTTCCATCCAGGTGCCCGGCGGGCTCGAACCGATCATCCTGCATCGCGATGCCGTGTCGGGCGGCGGCTACGCCACCATTGGCACCGTGATCAGCGCGGACATGGATCTGATAGGCCAGATGCAGCCGAATCATCGGGCGCGTTTTGTCGCTGTATCGATGGAACAAACACTCGCGGCGCGCCGTGTCGCAAATGAAAGGCTGGCGCGTTTGCGTAAAGCGCTGGGCTATTAGGTAAGTACCCGTTTGAACTGAAGTAACCCCGCTGCGTCGTGCTCGTCACGGCGCCGCGCGGGAGGCGTTCGCCCGCAGTCAACTCAGTCGTCAATCCCAGTCGTGCTTTTCTCTATAGCGGGCGTTAGCTGGTTGCGCCTGCTTCTTTCAATCTACTGCATGAAGGAGCAAGGATCATGGCCAACCTGTCACAGGACCCTGCGGGGCACGAACCGGATTTGTCGACGCTCTCGGTTCCCGACAGCGCCCGAATGCCTGCATTTTCCCTGACCATGGCATGGTGGGCTGTCTGCAGCGCTGTGTTCTACATTGTGGTCGGGGCCGCGCTGGCGTTGCAGTACGGCACGCGCAATGCGCTGATCGGCATGGCGCTTTCGGTCATCTCATACGGCGTTGTCAACTCGATCATCAGCCGCTATGCGATCCGTACCGGGTTGTCGGTTGCGTTGTTCTCGCGGGTGCTGTTTGGAGGCGCGGGTGCGGCGCTCGCCACGCTGATCTTCTTTGCGACGGCGATCTACTACGCGGTGTTCGAAGGCTCCGTGATCGCAGTCGCGGCGCACAATCTCTTTCCTGCGCTGGACTATAAATGGGCTGCGCTAATCGTGGTTTGCTACAGCGTGCCGTTGGTGTTCGGCAGCGTCCAGCACTGGCTCGACAAGTTCAACGGCGTGCTGCTTCCATTCTATTTGCTCGGCCTGCTGGCAGCGGTAGTCCTGACGACCCACGAGTATGGCTATAACGCCGCATGGCTCGACTTCGGTCCCAAGGGCACGCTCCCCGCGAACGGCTGGTGGAATTGTTTCGTGTACTACATGGGCGTCTGGATCCTGATGATGTTCACATTCGATTACGCGCGCTTTGGCCGTCAGAAAGATGCGACCTATCACGGCCGCTTCAATTTCGGCATGCCGTTCTACCTCGTGACGTTTCTCTTGAACGGCGCGGTTGGTATCTATCTGGTCAGCACGATCCCTGGATTGGGGCCGCTCTCGGAAGTGTCGGTAGTGCTTGCGTTGTTGAAACTGATGGGGATCTGGGGTCTGCTGTTCGTGTGGGTCACGCAATCGCGTATCAACACCGCGAACTACTATCTCGCCTCGATCAACATGCAGGCTTTCTTCCGCAAGGTAGCAGGCCTGCATGCGCCGAAGTTCGTGTGGGCCCTCGTGGTCGGCGTGGTGGTGTATGCGTTGATGATGGCCGATGTGTTTTCAAAGATCCTTCAGGCGCTCGCTTATCAGGGCATCTTCGTGGTGGCTTGGGTGGGTGTTGCCCTTGCCCATATCTTGTCGACCCGGGTCGATACCTTGCTCGGCGATGAAATCGAATGCCGCGATTCGCATGTGCCGGCTTTTAATCCGGGTGGGCTGACAGCGTGGTTCGCCGGCGCGCTTGTGGGCTTGCTGCTGATGAACTTTCCAGGTGCGCTGCAATCGTTCTCCGCGCCGGCGACGTTTGTGGTGTCGTGGGTGGTTTATCGCGCGATGCTCGTGGCGGCTAAACGGACGTGGTTCGTACGTGGGTGATTTTGCTCGCGCCGGGGGACGGTTTTTAGGCCTCGGCGCTCGTGGGGAGTGGAATGCCCGGTTGGTGCTTTCGGCGCTAGCGGTCAGGGTCAATGCCGGATTGCCAGGTTCCAGCGTTAGCAGTTGCGGACCCTGCACAGTGGTAACAGATGTACATAACCGGGAGCCAACCATGCTCAAACAACGCAAACGAGCTCCGCCCGAAGGCACGGCGGTGAGACGCTTGCTTGCAAGCCCGCTTGAGGCTACGCCACAACCGCCCAAGCCGTTGCAACGGTCTTGCCGCAACCATAGCCGCATGAGGGAGAAGGTGACCCCGTAGCGGCGCTGCTATACCTTGCAGACTTGCCGCCTGATAAGTTGCTCACGGTCGAGGAAGTGCTAACGCTTATTCCCATTTCCATATCCACCTGGAGACGTGGCGTTCGTAGCGGGCGATTCCCGCCCGGCGTGCGTCTGTCCGCTCCGTCTGTCTTCTGGCGCGTCGATGTTATCCGCGCGTTGCTGCAAAGTCCCTGACGCAAACCCCTTGAACGATACCGCCCGCGCGCCCATCCTTTATTGAGATGGACGCGCGGAAAAGTGCGTTAGCGTTGGTCTGTTGCAACCAAAGGAGACACCGCCGGATGACAACGGAATTAACACGCTATAACGGCTATCGGTATGTGCTGCACAAGGAGCGAAGTTTCAGCGATGACGCCGAGAAGATGAAGGCCGGGCACGCTATGTTGATGCACGCCGATATGGTCGTATGGGAATCGAACGCGGCGCTTGTGGCCCGCGTCGAATCGTTCTTGCAGAAGGGCTTTTCGTGGTACTCGAAAAACCCGAAGCCCGCACGGGAAACACTTCAAACGTTGCTCGCTTACGTGCGTGATGGCGCAGTGATTGTCTCGCAAGAAAATGGGGCGACCACTGACGTTTTCGAGAACGGCGGCTTTACGCTCGATCCGCCAGCGCGAAAGGATAGACCAGACCCGCCGCCATTTGACTACTACGCGCGGGGGGCGGCAAATCGCGCTTCACTGCTTGAATACAATGCTGTTATTGACGCGAGGGAAGAACGCGAACGCGTGTTAAATACCCCGTCGTTCGAAGCCGTGAAGCAGTCGGAAATGCCGTATCTTCTATCGCTTGTGCGCATGGTCGCGCGTAGCGAAAGCGTGCGACGCGAAGCGTTGAGAAAAGCGGCGTCCGGCTTTAGCAAGATTGCGGACAAGGCGGCAACAAAGCTAGGCGATGCCGCGCCGTTTGAGTACGGGAAGAGCGCGACCGGCGATGATGTATTGTCTATCGCGGCGCGCGGCGTCAGCGAAGCCATCGAGACTCAATGTATGGCTGAATATGAGCGAGCGCTGGATATGTGTCGTGCTGTTGCATATCCGATGGGTCTCGATCGGGGCATGGCGTTGTGCCGTGAAAACACGTTCGATAGATACCAACAATGTAGGGGTTACTGATGGCTTCGAATCATCCAAAACGGTCCATTATCATAGATTTTTCAGCGGAAGATGCACGGCTTTTGATTTATCCAATAGAGCGTGAAAAGACGCAACCCATTGTTGCTGGCGCGTTCGGAATTCCGATTCTTTTCGACGAGACAGCCGCACAAGTAGGCGACAGATATCAGCTTGACGACGAGTTCGCGCGTCGGTTTGGTGTTGCGATGCTGAACCTTTTGGCGTTGTCTTATCCGGAGTTAAAGCAGGACATTACAGCGTCGCAGGCACCTAAAGCCCGCGATTGAAGCCAAAGGCCCGCAGGTGCGGGCCTTTGTTTGTCAGTAGCGGCGTGGCGGGCTTATGCCGCGCCACTAGCGAAACCCAAAACCCTCCACCAGCGCAAACGAAATCACCCCGTCCGCGTCTTCGAAAACGTAATCGTCTCGAACAGCTCGTAATTCGCGGTCGGCGTCTGATCCGCACCCGGCGCGTGATAGTAGTTCATCGTAATGGTCGTCTTGCCGCCCGGCTTCCCCGGATCATGATCGAACACGGCAATGCCATAACCGGTACCCGTATCACGCTGCGCCGACCAGATGGCATCCTCCAGCGCATCGGCGGGCGCGCGCACGAACGTGTTCGCCGCGGTCCCGGGGACCGGCCGGTTGGGCTTGGTGAACACCTTTGCCTGCACATTGCCAGTCCCGGCGTCCAGCCCATAGACATCCAACGGCGCACTCGTGCCGCCACCGCCCAGGATCAGGTGAATCGTGCCCTGGCTCGTATCGAAAGCGCCATCAGCAGGATTCGACGTAATGACCGGCCGAGGCTGCAGCGTGTCCACCGGGGCACCCGTCACGGCATCGGTGCCCGCATGGTGATTGCAACCGCGCACCGGGTAGCTGCGCTCGTAGTCATGGTCATGGCCGCACAGCACGAGATCGACGCCATAGCGGTCGAACAAGGGCAGCCACGCCTCCCGGATGCCCTTGTCGGAGCCATTGCCAGTCTTCGAGGAAGTCAGCGCGTCCTGGTGCATCTGGACCACGATCCAGTCGATATCATTGTCCTCAGCCGCCCGGCGCAGCGTCTCCCCTAGCCAGCGCGTCTGCTCGCCGCGGCTATAGCCACGAACGTAGAGCGAAGACCCCGGGGCAATCGGCGGATGGCCGGTACTCGCCGCCGGCACCAGAGGATCCGGACCCGCGACGAAAGCGGCCGCATCCTGGTAGACCACATCGTCCGCATCGAGCGAGACGAACAGCACCGAACTCACACGAAAGCTATACCAGCGACCGGGAAAGCGGCTGCCATTCTCCGGCAACGTATAACGCGCCAGATACGAGTCAAGTCCCTGCTCGCCGTTGTTGAATTCCAGCTCATGATTGCCCGGACAAGGCATCCAGGGACGATTGGCCGCCGAGGTCTGCGCATTGTTGCCAAAGTCGCGCCAGACCTCGGGCTGATGCGCCGGGTTCAGGTTGGCATAACAGAGATCGCCGTTGAGCAAATGGAACAGCGGCTCGAAACGCTCCACTGCCTGCACGGCGAAGCGGCTCTGCGGGGACGAGAGCACCCAGCCGGTATTCGGCGTGGCAAGGTCGCCATAACTGGTCCAGCGAAACGGGGCCCGGCCGTGCGGGGCAGTCTGGAAACTCGCCGCGAAGGGGCGGCCGGCGTTGCTGTCGTTATCGGCGGTGACTTCGTACTCGTAATTCACCGCGGGTTTCAGTCCATGAAGACGCGCGTGATACGTGCAGACGATCTCGCCGTTGAGTCCATCGGTATAAGTGCGCTGAACGCCATGCACCGTTGCCCTCGTCTCGCCGGCACGGCCGAAGCGCACTCGCGGATTGACCGCCGGGGCGAGCGAGGCCCACGAAATCACCACCTCGGCCCACGGCTCCTTGCCCCAGGTCAGGTGGATCTGCTCAGGCGTGCCGTCAGGGTTCGCGGCGGCGGCCCGGCTAGCGGAAGTCAAGCCGCCCGCAGCCGTTGCCAGTCCGGAAGCGCCGGCAAGCTTGAGAAAACCACGCCGCGAGACAGTCGCACCCTGCTCGGCTATCGGAAGATCGTCAATGTTCTTGTTCGACATGTCTGGTGTTCTAGTCCTTAAGAAGATAAGCCAGCGCAAGGCGCCCACGGCAGCGCAGAGAGCAGGCCGGCTCGAAGAACCCCATTATTGACAGATACGTTTACGGCGCCATGACATGGTTGCGGTGATTGGTTTTCGGCGTGAAATCTGTATTATCCCGCCATTGATTGGCGCGGCATTTCCGTCGGGTGCGCACTACCGAACGTAGTGCAGGGACATGCCGTTCGCGCTAATCATTCGGTCGAACCGCGCTTTTTGCGCATTAAATAACAGGGATAAAAATGCCCGAGCATACTGCTGTCGACCAGCTTGGCTTTCGCCGCATAATTCGCCGCAACATCGCGTTGCCGATAGGTGCTGGCTTGACCACCGCCGCGGTATTCGTCGCCCTTCTGTTCTATCTGCTTTCTGCCATGGACTGGCTCGACCATTCCGAGCGCGTGGTCGCGGACAGCAACGACCTGATCAAGATCGCCGTCGATCGCGAGTCAGGCATGCGAGGCTACCTGATCACCGGCGACGACACCTATCTCGCGCCCTACGAGCTCGGCCAAGCCAGTTTCGCCGCAAAGCTGGCCACGCTGGCCGAACTCGTCAGCGACAACACGCCGCAAATCGAACGTCTGAAACGTATCGGCGCGCTGCAGGCGCAGTGGAACGGGATTGCGGAACAGCTCATCAGCCTGCGTCGCGCGAACCAGGATTATCAGGGCGTCATGCGCACCGGCAAGGGGAAGCTCGAGTTCGATGAAATGCGCCGTGAGTTTGGCGCTTTCATGGATGTCGAGTTGAACCTGCGCTGGGAACGCACGGCAACGGTCAGGCGCGTCACCATCACCGCAGTGGCGGTCTTCCTCGGCATCAGCCTTTCGCTCAGCTTACTGCTCGCCGTGCTCGGCCGGCGCGAATTGACGAATCTGTCGACCACCTACGATCGCGCGCTGCGGGCGCAGACCGAACACACTGAAACCCTGCAACAGCAAGCTTGGTTGCGTACCGGGCAGAGTCTGCTGTCGGAAAGCGCTGCTGGACAACAAGCGCTGCCACAGCTCAGCCGTGCAATGCTCGAGTTTCTTGCCCAGTACCTTGGCGTGGTCGTGGCGGCGCTTTATGTCCGCGATGAAACCGGCACGTTACGGCGCACCGCTGCCTACGGTTTCAGCCGTGAAAACGAAGAGCGCCCGCAAGCCTTCGAAGGCACGCAGACGCTGGTCGGCCAAGCTGCCACAGACGGCCGGTTGATCGAAGTCGACAACATCCCGGACAACTATCTCAAGGTCACATCGGGACTGGGAACCAGCGCACCGAAGAGCGTGGTCATGGCGCCAATCGAGAACAGCGGTGCGGTCAATGGCGTCGTGGAACTCGGGTTCATGAAGCCGGTATCGGCGCGCGACATCGAATTCCTGAAGTTGATAGCGGCCAATATGGGAGCGTCGGTTGAAGCGGCGCTGTATCGCCAACGGCTGCAGGACACGCTCGAAGAAACGCAACGCCTCAACGAGGAAATGCAGCTTCAGCAGGAAGAACTGCGCACCACGAACGAGGAACTCGAAGAGCAAACCGCTGCGCTCGAAGAGTCGCAAGTGGATCTGGGCAATCAGAAAACGGAGCTCGAATCGATTAACGAGCAACTCACTTTCCAGGCCCTCTCACTCGATCAGAAGAACGAGGAACTCAGTCATGCTCAAGCAGAACTGGAACAGCGCGCCAACGACCTGCAGCGTGCCAGCCAGTACAAGTCAGAATTCCTGGCAAACATGTCGCACGAGTTGCGCACGCCGCTCAACAGCTCGCTGATTCTCGCCAAACTGCTGTCGGAAAATCAGGGTGGAAATTTAAGCGCCGAGCAGGTGAAGTTCGCCAATACGATCTATTCAGCCGGCAACGATCTGCTCAACCTGATCAACGACATCCTCGACATCTCCAAGGTCGAGGCAGGCAAGCTCGAACTCGCGCCGGAAGATGTATCGATGCGCCGCATGGTTGAATCGTTGAAGCGGACCTTCGAGCCGCTCGCCGCCCAGAAGCAATTGAAATTCGTGGTCGATGTAGCGGCGGATATGCCGCCATCGATATTCACCGACTCGCGGCGGCTGGAACAGATTCTCAAGAACCTGCTGTCGAATGCGTTGAAGTTCACCGACGCCGGGACCATCGGGCTCGCCCTGAGTCTGGACAGCGGCAGCCGGGTGCGCTTTGCCGTGACGGACTCGGGTATCGGCATTGCGCCGGAACATCATCAGACGATTTTCGAAGCGTTCCGTCAAGCCGATGGAACCACCAGTCGTCGCTATGGCGGCACGGGCCTGGGTCTGTCCATCTCCCGCGATCTGGCAACGCTGCTCGGCGGCGCGATCCGCGTCAACAGCGTGCTCGGCGCAGGAAGCACGTTCGAGCTGGCGCTCCCCACGCACTGGACGGGCGCCAGCGAGCCGATGGAAAGTGGCCGTGCATTGCCGTCGCCGGCTCCCGCTCCGGCTGTAGCGACGCCGGCTCCGCGGCCAATGGCACTCATGCCAGACGTGCCCGCTTACGACGACGATCGCGCGAACTGGACACCCGGCCGCCGATCAGTGCTGGTGATCGAAGACGACCTGTCGTTTGCAGGAATTCTGTTCGAGCTTGCCCATGAAATGCAGTACGGCTGCCTGGTCGCACAAACTGCCGTTGAGGCACTGCAACTTGCCGCACAGTACTTGCCCGATGCCATTCTTCTCGACATCGGCTTGCCGGACCGGTCAGGCCTCGCGCTGCTGCAGCAGTTGAAAGACAGTCCGCTCACGCGTCATATTCCTGTGCATGTCGTGTCGGCTGTTGATAGCAGCGAGGCCGCGCTGCATCTCGGCGCAATTGGCTACGCAATCAAGCCGACCACGCGCGAGCAATTGAAGGACATCTTCCACAAGCTGGAGGAAAAATTCACACAGAAGGTCAAGCGCGTGCTGCTGGTGGAAGACGATGCACGCCAGCGCGAAAGCATCGTGCAACTCATTGCAGACGGAGACATAGACATCACCGCTGTCGAGCTTGGCGAAGAGGCGCTGGCGCTACTGCGCACGACTATCTTCGACTGCATGATCATCGACCTGAAGCTGCCCGACATGCAGGGTAGCGAGTTGCTGCGAAAGATGTCGAGCGAAAGCGTGTGCTCTTTCCCGCCGGTGATCGTTTATACGGGACGCAACCTGACGCACGCGGAAGAAGCCGAGCTGCTGAAATATTCACGCTCGATCATCATCAAGGGCGCGCGCTCACCGGAACGGTTGCTGGATGAAGTCACCCTGTTCCTGCACAAGGTCGAGGCGGACCTGTCGTATGAACGACAAACCATGTTGAAGGCAGTGCGTAGCCGGGATCGCGCCTTCGAGGGGCGGCGCATTCTTCTGGTCGACGACGATATCCGCAACATCTTTTCGTTGAGCAGCGCGCTCGAGCATAAGGGCATGACGGTGGAGATCGCACGCAACGGGTTCGAAGCGATCACCCAGTTGAACGAATCGCCGGACATCGACCTTGTGCTGATGGACGTGATGATGCCCGGCATGGATGGACTCGAGGCCACGCGGCGGATTCGCACCGACCCTCGCTTCGCCAGCCTGCCCATAATCGCGATCACAGCGAAAGCGATGAAGGACGATCAGGAACAGACGCGTGTAGCAGGCATGACGGACTATCTCGCCAAGCCGATCGATCTCGACCGGCTCTATTCGTTACTGCGTGTGTGGCTGCCGAGTCTCGAACGGATGCGTGGCTGAGCGCTTTCGTAAGGGAATCACCACGCGGTTGAACGCCAGCAAGGGGCGCGTCCACATGCGCGCCCTAAAGCCGGAACACCTCAACCGCCTCGCTTAACGTTCTCGCCTGACTCTGCAGGGACTGCGCCGCGGCGGCGGCTTCCTCGACGAGCGCCGCGTTTTGCTGAGTGCTCTGGTCCATCGTCGCAACCGCCAGATTGACCTGTTCAATTCCCTTGCTCTGTTCGCCCGCCGCAGCGGATATCTCCGTCACGATCTGGCAGACACGCTCGACCGCACTCACCACATTGCCGATGGTCGTCCCTGCGCTTTCCACCAGCGTCGACCCGGCGTCGATATGCGCGCTCGAGTCCTGGATCAGCATCTTGATCTCCTGAGCCGCCGATGCGCTGCGTTGCGCGAGACTGCGTACCTCACCGGCCACGACCGCAAAACCGCGACCCTGTTCGCCGGCACGCGCCGCTTCGACTGCCGCATTCAGCGCGAGGATATTCGTCTGAAAAGCGATGCCATCGATCACGCTTGTGATCTCTGAAATTTTCTTCGAATGAGCCGCAATGCCCTGCATCGTCGTCACTACGTTGCCGACGACTACGCCTCCCTTGACAGCCATTTCCGATGCTTGTGTCGCCATCTCACTCGCTTGCCGGGCGCTCTCGAAGCTCGCTTTCGCCGTCGCGGTGATTTGCTCCATGCTGCTTGCCGTCGTCTCCAGCGACGCCGCCTGTTGCTCGGTTCGAATGGAAAGATCGTTGTTGCCGCTGGCGATTTCCGTCGCGCCGACGTTGATCGATTCGGTGCTGGCGCGCACGGTCGTCACCGTCTCAACCAGCGATTGCTGCATCTGCTCGAGCGCACGCAATAGCGCGCCCATCTCGTTGTCGCGGCCGGTATCGACGGGATTTGTCAGGTCGCCCGCAGCGATCCGCTGAAATTGGCGAATCGCTTGCGCGACTGGTTTGACGATTGCGTTAAGCAACGCGTGACGAGCAAATGTACCAATGACGACCGATGCGAATGCGGCTACCGCGAGTAGCCAGAGCATCATGTGGAATCGGTCTTGAGCGTTGGTATAACGTGCCTTCTGACGCTCGGTGAGTACACTTTCCAGCGCAGCCACTTGTGCGCTGAAGTTATTCGCCAGCGCTTCCGTTTCAGCGCCCTGCAACGACTTGTAGGCCGAGAAATCGCTTTTACCCAACGCGTCGAACGAGGCTTCCAGACCGTCATGCAGGTACTTCTGACGCGCAGCGACAAAGCGGGTGCGCAGCGCTGTTTCTGTATCGTCCGCCGATGCGGTTGCGAGGTACGCGCGCACTTCCTTATCGGATTGACGCAGGTCGCCATGTGCACCCTCCAGCAGCGCCGGCTGAACATCGCCGAGTCCGTAGAGCGCCGCAAAGCTGCCCAGCGCGAGACGCGCATGCATCACGTGTTCATAGCTGCTTTTGATCTGAAGCAGCGAGCGCGTGTCTTCCGTGTACATCTTTTCTATCGCAGCATTGCTGGTTTGAAGTGCGACGCCAGCCAGTGCGCTAACCGCGATCAACAGCGCGGCAAAAACCGTCAACACAAGCGTGATGCTGGTGCGCAAACTGAGGTGACTAAAGAGGCTGGCATATCCCGCAGAATGGGATAGTGCAGGCGTTTTCAATGTTTTCATCCAATTGTCTCCGACTCGTCGTGTACCTTCTATCGAAGGTATATCGGCGGGTCGGAGGCAGGACTGGAGGGGTCATCGATGAATAAATCAAAGCTGCCCAATTAGCGGGATTTAGCGCGTTTTATGGGCCTTTTTCGGCTCTTGAACAGCCTTCAACGACAGACTATGTCGTTGTCCAGATCGAAAAGCGGTCGGCCCAATAGCTCGCCGCCCTAGCCCTTCGTTGCCCCGAACGTCAGCCCGGCAACGAAGTGCCGCTGCATCGCGAAGAACATCATGACGGACGGCAACGCGGCGAGTATCGATCCCGCCGAGACCAGGTTCCACGACGTCACCCACTGACCTTTGAGCGCGGCAACACCTACGGTAATGGGCGCCGCCTCGTCTCCCGTGGTGAGGCACAGCGCCCAGAAGTAGTCATTCCACACGAAGGTAAAGACCAGGATTGCCAATGCGGCCAGCGCCGGACGAATCAACGGCAGGACGATGCGAAAGAACACCGTCCACTCATTCGCCCCTTCAATACGTGCGGCCTCGACCAACTCGAACGGCAACTGCTTGATGAAATTGCGCAGGAACAGCGCGCAAAAACCGGTCTGAAACGAGACATGAAACAGGATTAGCGCGCCGACCGTATTGAAGATGCCCATCTGCAAGGACAGGTCCCGCACCGGGATCATCAGGATCTGGATAGGGACGAAGTTTCCGGCGACAAACGTCGCGAACAACGTGGTGTTACCCCGGAACGAATAGATCGCCAAGGCGAAACCGGCCATCGAAGCCAGCACGATCGAACCGATCACAGCGGGTACCGTGATGAGCACGCTGTTCCACAAATAGTGAAGCATCGGCGAAGTCGTCAGCGCGTCACTGTAGTTGGCGATCAGCGAAAAGTGCCGTGGCCAGCCCCAGTAATTGCCTTCGACGAGTTCATCGGAGGAACGAATGGAGGTCACCATCACCGCGATCAACGGCAGCAACCAGATCACGAGTGCGACCGGCAACGACA
>NZ_JAQGMM010000431.1 GCF_028292365.1 Caballeronia sp.
GAACTGGTCGAAGTTACGCCGTTGTCCATCCGTCTGCGTAAGCGTTACCTGAAGGAGCACGAGCGCCGTAGCGCCAGCCGTAAGGGCGCAGTGGACTGATTCACGCGAATAATTCACACGAATCAGCGTGTTGGGAAAGGCCGCCTTCGGGCGACTTTTTTATTGGCTGAGCACGGCCTGATCCATGTGTCCCTTATTCGCGAAAGGTGCCTGCAAGCCCGCTGGATAAGCATCCTGGGTGCGGCTATCGGCGCGTCGACGTAATGATCTGTGCTATGCTAGAGGATGCATTGCCAGTTTTAGGTCCTTCCAAGCAGACTTGATTCGCGCAATCCGCTAAACGGTCAGGCCGTGTTGCGGAAGGTTGAGTAACCCGCTATTTCTCGAGAAACTCGAAGAAAGGTGAGCGTAAAAATGATGAAGAATTCCCAGCTGAACTCCTATTTGTTCGGCGGTAATGCCCCGTATGTTGAAGAACAGTACGAGGCATATCTCGATAATCCCGCGTCAGTGCCCGAGACCTGGCGTACCTATTTCGATGCGTTGCAGAACGTGCCTGCATCGGATGGGACGAATCACAACGACGTGGCCCACGGCCCGATCGTCGAATCGTTCGCGCAACGCGCGAAATCGAACGGCTTCGTGCCGCGCGAGAGCAGTGGTGATCTGGCGACCGCGCGCAAGCAGGTCTATGTCCAGTCGCTGATTGGCGCTTACCGTTTCCTCGGCTCCCAATGGGCCAACCTCGATCCGCTGAAGCGCCGCGAGCGCCCGGCCATTCCTGAGCTCGAACCCGCGTTCTACGACTTCACTGAAGCGGACATGGATCAGATGTTCCATGCACAGAACCTGTATTTCGGTTTCGAACAGGCTTCGCTGCGTGAAATCGTGAAGGCATTGCGTGACACGTACTGCGGCACGATCGGCGCCGAGTTCATGTACATCAGCGATCCGGAACAGAAGCGCTGGTGGAAAGAGAAGCTCGAATCGATCCGCTCCACCCCGAATTTCTCCCCCGACAAGAAAAAGCACATTCTTCAGCGCCTGACGGCGTCTGAAGGGCTCGAGCGTTTTCTGCACACGAAGTACGTCGGCCAGAAGCGCTTTTCGCTGGAAGGCGGCGAGAGCTTCATTGCGTCGATGGACGAAGTCGTGCGCCACGCGGGCGCTGCCGGCGTGCAGGAAATCATCATCGGCATGGCTCACCGCGGACGTCTGAACGTTCTGGTGAACACGCTGGGCAAGATGCCGGCTGACCTGTTCGCCGAATTCGAAGGCAAGCACGTCGATGACCTGCCGGCCGGTGACGTGAAGTATCACAAGGGTTTCTCGTCGGACGTTTCAACCGATGGCGGCCCGGTTCACCTGTCGCTTGCGTTCAACCCGTCGCACCTTGAAATCGTGAACCCGGTGGTCGAAGGTTCGGCCAAGGCACGTATGGATCGTCGCGGCGACATCGACGGCCTGCAAGTGCTGCCGGTCCAGATCCACGGCGACGCGGCATTTGCCGGTCAGGGCGTGGTGATGGAAACGCTGAACCTCGCGCAAACGCGCGGTTACGGCACGCACGGCACGCTGCATATCGTCATCAACAACCAGATCGGCTTCACGACGTCCGACCCGCGCGATGCGCGCTCGACGCTGTATTGCTCGGACGTGGCGAAGATGATCGAAGCGCCGGTTCTGCACGTGAACGGCGACGATCCGGAAGCGGTCGTGCTGTGCACGCAGTTGGCAATCGACTTCCGCATGCAGTTCCACAAGGACGTGGTTGTCGACATCATCTGTTTCCGGAAGCTGGGTCACAACGAACAGGACACGCCGGCGGTCACGCAGCCGCTGATGTACAAGACGATTGCGAAACATCCGGGTACGCGCGCGCTGTACGCTGAAAAGCTCGTGCAGCAAGGCGTGATCACGGCGGACGACGCTGACGGTTACGTGAAAGCGTATCGCCAGGCAATGGACGATGGTCATCACACGGTCGACCCGGTGCTCTCGAACTACAAGAGCAAGTACGCGGTGGACTGGGTTCCGTTCCTGAACCGCAAGTGGACCGATGCCGCTGACACGGCCGTTCCTTTGGCTGAACTGAAGCGCCTCGCGGACCGCATCACCACGGTTCCCGATAACTTCAAGGTGCATCCGCTGGTCGAGCGCGTGATCAACGATCGTCGCGCGATGGGCCGTGGCGAAGCAAAGCTCGACTGGGGCATGGGCGAGCATCTGGCTTACGCGTCGCTGGTGGCATCGGGTTACGCCGTGCGTCTTACGGGCCAGGACTCGGGCCGTGGCACGTTCACGCATCGTCACGCCGTGCTGCACGATCAGAACCGCGAACGCTGGAACGACGGTACGTACATTCCGCTGCAGAACATTGCTGAAGGTCAGGCGAAGTTCACCGTGATCGACTCGGTGTTGTCGGAAGAAGCAGTGCTCGGTTTCGAGTACGGTTATTCCACCGCGGAGCCGAACACGCTGGTCGCGTGGGAAGCGCAATTCGGCGACTTCGTGAACGGCGCGCAAGTGGTGATCGACCAGTTCATCTCGTCGGGCGAAGTGAAGTGGGGCCGTGTATCAGGCCTCACCATGCTGCTGCCGCACGGTTATGAAGGTCAGGGTCCGGAGCATTCCTCGGCGCGTATCGAACGGTTCCTGCAGCTTTGTGCAGATCACAACATGCAAGTGGTCCAGCCGACCACGCCGGCGCAGATTTTCCATCTGTTGCGCCGTCAGATGATCCGCTTGTTCAGGAAGCCGCTGATCGTCGCTACGCCGAAGTCGCTGCTGCGCCACAAAGAAGCGGTGTCGGATCTGTCGGAGCTGGCGAAGGGCTCGTTCCAGCCGATCATCGGCGAAGTGGATGGCACGATCGAGCCGAAGAAGGTCAAGCGCGTGATCGTGTGCTCGGGTCGCGTGTATTACGACCTCGTGGCGCATCGTCGCGAAGCGAAGGCGAACGACGTTGCGATCATCCGTATCGAGCAGTTGTATCCGTTCGCCCACAAGCAGTTCGACGCGGAAATCAAGAAATACGAAAACGCGAACGAAGTGGTCTGGGCACAGGACGAGCCGCAGAACCAGGGCGCCTGGTTTTACGTCGAGCATCATCTGCGTGAAGGCATGCGTGAAGGACAGAAGCTGGCTTACAGCGGCCGTCCGGCATCGGCATCCCCGGCAGTCGGCTATTACGCGAAACACTACGAGCAGCTGAAGGCGCTGATCGAAGGCGCGTTTGGCCGGTTGAAGGGCGCGCAGACGATCTCGAAGTAACGGCTGTGACCGGGGAGTGCCGCTGTTGGCGGCTCCCCGGTTTTTCGTGCGCTGTCCTGTGATTCGAGTTTCGATTTTGAACGTGGAATGCACAAGCAGCGCTCGCCATTGATTGGTTAGACGCGCTGCATTTACACGCTCTGGTCATCCAGAAATTGACGGCGTCGAACTCTCCAGGAATTGACGTTGTACCCAGATACATTCAGGAAAAAACATAATGTCTATCGTAGAAGTCAAGGTTCCCCAGCTCTCTGAGTCCGTGTCCGAAGGCACTTTGCTGACGTGGAAGAAGAAGCCGGGCGAAGCAATTGCCATCGACGAAATTCTCGTCGAAGTCGAAACGGATAAGGTCGTGCTGGAAGTGCCGGCACCGGCTGCAGGCGTGCTGGCGCAAGTGATCAAGCATGACGGCGATATAGTGACGGCCGAAGAATTGATCGCGACGATCGATACGGATGCAAAAGCGGGCGCAGCGCCAGTTGCTGCCGCCGCAGGCGCTGCCGAAGTGCAGCCGGCACCGGCCGCGCAACCGCAACAAGAAGCTGCACCGGTAGCGGCCAGCGCATCGGCCAGCGCGTCGGCTTCGAACACCTCGGCTTCGCCTTCGGCTGCGAAGATCCTGGCTGAGAAGAACGTCTCGAGCGACCAGGTTTCGGGTTCGGGCCGCGATGGCCGTATCACGAAGGGCGATGCACTGGCTGCAACGCAAGGCGCGCCGGCTGTTTCCGCTGCGGTTTCGGCGCCGGCTGCAAAGGCACCGGCTCCGGCCAAGGCTGCCAAGCCGTCTCTGCCGGACGTGAAGGCGCCGGGTGCTGACCAATGGCTGAAGGACCGCCCGGAGCAACGCGTTCCAATGTCGCGTCTCCGTGCACGTATCGCCGAGCGTCTGCTCGAGTCGCAGCAAACCAACGCCATTCTGACCACGTTCAACGAAGTGAACATGGCGCCGGTGATGGACCTGCGTAACAAGTACAAGGACAAGTTCGAGAAGGAACATGGCGTGAAGCTCGGCTTCATGTCGTTCTTCGTGAAGGCTGCTGTCCACGCGCTGAAAAAGTATCCGCTGGTGAACGCGTCGATCGACGGCAACGATATTGTCTATCACGGTTACTTCGACATCGGTATTGCTGTCGGTTCGCCGCGTGGTCTGGTCGTGCCGATCGTTCGCAATGCGGATCAATTGAGCCTGGCTGACATCGAAAAGAAGATTGCTGAATACGGCGTGAAGGCGCGCGACGGCAAGCTCTCGATCGAAGAAATGACTGGCGGTACGTTCTCGATCTCGAACGGCGGTGTGTTCGGTTCCATGTTGTCCACGCCGATTATCAACCCGCCGCAGTCGGCTATTTTGGGCGTGCACGCAACGAAGGAACGCGCGGTGGTCGAGAACGGCCAGATCGTGATTCGTCCGATGAACTACCTGGCACTGTCTTACGACCACCGGATCATCGATGGCCGTGAAGCGGTGTTGTCGCTGGTCGCGATGAAGGATGCGCTGGAAGATCCGTCGCGCTTGCTGCTGGACATCTAAGCTGTCGTTGGCCCTTTAAATCTGGCAGTAAAACCTTATTTGGGACTCATGGCGCGTTCGGTAGGCCCGGACGCGCCGTGTATCCAACAAGAGAAGGATAGTCATGTCCAAAGAATTTGATGTCGTCGTGATTGGTGCAGGCCCTGGTGGGTACATCGCGGCGATTCGTGCGGCACAGCTCGGCAAGTCGGTTGCGTGCATTGAAAGCTGGAAGAACCCGGCCGGTAACCTGAAGCTTGGCGGCACGTGTCTGAACGTGGGCTGCATTCCGTCGAAAGCGCTGCTGGCTTCGTCGGAAGAATTTGAAAACGTTTTGCATCACCTCGGCGATCACGGTATCAACGTGGGCGATGTGAAGCTCGATCTCACGAAGATGCTTGCCCGCAAGGAAGGCATTGTCGAGAAGATGACGAAGGGCATCGAGTTCCTGTTCCGCAAGAACAAGATCACGTGGCTGAAGGGTCATGGCAAGTTCACCGGCAAGACGGACGCCGGCGTGCAGATTGAAGTGAGCGGCGAAGCAGAAACCGAAACCGTGACGGCGAAGAACGTGATCATCGCCACGGGATCGAAGGCGCGCCATCTGCCGGGCATTCCGGTCGACAACAAGATTGTCGCGGACAATGAAGGTGCGCTGTCATTCGACGCCGTGCCGAAGAAGCTTGCCGTGATCGGCGCGGGCGTGATCGGGCTGGAACTGGGTTCGGTGTGGCGTCGCCTGGGCGCGGACGTCACGGTGCTCGAAGCGTTGCCCGCGTTCCTCGGCGCATGCGACGACTCGCTCGCGAAAGAAGCGGCGAAGCAATTCAAGAAGCAAGGTCTGGACATTCACCTCGGCGTGAAGATCGGCGAAGTGAAGACGACGGATTCGAGCGTTTCAGTGGCCTACACGGACAAGGACGGCAACGCGCAGACGCTCGACGCTGACCGTTTGATCGTGTCGATCGGCCGCGTGCCGAACACGGACAACCTCGGTCTGGAATCTATCGGCCTGAAGACGGACGAACGCGGTTTTGTTCCCGTCGATGACCACTGCGCGACCACCGTGCCGAACGTGTACGCGATCGGCGACGTGGTGCGTGGCCCGATGCTCGCGCACAAGGCTGAAGATGAAGGCGTGCTGGTGGCCGAAATTATCGATGGTCAGAAGCCGCATATCGACTACAACTGCATTCCGTGGGTGATCTACACCGAACCGGAAATTGCGTGGGTCGGCAAGACGGAGCAGCAGCTCAAGGCTGAAGGCCGCGAGATCAAGACCGGTCAGTTCCCGATGATGGCGAACGGCCGCGCGCTGGGTATCGGCAAGGCGGACGGGTTCGTCAAGATGATCGCCGATGCGAAGACCGACGAATTGCTCGGTTGCCACATCATTGCGGCGAACGCGTCGGACCTGATCGCTGAAGCGGTGGTGGCGATGGAGTTCAAGGCGGCATCGGAAGATATCGGCCGGATCTGCCATCCGCACCCGTCGTTGTCCGAAGTGATGCGCGAAGCAGCGCTCGCCGTCGACAAACGCGCGCTCAATATGTAATTGCGGCATCGTTTGAGCGGCAAGACGAAGGCGGGCGGGAGTTTTTCCCGCTCGCCTTTGTTTTATCCACGGCCTGTATCTTTCTTAGCCTTGAAAAACCTCGCACCATGAACGTCAACGAATACTACGAAAACGAACTGCAGACGCGGGGTTATCAATCGGACGCGGCGCAACTTGCGGCGGTCGAACGTTTGCAGCGCTGCTACGATGAGTGGGTGGCGTACAAGGCGCGCCGCTCGAATGCGTTCAAGAAGCTGATCGTGCATCCGGAGTTGCCGCGCGGCGTCTACATGTGGGGCGGAGTGGGGCGCGGCAAGAGCTTCCTGATGGACAGCTTCTTCGCGGTCGTGCCGGTGCAGCGCAAGACACGCCTGCATTTCCACGAGTTCATGCGCGAGGTGCATCGTGAGCTCGAAGAGTTGAAGGGCACGTCCGATCCGCTCGATGAACTCGCGCGACGCGTGGCGAAGCGTTATCGGTTGATCTGCTTCGACGAGTTTCATATCTCGGATATTGCCGACGCCATGATTCTTTATCGACTGCTCGACCGGCTGTTTGGCGCCGGTGTGCAGTTCGTGATGACGTCGAACTACGACCCTGACTTGCTCTATCCCGATGGTTTGCACCGCGACCGGTTGCTGCCCGCCATTGAGCTGATCAAGTCGAAGCTGGACGTGATTAATGTGGATGCCGGCACGGATTATCGTAAGCGTACTTTGTCGCAAGTGACTGCGTATCACACGCCGCTGGGCGCCGCCGCTGACAAAGCGCTGCGTGCCGACTTCGCGAAGCTTGCCGCGGTACCGGACGAAAGCCCGATCCTGCGCATCGAGAAGCGTGAACTGAAGGCGTTGCGCAAAGCCGATGGCGTGGTCTGGTTCGACTTCGCGACGCTCTGCGGTGGCCCGCGTTCACAGAACGATTATCTCGAGCTGGCGAGCCGCTTCCATGCGGTGATTCTCTCCGAGGTACCGAAGATGTCGCCGCGCAATGCGTCGGAGGCGCGGCGGTTTACGTGGCTGATCGACGTGTTCTATGACCACAAGGTGAAGCTGTTGATGTCGGCGGCGGTGCCGGCGGAAGAGCTGTACGTGGAGGGTCCGATGGCCAACGAGTTTGCCCGCACGGTGTCGCGGATTACCGAGATGCAGTCGAAGGAATATCTGGAGTCGGAGCGCCGGCTGGTGGACACCTCATTGACCTAGTTCGCTGACCTCGCTCGCTGAGGTGACACAGCGTTGGCCGAACGGCCGAATTGACAATGCGAGACTCATAATTTCGACTCGAGCTTACTGCTGTAAGGCTTTGGACCGTATTTCAAGATTCGGACATGTCTGATACCGGGGGTTCGGGCAGATCGGTATCTTCTAATCACTTACTTGTGATTGGAGAGAACCATGAAGCCTTACCGCGATATGTCCGACGAAGAATGGCAAATGGTCGCACCTTTGTTGCCAGAGTTGCGGCCCCGTTCAGAGTTGCGTGGACGCCCGCACGCCAACACGCGTGCCGTGCTTAACGGCGTGCTCTGGGTGATGTATAGCGGCGCTTCATGGTCAACGTTGCCGCGCAAATATCCGTCGTATCAGACGTGTCACCGGCGCTTCAAGGCATGGCACGACTCCGGTGTGCTTGGGCGTGTAATGCAGCAGTTGTTCGGCGTGGCGAGTGAAGGTTTGTATTCGTTGATGACCTCGCGCATGCGAGTGCCAACGGAGTTGCCTGAGGGATTGGGCGGCCATGCGATTGCGGCGGAAGCCACCCGGCAGGGCGAGATGCACGCCGACGCAAGGCCAGTGCTTATGCCACTCGTGCCGCTCGGACCGCTTACCCCGGAACCGGTTGAATACCCCCGGGACGGTGTGCGTCACGCAGCTTGACGGTGTGTGTCACGCGGCGGGATAAACGACGTGATACGCGTGCGAAGCTCGCTCGTGCACAAAAAACCCGGCTGGAGACTCAAGTCTCCAGCCGGGTTTTCTTTGTGCGTCAAGCATTCAAACACAGCGTTTCTACTGTTGTCGAACCCAGGTTTGCGAGCGTCCGAGCAGCGATACGCCAATGTATCCACGCACCACGAGCTTCTGTCCGCCATCGTCCAGGTGCATCTTGCATTTGTACAGCTTGCCGTTCTCGGGGTCGAGAATCTGGCCGCCGTCCCACGTATCGCCATCGGATTTCATGCCGTTGATGATGGTCATGCCTTTCATCAACTGGTCCTTGCGTGAATCCGTGCAGGCCGTGCAGCGGCGGTTCGGATCGTCATTGCTGCCGAGTCCGGTGAGGATCTTGCCGGTGAGTGTGCCGTCGCCGTCCTCGACGATTTGCACAAGCGCCTTGGGTTGACCGGTCTTGTCGTCGATGGTTTGCCAGAGTCCCGTGGGCGATGCCGCTTGCGCCATGCTTGCTGCAGCCGAGGCGAGTAGTGCACCGGCAAGCATGATGCGTCCGACATGCCGATGCGCGCGTTGGGTAAATCCCGTCATGCTTCCTCCTGGAGGTAAAACGTCTCTTGATATGTTGACCATGTTGTCATTATTGCCGGCTATGAACGGCTAGAGCGGGTGCTGCGTGCCGGACAGAATACGACAAAGCATGGGGAGCGTTTTGTACAAACCCTCTAGTCGGACAGGTTGTTCGACAGAGTCTGTCCCATGTCAGTTGAATTGGTAGGAGAAGGTCGCGTTTACGCGCGGGCTGCGCGAGCCGTTCCCTTCCACCGGAGCATCGCCAACCGGTTTCGCCAGCGATAAATCCAGGCTGTAGTACTTGGCATCGGAGATCCGGAAGCCCACGCCTATCGACGCCAGGCGGCTCGGTTTCGCACCGGCGGTGTGAAGATACGTGTGGGCAGTATCGACGGAAACGTAAGGCGTGAAGGTCTTCATGAACGCCAGTCCGATCGCAAACGGCCGGTTGATTTCCGCCGACGCGGCCCAGCCCGAATCACCCGATACTTCTCCCGGCTGATAACCGAGCGCGAAGCGTTGTCCACCAAACGCGATCTGCTCCGACGTCGGCAGGGAATCCGCGCTGTACTGCCCGGTTGCTGCAATCGAGGTGCCGATCTTGAACGGCCATTCACTGGTCTGCGAAACGGTGGCGCCCGTTCGCACGAAGGTGAGTGACGCGGGGTTGGTTGTGATAACGCCCGGAATGTTGGTGTCCGCCGACTTCGATGCGCCAAGCACATCGAACGCTTTCGCGACGTTCAGGCTCGCGCGCCGGACAGTTCCCGTATCCACGCCGGTGTAGTCGAGTTGCAACGTCGTCACACGCACTTGCGAACGCTGCCCAAGCTGGGCGCCTGTGATGGTGTTCTTGTAGCGGTCCTCATCGTGCGAGGCGTATGCGCCCACCGTGCCAATCAGGCTGCGCGTGTTGCTCAACACGAACGGATACGACGCCGACAAGCCTGCCTTGTCATTGATGACCGTGCGCTCGACGTAAGAGGGCAGGCCGGGGTTATCGACAGGATGTCCGTAGTAATGCGATGCATTTGCCTTGACGGTGAAACCATCGGTGCCTATTGGCGACGAGCCGTTGACGTCGAAAAAGGTTTGATCGTTGCGGCCCTTGGGCAGTAGCGCGGAGACACCCAGCGTCTCGCCTTGGCCGAGCAGGCCATTCTCCGTCGCGGTAACAATGCCTTGCACGCCGGGATGATTCATGTCGATGCCGGTCGCGATATTAAACGGCTTGCGCTCGACATCGAGGTCGAGCGTGGTCGCGCCGTCGGTGGTCTGCGGCGGCGCGACGGTGGCCGCGATCTTCACGCCGGGCGTGAGGCCCAGCACATTGACGTAACGTTCGAAGGTTTCTTGCCGTAACGGCCGGTCGGCGCGAATCCGGTCAGCGATCGCGCGGATGCGTTTTTCAGCGGTGCCGGGATCGCCCTTGATCTTGATATCGGCTACGTAACCCTCCACCACGGTGATGCGTACGACACCGTTTTCGAAGGTCTGCGCGGGCACGAAAGCAAAGGAGAGCGCGTAACCCCGTTCCTTGTAGAGCGCGGTCACGCCGTTAGCCATCTCCATTAGTTCGCCGATGGTGACGTCCTTGCCCACAAGCTGGGTGAAGCGTTGCGCGACTTCATCGAAGGGAAAGGCTTTTACGCCTTCCACTTCGATCGTTTGTGGCGTCAAGTGACGCGCGAGGAGTTCCTGGATGTGCGGGGTCTGAGGCTGGACATCGACGGTAACGGCAGGTGGTTTTTGCGGCGCGTTCACTTGCGGCAACGCGTCCAGTGGATTACCCGCCAGTGCGGGTCGCGCGAGCTGCCCGCTGGTCTGCGCTTGGGCGGCATGCGCTGCCACCGCCGCAAGCAGCAGCGTCCATTTCCATTCCTTGATATTCACGGTACGGCCCTCGTTGGCTTTTTTCGTGCGAACTGCGGAGGAGACCGGATCGACATGACCCGTGGTCCTGCTGCGTTCGTCATCGTTTGATGCTGGGTGCTGCTTCTATTGCATCTATTGCATGCCTCTGTACTACGGTTCTTTGTGGCCATAACCTTTGGCTATGTTTGTTCCTGTCTCGATCTATCCGGATTTGTCGGGTGTCCTTGCGGTTGTTGGGCGGTCTTTGAATACACGCAGAAAGTTGTCCTGGTGGATGCGAGACCGGCGCCGAGAGCGGCGCCGGGGAAGACGAAGTGTTTACCGGACACTGAAAGGATCATTGAGGGGTGTCGGTACCCGACCTCCTCGTCGCGAGGACGTAACGAAAGGATGCTTCAAACCGTGAACCCGAACTTGGGGCGGTCCGGGTCACGGACCCGATGGCCTCGAGTTATCGCTCCAGGTGACAAGCATCGAGGCCCAAGCTTCGCGGCAGCGTCATGTCACTTGTTATGCCCGCCTAGCAGACCGCCCAGCAGCGAGGTCACGCCGCCCAGCGGGTTGCCCGGCGAGCTGCTGCCCGCACCGCTGCCTGTGGTGCTCGACAGGCCCACGCCAACGCCTACGCCGGTGGTGGTCGTCGTTGCACCGGTCGACGGCGATTTCGTCGTCGTGGTCCCCGCGCCTACGCCTGCTCCTACGACCGTTCCAGTGACCGAGGCGAGCAGCCCGCCAACCGGGTTCGCTGCTCCCGTCCCCGTGCCTGATGCAGCGCCGGTCAGGGCGCCTGTCAGACCACCCACGAGGCTTGTCACCGGCGCGAGCGGATTGCCGCCCGATCCCGCCGCACCACCCGATGTCGCGTTGGTCAGCGCGCTCGTGGTGGCGCCTACTACGCCGGCTACAGGTGTAGCCACGCTGGTAGCGACTGCGCCTACGGTGTTCGTCAAGTTGCCGAGTAGGCCGGTGAGAGACGCGGTTGGGCCTGCCCCCGGTGTTGAACCGGCACCGCCTGCGACACTCGTCAAGCCGCTGACCAGGCCTGCAATGGGAGCCAACGGACCGGCAGCTCCCGGTGCGGCGCCAAGGCTTGAGACCGTGCTTGCCACGCCGCCGACCAGGCCTTTTATGGGAGAGAGCGCACCGGCTGCGCCGCCCGTGCCGCCAGCGCCTGTCAGACCTCCCGTCAAGCCACTCACCAGGCTCGTGACGGGCGCGGGTGGGCCACTCGAACCTGTCCCACCCGCGCCCCCTGTCAGGCCTGAGAGGATGCCTGTGACTGGCGAGAAGGGGTTGGTGCCCGGTGTGCCGTTCACAAGACCGCCGGCTGATGCGAGCGTGCTGCCCGCAGTGGACACGACACCGCCAAGACCGGTTGCAAGCGGATTGTTGCCCGTTGAAGCGACTGTGCTGCCCGTCGACTTGAGTACACCGCCGAGCATGGCGAGCAGATTGTCGGTGGGTGCGCCGAGGCCGGTTGCGGAGCCAGCGGTCTGCGTCAGCGCGCCGGCTAACGCGGTGATCGGTGTGATTGCCGTGCTGGCCTGCTGCGTGATCTGGTTGACTACGCCGGTAGAAAGCGTCGTGCCGAGTGCACCGCCGGTTTGCGTAACGGCGTTGCCGAGGGTACCTACCACGCTGCCCAACGGCGTTGTTACAGGGGCAAGCGGGGAGAGCGCGCCGCTGCCCACGCTGGTCACCAGATCGCCGGTACTGCTGATGGCAGCGCCGACTTGTTGAACCACATTGCCGGTGCTGGCGAGCGTCGTGCCCACGGGGTTAGCACTCGAACCAATCTGGCCGAGCCCTTGCGAGACGCCGTTACCCAGGGCATCGACTGCGTCGCCGAGATGCGAGACGACACCGCCTGCTGCCTGTGTTGTGCCGGTGCTGACGCCGGGAATGTTTGCGTTGCCGACTATCGTGCCTACGCCCGTCACTGCATTGCCCGCTGCAGATACAACGTTGCCCGCTCCGCCAAGCGCGGCCGCAACGGGGGTCGTCACCGAGGCACCGCCGCCTGTGCCGCCTCCGCTACCGCCGCCAGTTCCACCGCCTGAACCACCACCAATCCCGCCACCTGAACCGTCGCCAGTTCCACCACCCGTACCGCCACCGGTACCGCCGGTTCCTCCACCGTGCCGCCGCCAGCAACGACCGTCCCTCCGCCAGAGCCAGCGCCTCCACCGCCAGTGCCTATGCCTGCACCTGCACCTGCACCGGAACCGCCACCATCGGAGCCGGCGCCGGCGCCTGTTTCACCGCCGGCCGTGGTGCTCCCGCCGCCCTCACCCGAACTGCCTGTTCCGCTACCTCTACCGCCGCCGCTGCCGCCAGTGGTCGGTATCGCTCCGGATCCCGAACTGCGTAATTGTTTGCTGGTTGAGCCCGAGCCGCCGCAGGCGCCAAGGGTCAACATGGTCGCGATAGCCGCAGTGAAAAAGGTAGCGCGCAACGCGCCGCTCTGGATATGGATGGTCTTCATGACGCCCTCGGATGGTATTTAGTATTACAGCCGTAGATTTTTGTACTATAGTTAATTAGGATTACTACGTGTATATGAGCCTATGGAGACAGTTGCGAAAGCGTGGGAACGGGAACTGGATGTATTGCACGAGCGGCTGGGCGGCCTGTTCAGACGGCCCGAGCCTCGGCAGCGTACATTGGCGTACCTGAAGGGCCTGCTCGGCGCGATTGAACGCAAGAACGGCTGGCAACTCGCTGAGTGGATCGGCGAAGCCACGCCCGACGGCGTGCAACACCTGCTCGAGCGAGCGCAGTGGGATGCCTATGCTGCGCGCGACGTGCTGCGGGAATACGTCGTTGAACAACTTGGCGAGCGTGACACGGTACTCATTGTGGACGAGACCGGTTTCGTCAAGAAGGGGGAGCACTTGGCAGGTGTGCAGCGCCAGTACAGTGGCACGGCAGGCCGCATCGAGAACAGCCAGATCGGTGTGTTCCTCTGCTACGCGGGCCACGGAGGCAGCGCGTTCATCGACCGCGAACTGTATGTGCCGCAGGCGTGGACAGACGACCGTGCGCGCTGCGAAGCGGCGGGCATTCCCGAGTCGGTAGAGTTTGCGACGAAGCCGCAGATTGCCTGCAGCATGCTCGAGCGGGCGCTGGATGCTGGTGTGCCCTGTGGGTGGGTCACGGGTGACGAAGTGTATGGAGGTGACCGTCAGCTGCGGCTGTGGCTCGAGTCGCGCGCGCAACCATTTGTGCTGGCGGTCGCGAAGAACGAACCGCTGTGGTGGGAGGGTCCTACCTCTATGCGAGCCGACAAGATCGCACAAGCTCTGCCAGCACGGGCATGGCGACGCCTATCCGCCGGTGCCGGAGCCAAAGGCGAGCGCCTGTATGACTGGGCGCTCACGCCGCTATGGCGCCTGCAGATTACCGCCGAAGAGCGTCGCTTCGGGCATTATTTGCTGGTGCGGCGCAGCCTTGATGAGAAACGAGAGCATGCGTATTACGTCGTATATGCACCGCGCAGCAAGGCCACGCGGCAGACGCTGGTCAACGTCGCTGGCCGGCGCTGGGAAATAGAGGTGGGGTTTGAGGCGGCCAAAGGCGAATGCGGTCTCGATCAGTATGAGGTGCGCCGGTGGCAGGGTTGGTACCGGCACATCACGCTGGCTTTGCTGGCTCACGCAGCGCTCGTCACCCTGCGGGTACAAGGCAAAAAAAACACCTGACGGTTCGGTGCCGCTAACCGTGCAGGAGATCCGCCGACTGCTTTGCCGCTTGTTATGGCGTGGTGCTCATTCAATCGAGTACGTGCTGTCGTGGTCCACATGGCGGCGCAGGCATCAGTACCGCGCCCAGCAATACCATTACCGGCGCCGCGGTTGCGTACCACCAGGTTCTTTGCATCTACGGCTGTAGTATTAGAGGCGGTTTCAAAAAGGCTGAGTAGATCGCTTAAGGGTGCTCCAGCAGATGAGGCACGCCGCGAACTTCAGGAAGGCTTCATGGATCTTGGCAAGTCGCTCATAGCGGACTCGAAGACGATGGAAATTATGGAACCAAGCATGAGTACGTTCGACTACCCATCGGTATTTTCCGAGGCCACTGCCATGCTCGGTGCGGCGCTTGGCAAGAACGGGTTTGATACCCCGATCGCGCAATTTTCGCCGGTGTGCTTCGGAGTCGTATCCGCGATCGGCATAGACGACTTGAGGCTTTTGCAAAGGGCGCCCGCGGATACCACGAATGGGCGGAATCGCGTCAATGAGCGTCAACAATTGTGTGACGTCATGGCGATGTGCACCGGTCAAATTGATCGAGAGCGGCACCCCGTTTGCGTCGGTAGCAACATGGTGCTTGGAGCCCGGTCGCCCACGATCTACGGGGTTCGGCCCTGTTTTTGGCCCGCCCCGATAGCTCGCACGGTAGACGAATCGAGATTCACGCGTGCGAGGTCGATTTGGTCGGCTGCACGTAACTCGGCAAGCATCAGCTCGTGCAATCGATCCCACACGCCGGCTTCTTGCCAGTCGCGCAAGCGGCGCCAACACGTCACGCCAGAGCCGCAACCCATTTCGGCGGGTAGATCGCGCCAACGCATCCCGGTGCGCAACACAAACAAAATGCCGCTCAATGCGGCGCGATCGGGTATCGGCTTGCGACCCGGGTACTTCTCGCGTCGAGGCTTCGGCTGTGGCAGTAAGGGTTCGATTCGTTTCCACAATTCGTCGTCAATGATTGGCTTGTCCATCCCCTTGACCTCGTCGTCACGACGACCAAGGTTAACAGCATGTCCATGAAGTTAACAGCCCCCTTCACGTCTTTTTGAAACCACCTCTAAGTACGCTCACATTACCTTATGCAGGCCGCTAACTGACGGTCTGTTGCGCCACAGCGCTCAGAAGC
>NZ_JAQGMM010000437.1 GCF_028292365.1 Caballeronia sp.
CCGACGATTACGTGGATCGCGAGTTCGGCACCGGCGTGGTCAAGGTCACGCCCGCGCACGACTTCAACGACTATCAGGTCGGCCTGCGCCACAAGTTGCCGATGATCGAGATCCTCACGCTCGACGCCAGGATCAACGAGAACGCGCCGGAAAAGTATCGCGGCATGGATCGTTTCGTCGCCCGCAAGGAAGTCGTAGCCGACCTGGAAGCGCTCGGCCTGCTCGAATCCGTCAAGCCGCACGCGCTGATGGTGCCGCGTGGTGACCGCACCGGCGTAGCGATCGAGCCGATGCTCACCGATCAATGGTTCGTCGCCATGAGCAAGCCGGCGCCGGAAGGCACGTTCCATCCGGGTAAATCGATTGCTGAAACGGCGCTCGACGTGGTCCGCGACGGTGAAATCAAGTTCGTGCCGGAAAACTGGTCGACCACTTATTACCAGTGGCTCGAAAACATCCAAGACTGGTGTATCTCGCGTCAACTCTGGTGGGGCCACCAGATTCCGGCCTGGTACGGCGATAACGGCGAAATCTTCGTGGCGAAGACGGAAGAAGAAGCCCGCGCGGAAGCCACGGAAAAGGGCTACACCGGCGCCCTCAAACGCGATGACGATGTGCTCGACACATGGTTTTCATCGGCGCTCGTGCCGTTTTCATCGCTCGGCTGGCCGAACGAAACGCCGGAACTCAAGCACTTCCTGCCCTCCTCGGTACTCGTAACAGGGTTCGACATCATCTTCTTCTGGGTCGCCCGGATGGTGATGATGACCACGCATTTCACCGGCAAGGTCCCTTTCGACACGGTCTACGTCCACGGTCTCGTGCGCGACGCGGAAGGCCAGAAGATGTCGAAGAGCAAGGGCAATACGCTCGACCCGATCGATATTGTCGACGGAATCGACCTGGAAACGCTCGTTTCCAAGCGAATTACCGGCCTGATGAATCCGAAGCAAGCCGAGAAAATCGAGAAAAAGACCCGCAAGGAGTTCCCTGACGGGATCCAGCCGTTCGGCACGGACGCGCTGCGCTTCACGATGGCGTCCATGGCAACGCTCGGTCGCAATGTAAATTTTGATCTGGCAAGGTGCGAGGGATATCGTAATTTTTGCAATAAGCTGTGGAATGCTACTCGCTTTGTCCTGATGAATACCGAGGGCCACGACTGTGGTTTCGGTAAGCCGGAGGAATGCGAAGCAGGCGATTGCGGACCGGGTGGATACCTTCATTTCTCCCAGGCAGACTTCTGGATCGTGTCGCTTTTGCAGCGCGTGGAAGCCGAAGTGGAGAAGGGTTTTGCCGATTACCGTTTCGACAACGTAGCAAGCGCAATCTACAAATTCGTCTGGGACGAGTATTGCGACTGGTATCTTGAGCTAGCCAAGGTGCAGATCCAGACCGGCACGCCCGAGCAGCAACGCGCCACCCGCCGCACCCTCCTTCGCGTGCTGGAAACGGTGCTGCGCCTCGCGCATCCGGTGATTCCGTTCATCACGGAAGCCTTGTGGCAGAAGGTTGCCCCGCTGACCGACCGGTATCCGCAACCCACGCAACACGGGCAAACCGCATCTATCATGATCCAGCAATACCCGGTCGCGGAGCCGTCCAAGATTGATGAATCGTCTGAACAGTGGGCAGCCGAACTGAAGGCCATCATCGATTCATGTCGTAATCTGCGCGGCGAGATGAATCTGTCGCCGGCGGTCAAAGTGCCGCTGCTGGCAACCGGCGACGAAGCACGGCTCAAGTCATTCGCGCCTTACGTCCAGGCGCTGGCGCGTTTGTCTGAAGTAAAGATCATTGCCGACGAATCCGAGCTCGACGCGGAGGCAAGTGGCGCGCCAGTTGCTATCGTAGGGACGAACAAGCTGGTGTTGAAGGTCGAAATTGATGTTGCGGCTGAACGCGAACGGCTCACGAAGGAAGTGGATCGACTGACGCAGGAGATCGCGAAAGCCCGTGTGAAGCTGGAAAACGAGAGTTTCGTGGCGCGTGCGCCGGCCGCGGTGGTTGAGCAGGAGCGCAAGCGGCTGGCGGATTTCGAATCGACTTCTGACAAGCTGAAAGCGCAGTTGTCGCGACTTCCGGCATAGGCCTTCGACGGATTTAGCCGGCCAAATGCGGCCGGCTAAGCCCTGAAAACAACCGATTGCTTGTTTCGCCTTATAGCAAAGTGCGTATTTATGCTTGAAGAATTAATCTCGGCGCACTTTTTTATCAACGCATCAACCTGCATCATGGCATCTGCTTCCATGCCCAACGTTTCAGGCTTGACGTTTAAACACGATACGAGGATCAGGGTCATCAAATGCTAAAAGTTACGAAAGCGGTTTTCCCGGTTGCGGGTCTCGGTACCCGGTTCCTCCCCGCGACCAAGGCCAGCCCGAAAGAGATGTTGCCTGTTGTCGACAAGCCGCTGATTCAATACGCGGTTGAGGAAGCCATGGCTGCCGGCATCACGGAGATGATCTTCGTGACGGGGCGCAGCAAGCGCGCGATCGAAGATCACTTCGACAAATCGTATGAAATTGAAGCCGAACTGGAAGCACGCGGAAAGCAGAAGCTGCTTGATCTCGTGCGCAGCATCAAGCCGAGCCATGTCGACTGTTTCTACGTGCGTCAGGCCGAAGCGCTCGGTTTGGGCCACGCCGTGCTGTGCGCGGAAAAGCTGGTCGGCGACAACCCGTTCGCCGTGATTCTCGCGGATGACTTGTTGTACGGCACCCCGCCGGTGATGACGCAGATGATTGAAGTCTTCGATCACTATCACAGCTCGGTTATTGGTGTAGAAGAGATCCCGGCACAGGATTCCAAGTCATACGGTGTGATTGACGGGAAAGAGTGGGAAGACAATATTTTCAAGTTGTCGGGGATTGTGGAGAAGCCGGAACCCGAGGTGGCGCCATCGAATCTCGGTGTGGTTGGGCGATATGTGCTGAAGCCGCGTGTATTCGATCACATTCGCGCGTTAAAGCCGGGCGCGGGTGGGGAGTTGCAGCTGACGGATGCTATTCAGTCATTGCTCGCCGATGAGCAAGTGCTTGCGTACAAGTATCACGGCACGCGGTTTGATTGCGGCAGCAAGCTTGGTTATTTGAAGGCGACAGTTGAGTTTGCGCTGCGGCATCCGGAAGTGGCTGCGGACTTTCAGGAATATTTGAACACCCGGTCGCCGCATTT
>NZ_JAQGMM010000456.1 GCF_028292365.1 Caballeronia sp.
CCGCTCAATGTTGGTTCGTTCGGCAAGGACGACGACACCGTTGGCACCGGCATGGTCGGTCCGCCGGCCTGCGGCGACGTGATGAAGCTGCAGATCCGCGTGGGTGCGGATGGCGTAATCGAAGATGCGAAGTTCAAGACGTACGGCTGCGGTTCGGCTATTGCTTCCAGCTCGCTCGTGACCGAGTGGGTGAAGGGCAAGACGCTGGATCAGGCGCTGACGATCAAGAACACGCACATCGCCGAAGAACTGGCGCTGCCGCCGGTGAAGAAAAACTGTTCGATCCTTGCTGAAGACGCAATCAAGGCCGCCGTTGCTGACTACAAGCAACGTCATGGCGCGAGCACGTCGGAAGCTGCTCCGGTTGAGTCCAAGCAACACGCGGCTTAAGCGGCTTAAGCGGGACTCGCAGGATCGCAATATTCGGGAAGGGCGCTTCGGTATCGTGTTGATCGGGCGCTCTGGTTTTCGATTCAAAGCAAGGCTGCAGTTTGCGGCCGGAGAAACGACTGACTCCGGACCAGCGGCTGCCGAAGAGAGACTATGGCAATCACGATGACGGACAAGGCAGCACAGCACGTGCAGAAGTATCTGGTTCGACGCGGCAAGGGCGTTGGCCTGCGCGTCGGCGTGCGCACGACCGGCTGCTCGGGCCTCGCTTACAAGCTCGAATATGTGGACGAGCTCGCACCGGAAGACAAGGTGTTCGAGTCGGCCGGCGTGAAGATCATTGTCGATCCAAAGAGTCTGGCTTATATCGACGGCACCGAGCTGGATTTCGCGCGTGAAGGGCTGAACGAAGGATTCAAGTTCAACAACCCAAACGTGAAAGACGAGTGCGGTTGCGGCGAATCTTTTCGCGTATAGCTTCGTAAAAGAACAGCAAAGAGGCGGCGCGTGCCGCCTTTTTCTTTAGCACCGCTGGTTTTCAACGTTTCTTGTTCCTGCTCATTCTTCCACCATGGCAACGCTCAACGACAGTCACTTCGATCTGTTCGACCTCCCGCCGACCTACGCCATCGATGCAAAAAAGCTCGATGACGCGTATCGCACGGTGCAGGCACAGGTGCATCCCGATCGTTTTGCGGCCGCTGGCGACGCGCAAAAACGGGTCGCGATGCAGTGGGCCACGCGGGCAAACGAGGCTTACCAGACGCTACGCGATCCGCTGAAACGGGCAACGTATATGTTGTCACTGCGCGGCGTGCATGCCGATGCAGAGAACAACACCGCAATGGAACCCGCCTTCCTGATGCAGCAAATGGAATGGCGCGAAAACATCGAAGACGCGGCCGACGCCAAAAATCTTGGCGCGCTCGAAGCTTTGCTTCATGAACTGCGCGATCAGGAACGCATCCGCTTCGAGAAACTGGCGGCGTTGATCGACAGCCACTCGGACCAGGCGGCGAGCGAAGCCGTGCGCCAGCTGATGTTTATTGAACGCGTGGCGAGCGAGATCGGCGTGCAGATCGAGAAGCTCGACTGAGTGTGCCCAGGCACCGCGTTCCAGACAAAACCAGACGACACCTACGGGCGTCACCAACCCCCAATAGATCAACGATGGCTTTACTGCAAATTTCAGAACCCGGCATGGCTCCGGCGCCGCATCAGCGGCGGGTAGCTGTGGGCATTGACCTTGGTACGACCAATTCGCTGGTCGCCGCCGTGCGCAACAGCGTGGCCGAAGTGCTGCCCGACGAAGACGGCCATTACCTGTTGCCGTCGGTGGTCCGGTATCTGGAGAAGGGCGGCCGGCGTATCGGCCGTGTCGCGAAGGAAGAAGCAGCGCTCGATCCGCGCAATACCATTGTGTCGGTGAAGCGTTTCATGGGCCGCGGCAAGAGCGAAGTGGAAGGGGCAGAGAACGCACCGTACGATTTCGTCGATGCACCGGGCATGGTGCAGATTCGTACTATCGATGGCGTGAAAAGCCCGGTGGAAGTATCGGCGGAAATTTTGGCCACGCTGCGACATCGCGCGGAAGACACGCTTGCCGACGAACTGGTCGGCGCGGTGATCACGGTGCCTGCTTACTTCGATGAAGCCCAGCGGCAAGCCACGAAAGACGCGGCGAAACTCGCCGGTTTGAACGTGCTGCGCCTCTTGAACGAACCGACTGCCGCGGCGATTGCGTACGGACTGGACAACGCATCCGAAGGTTTGTACGCCGTGTATGACCTGGGCGGCGGGACCTTCGATCTATCGATTCTCAAGCTCACCAAAGGCGTGTTCGAAGTGCTCGCGGCGGGCGGCGATTCGGCGCTCGGCGGCGACGACTTCGACGCGGTGCTGTATCGGCACGTGCTGGTGAAATCCAAGCTGACGCCCGCTTCCCCGGAAGACGTGCGTCTGCTGCTCGACCGCGTGCGTACGGCTAAGGAAGCGCTGTCGGATGCCTCTGAGGCCACCATTCAGGTCACGTTGTCCGATGATCGGAAAATCGATTTCACTATCACCGAAAGCGACTTTGCCGCACTGACTGAAGCGCTGGTCGCCCGGACCTTGACGCCCACGCGCAAGGCTTTGCGCGATGCCAAAGTGGCGCCCGCGGAGATCAAGGGTGTGGTGCTCGTTGGCGGCGCCACGCGCATGCCGGTGATCCGCCGCGCAGTGGAAACGTACTTCGGCCAGCCGCCGTTGACCAATCTCGATCCGGATCAGGTTGTAGCGCTTGGTGCCGCGATCCAGGCGGATTTGCTGGCGGGAAATCGTCGCGGCGAAGGCGATGACTGGCTGCTGCTCGATGTCATCCCGCTGTCGCTCGGCGTTGAGACCATGGGCGGATTGACCGAGAAGATCATCCCGCGCAACTCGACCATTCCGGTCGCGCGCGCGCAGGATTTCACCACCTTCAAAGACGGCCAGACGGCGATGGCAATCCACGTCGTGCAAGGCGAGCGCGAGCTGGTCTCGGACTGCCGGTCGCTCGCGCGCTTCGAGTTGCGCGGTATTCCCGCGATGGCCGCCGGCGCTGCGCGCATTCGCGTGACGTACCAGGTGGACGCGGATGGGTTGTTGTCGGTCTTTGCGCGTGAGCAATTGTCCGGAGTAGAGGCGTCGGTGGTGGTTAAGCCATCCTACGGTCTCGCCGATGACGACGTCGCGCGCATGCTGGAAGAAAGTTTCACGACTGCCGAGGTCGACATGCGCGCCCGCGCGTTGCGCGAGGCGCAGGTCGACGCGCAACGGCTGGTGGAAGCGTCGCAGGCGGCGCTCGGCGTGGACGGTGAACTGCTGGACGAAGCGGAACGGGTCAACATTGACGCGCTCATTGTCAAGCTCGCGGCAGTCATGGCCGGCGACAGCGTCGATGCGATCGAGACGGCGACGAAGGAGCTTGCCGCCGCCACCGATGAATTCGCTGCCCGTCGCATGAACAAAAGCATTCGCCGCGCGCTTGCCGGCCGCAGGCTCGACGAAGTCTGACGGATCGCCACGGACGCGCCGAGCCTCTCACGTACAAAGAACGGAAAGAAATTCATGCCCCAGATCGTAGTATTACCTCACGTGGAATTGTGTCCTGACGGTGCTGTGATCGACGCGGATACGTCGAAGAGCATTTGCGACAACCTGTTGGACAACGGCATCGAGATTGAGCATGCGTGCGAAAAATCGTGCGCGTGCACGACCTGTCACGTGATCATCCGCGAGGGTTTTAACGCGCTTGTGCCGTCGGAAGAAGACGAGGACGATTTGCTCGACAAGGCTTGGGGACTTGAGCCGACGTCGCGGTTATCATGTCAGGCGATGGCGCCCGTAGACGAGGACCTGGTTGTCGAGATCCCGCGCTACTCCATCAATCACGCCAAAGAGAATCACTGAACTTAAATCAGCGACCATTGAGACAGGAGCGCTCGCCATGAAGTGGACAGACACGCAGGATATCGCGATGGCACTGACCGACGCGCATCAAAACGTCGATCCGCAATTCGTGCGATTTACGGATTTGCACCGCTGGGTGACGGAGCTACCGGGGTTCGACGACGACCCTGAGCGTTCCAACGAGAAGATTCTCGAAGCGATCCAGGCGGCGTGGATTGAAGACGCGGATTATTAAAACCGGCGCACGTTCTGGCGCAGGCAGTTGAGCTAATCAATGCAGATAAAGCAAAACGGCGATTCCATCAGGAATCGCCGTTTTGCTTTTATGCGGGCGCTTGAATGCGCGTTACCGCTCAGCCTGCTACCAGCGTACCGTTTTCGATACGTACGCGCTGACCCTGGTTAAACGGCGGCGCCTGGTGATAAGTGAAGTAACGCGTCTTGCCGCTTTCCATATGCACGCGCACCGAATAGTCGGTGGTGCTGCGCAGATGTTTTTCGACCGCGTTGCCGCCGAGACCGCCGCCGAGCGCGCCGAGAATCGTCATGCCGGTACGACCGCCTCCGCGTCCGAACTGATTACCGATAAGACCGCCTGCGACCGCGCCGCCTACCGCACCAATCCCGGTTCCCTGGCCTTCATGCCGCACGGCCGAAATTGCTTCTACCGTACCGCAAGTTGAACAATAAGCGGGCTGGGCAGGGGCTTGTTGTGCGTAATTGGGTTGCTGTACCGGTACAGGCTGCTGCTGCGCCACTTGAGGCGCCGGCTGTTGCTGTTGCTGGGCCTGCTGAGCAGCCTGGGCCGCCGCGCGCTGCTGGGCTTGCTGTTGTGCAAGCTGCTCCTGCTGTGCCTGCTGTTGCTGAGCAGCAGTCGGTTCGGCGGGTTGCGTTGCCGGTTGTGTGGCAACTTGCGCCGCCTGGGTCTGATCGTTGGTCGGTGATGTACTCGACGCTTTCGGGAACAGGCCGGTGACGGCTGCCGTAGCGGCAAGACTGGCAATGATCACCGCGCCCGCGGCGGTTGCTACGAGCGGATGAATCTTGCGCTGGCGTGGCGCACCAGGATTCGGTGAATTCGATGTGGTCATGTTGTTGTTGCTGTTATCCATTTTTGACCTCCGTCTCAAGGCAGAGTGTGGCGTTACCGGTTGTGACATTGCTCATTTACGAAAGCAGTGTCGAACAATCTGAAGCGTAAGGTTTGTCAATTTGTAACGTTTCCAGGCATCCATCAGACGCAAGAAACGCACCGGCTTGAACACACACCGAGCGGCCTTGTTTTATAAGGGTTTTCCAGATCAGACCCACGTCGAGCGGTAGCGCGGGTCGGCGGCTTTTACCGAAAGTTACAAATTCAATCGTTCTTCGGAACGAAAAAAAGGCGCGACAGCGCCTTTTTTACAAACTTGCCGTCACCGCGTGCGATCAGTCTTCGCGACGCAGATGCGGGAACAGGATCACGTCGCGGATGCTCGGACTATCGGTCAGCAGCATGACTAGCCGGTCGATACCAATGCCGCAGCCGCCTGTAGGCGGCATGCCGTGTTCCAGCGCGCGAATGTAGTCGGCGTCGTAGAACATGGCTTCCTCGTCGCCGGCATCCTTCTGGTCGACTTGTTTCTGGA
>NZ_JAQGMM010000458.1 GCF_028292365.1 Caballeronia sp.
TGCGTGACGGCTGCATGCGCGAGCGGCGTTGCGGACCGCGATTTTGCTTGAGGTCTTGACATGGGAAACTCCAATCAGGGTCGACGGAACGCCAGGCGTCCGGGGAACAAACGTTGAGCGCCTGGGGCGCACGGGGCGTGCGCTTTGGGAGAGTGCCGCGGCGGCCGTTTGTCGCTGATGTTGCCGCTGATGTTTTTTCCGTCGATCCGCATCGTCTATGTCTCCTGCCGATTTTTTTTTGATGTAAAGGGCCGATGAAACCCGGCTTAGAAATTTACGTTGTCAGCACCCTTGAGTCCCAGCATGGCGCGGGCCTCCTGCGGCGTAGCGACCTCGAGCGACAGCCCTTCAATCACCTGTCGTATCTTGCGCACTTGCGCGGCACTTGATTCAGCCAGCTGGCCGGGACCGATCCACAGGGAATCCTCGAGGCCCACTCGAACGTTCGCGCCTTGCGCCACGCCCAACGTCGAAAGAGGAATCTGGTTGCGGCCGGCGCCGAGAATCGACCAGACGTAATCCTTTCCGAATAGTCGGTCGGCGGTGCGGCGCATATGCATCAGGTCTTCCGGATGCGCGCCTATACCGCCCAGCAAGCCGAATACGCTCTGGATAAAAAACGGCGGTTTGGCGAGCTGGCGTTCGACGAAATGGGCCAGGTTGTAGAGATGCGAAATGTCGTAGCACTCGAACTCGAAGCGGGTGCCGTTCGCGCCACACGAAGTCAGGATGAACTCGATGTCCTTGAAGGTATTCTTGAAGACCAGGTCGCGGCTATTGGCGAGATGCTCGCGCTCCCAATCGTGCTTGAGGTCCTTGAAACGATCGAGCATCGGATACAGGCCGAAGTTCATCGAGCCCATGTTCAGCGACGCTATTTCCGGCTTGAAATGATGGGCGGGCCGAAGCCGTTCCTCCACGGTCATGTGCGGACTGCCGCCGCTTGTCAGGTTGATGACCGCGTTGGTGTTGGCCTTGATGCGCGGCACGAATTCCGAGAACACGGCGGGATCTTGCGTCGGCCGGCCGTCCTTCGGATCGCGAGCGTGCAGATGCAGGATGGCGGCGCCGGCTTCTGCGGCGGCGAGCGCCGCATCGCCGATTTCCTGTGGCGTGACCGGCAGGTACGGCGACATGGACGGCGTATGGATAGCGCCTGTTGGCGCGCAGGTAATGATGACTTTGCGGGTTGAGGCCAAGATAAATCCTTTACGAATGGAGAATGATTCAGCGCGTCAGAGCACTTCGACGTTGCCGCACACGGAGATCGACTGGCCAGAGATGCCGCTGCCGCCCGGCGAACACAGGAACAATGCGGTTGCCGCAATTTCTTCTTGCGTCGTCATGCGGCGCAACGAGATTTTTTCCAGATACTTCGCTTCCATCTCCGGATAGGACAAGCCGAGCTGCTCCGCACGCGCGGCAATCACTCGCTCCATGCGTGGCCCGCGCACAATGCCCGGCTCGATTGCGTTGACGCGAATGCCGTGCGGTCCCAGTTCGATCGCGAGGCTCTTGGTAAGGCCGATCAGCGCCCACTTGGTGGCGGAATAGGGCGTACGGAATGCATAACCGAGTCTTCCCGCCACGGAAGACATCGCGATGATCGAACCGCCGTGCGTGGACTTCTTGAGCAACGGGACCGCAAGGCGCGCGAAGTAAAACTGCGCGTTGAGGTTGATCGCGACGGTCTGCTCCCACTGCTCCACGTCCATTTCATCGATACCGCCCGTCGGGCCTGCAATCCCCGCGTTGTTGAGCAGCACATCGAGGCCGCCAAGCTTGCTTTGCACATCGGCGAATACGCGGGTGACAGCGGTTTTATCGGCAACGTCGGCGTGCGTGGTGGAAATGCTTTCATTAGCCGGGTCCGAGTGCAGCGCGTCGAGTGCTTGCTGGCTCGCGTCGCAGACATGCACGCGGGCGCCCGTTTCGGCGAAGGCGCGGGCGATGACCAGACCGATACCTGAACCACCACCCGTCACGAGTACGCGCAAGCCCGAACGCGGTTGAAGCATGCTTAAAACGCTCATTGTTCTTCCTTTTTCAGTCGTGGTCTGGTCAACGTCCGGCAACGCGACGTCACCTTACTTAATTAGTCATCCTGATAGCTCAGGGAGCCGCACAGCGCTACGAGGTCGCCTGCGTTCACGGTGAGGACGCACCTGTACACGTCATATCGCCGATAAGTAAACTGTGATGTGTGATCACACTTGCGGGCAAGTTTGGTCGCAGCCGGGAAGAATGTCAACGCGGAGTGACTTAGGGAAAACGCTAAAGGGCGCAGGACGGAAAGTCCCTGCGCGCCGCATGGTTGCGTCGCCCGAGGGGCTGTATCGATCGGTTATATTCGCCGTCAGACGCCTAAGACACCTGCTTAAGAACCGCGTGAGTACAAGAAAAATGCGATCGCTTATTCAACACTGCGCCTGGTGTTTGCTGGCATCGATATTGATAGCAAGCCATTCAGCGCTTGCCGACGACGTGCGCAGTAACCGCGGAAACGATCCGTTTTTCCAGATATCCAAGGCAATCCCCGCGTGCCCAATTCCACTGGGGCCGTTGGAGACGGAGCAGGAATGGATAAACGACGCGCATTACCGGATCGAGCGCGGGAATAGCTGCTGGGTGGAAGGGCGGTGTCGGTTGTCCAATTCGTATCGCTACGATGCCGAGATAGCCGAAGCGGTTCAACGCCGGCTCAGCATGATCAGTCTCGCCACGCACTGGCGCGAGCAATCATCGTTATGGTTGTTGCTGCAGCGCAGGTTTATCTATGTGCAAGGGTGTGTATCGCCGGCTTTCGATAAAGACAAATTCCTCGCCGAACTGGCGAAAACGGCGGATGTCGACAAGGTCATCGATAACACGACCACCGATCCCAAGGCCAGGCCCTTACCGTATCCACCCTCGGCACCGTAAAGTCGAAGACCAGGAAAGGAGGTGAAGATGAAGGTCAAGCGCATAGTCGCCAACATTGGCACGCAAGACATGACCCGTGCCCGGTCGTTCTATCAGGACGTATTAGGTCTGGACCTGCTGATGGACCAAGGCTGGATTCAGACTTTCGGTTCCGGGACGGCCATGAGCGTCCAGGTCAGCGTGGCTTCGGAGGGCGGATCCGGCACGCCGGTGCCGGACCTGTCGATCGAGGTAGATGACGTGGACACCGCCTTCGAGCGCATGAAAGCGGCGGGTTTCGCGATTGAATACGGACCTGCCAACGAACCCTGGGGCGTAAGACGTTTCTACGTGCGCGATCCGTTCGGCAAGCTCGTCAATGTCCTTGCCCATACCTGAACCGACCACCTTGGCGAAAGGCCGCGCCTTCAACATCGAACGGCACAACCTTAAAAAAACTAGTTCGCCTGCGGCACATTCGACTTGTTCCCTGCCAGCGGTGAGCCATATCCACCGCTTTGCGTGTTGTTGGGCTGGCCGTTGATCAACTGCGCGCGCGGATCGGTCGGATTCAGGTTCATCTCACCCGCTTGCTGATTGCCATGCGTCGGATATTCGCTGCCCAACGGTGCGTTCGGCATCAATCTCGTGCTGTTGGTGGGAGCGCGCATGTCGTCGTTAGGACTCAAACCCATACTCATGCTTTGCGCATGGACCGCCTGAGTAGCAAACGACGTAACGAGTACGGCGACGGAAACCGATAAAACGCGTTTCAGCGTAACGATGATGGTCATGACTGAACTCCCTAAGTAAGTGGGTTTTTTTCGTGTCCTTGCCGTCTTGTCGCGTCACTCAAGCACGCGTTTTTGTCGTGTCAAAAGGTTGCCAAACAATGGCGATTGCATGGGGCATGCACGCATCGCGTCACTTGCTCGCTTTCTTAAGCTTAGCCTCGCGTTTGGGCCGTTGATCGATAATTTTTGTCCGGGTTTTGTTCTTCAATTTTTTCCATTGCTTGCACTCGTCCCTGGTTCGCAAGCAACCTGTGCAAAGGCCGGTTTTACCGTCGAATTTGCAGATGTTGATGCAGGGAGACTCCACGGCCATTACAAATCCATTGCGCGTACGCTTTATTTAGATGGTCCAAATCTCGCACGATGTATGCCCGCGGACCTAAAACATAATCTGGATGAGGACAATAGGCGCGCCGCATGCTGTGCATAAAGTGCAACCAGGGACCTGGTGATACCCAGTGCTAATATTTGGAACATTTCGCTCGTTGCACTGTGCCGACATACCGGCTTTTGCTGGACGACCATGCAAAAACCCCTTCTGTTTTCCACGCTAAGCCAGCTCGAATTCGAGCGGGCCGTGCTCGGGCGTGTTGTTGCAGGCATGCCGTTGCACGAGGTGCTCGAGCACGTGGTTCGTCGTGTGGAAAATCGCTCCGAACAGCCGTTGCGCGCCTCCGTGCTGCTTGTTGATGCCACGGGGAAGCGTCTGGTCCACGGCGCCGCGCCGAGTTTGCCTGATGATTACAACCGGATTGTGGACGGCCTCGAATTCGGGCCGCTCATGGGGTCGTGCGGGGCTGCGGCGTTCCGCGGCGAGCCGGTGATTGTGGAAGATATCCAGACGGACCCCGTTTGGGCCGCGTTCCGCGATATTGCCCGCCAGTACGACCTCCGCGCCTGCTGGTCCATGCCGATACAGGCGGCCGACGGCCGGCTGCTCGGCACCTTCGCCAACTATTATTCGATCCCTAAAACGCCGACGCGCGAGGAATTGGACGACTTTGCGCAAGTGGTGAGCATCACGGCGCTCGCCATCGAGCGCCATGCGGGCGACCGGGCATTGCGCGAAAGCGAAGAGCGTCTGCGGATCGCGCAGCAGGCCGGCGGAATTGGCACCTTCGAGATATTTCCGCACAACGGGCGCTTGGCGGTTTCCGAAGAATTGTGCTGGCAATGGGGTTTGACGCCCCGTCATGAATACCATCTCGATGACCTGCTGGAACTCGTGCATCCCGACGACCGCGAGCGCGTACGCGCGGGCCATCGCGACATGCCTGCCGGTGCGCTTGATTATCTGGAGTACCGCATCCGCCGCCCGGACAACGGCGAGGAGCGCTGGATGGCGCGCCGTGGCGAAGCGATTCAAGATAATGCGGGCGGCTTGCGTTATCTCGGCGTGACTTACGACATCACCGGGCATAAGCGCTTTGAAGAACGGCTGCGCGTCAGCGAGACGCAATTGCGGCGCTTGAACGATTCGCTGGCCGCCGAAGTCGACGCCCGCACCCGCGAGCGCAACAGCATCTGGCGCAACTCCCGCGACCTGTTTATTGTCGCGAGCAGCGCGGGCGTGCTGCGCGCCGTCAATCCGGCCTGGACCGATATTCTCGGCTTCCGCGAGGACGAACTGATCGGCAAGTCGTTCGCGGAAATCGTCCACCCCGACGACGTGGACGCGACCGAGGCGGCGCTGCTGTCGGCTGCCCGGTCGGGACTGGTGCGGTTTGAGAACCGCAATCGCCACAAGGACGGTTCGTACCGCTGGGTGTCGTGGGTCGCCGCGCCCGAAGGCGATGCGCTTTACGGCAACGGCCGCGACGTAACCAGCGAAAAGGAAACTCAGCGAGCGCTTCAACAAACCGAGGAAGCGCTGCGCCAGGCGCAGAAAATGGAGGCGCTCGGGCAACTCACGGGCGGGATTGCGCACGATTTCAACAATCTCCTGCAAG
>NZ_JAQGMM010000465.1 GCF_028292365.1 Caballeronia sp.
GCATCGATAACAACTGCCGCCCTCTCGCGCCCACCGCGCGGCGTTGCGCCTCGGAATCGTGTCGATCGGGAATCTGCGTGGCAACACCGCCCAGCGCATGCGTGCCGCGTCGATGACATGTTTGGACCAGAAGCTCGGTGTAAGCGCGCATGAATGGCAAGCCCATCGTCAATTCCGCACGGTCGGGCAGGACAAAATCCGGTCGATTCCGGAACTCTTTCGCAATACTGAACAGATAGTCCCAGCGACCGGCAATCAGTCCCGCAGCGTGAGGGCCAAGAGCATGCAGGATCTCGTCCATTTCGTATGCAGCGCCAATGTGCTCGATAAGCATGGTGGCGCGGATGCTGCCGCGAGGAATGCCAACCCAGTCTTGCGAAAATTCGAATACATCGTTCCAGAGCTTTGCTTCGAGGTGGTTCTCAAGCTTCGGCAAGTAAAAGTAAGGCCCGCTGCCACGCTCTAGCTGCCTGCGCGCGCAATGAAAGAAGTACAGGCCGAAATCGCCCAGACTAGCCGATGCAGCTTGTCCATCGACGACCACATGCTGCTCGGGCAAATGCCAGCCGCGCGGCCTGACCACGATCGCCGTCATGCTACCTTCGAGTTTGTATTGCTTGCCCCGCGGGTCAAGGTAGGTGATATCGCCCATGACCGCTTCTCTCAGGTTTCGCTGACTCGCCATGGCGTTGTGCCAGGTGGGCGACATCGCGTCCTCCAGATCGGCCACCCATACTTGTGCATGAGCATTGAGCGCATTGATGACGATCTTACTGTTCTCCGCGGGACCGGCTATCTCGACTCGTCGGTCGACCAGATCTTTGGGAGGTGCGGGAACGCGCCAGTCCGGATCATTGCGGATGCCGCCTGTGCTGGATAAGAATTCGAAATTGCCGCCGTTCAGGCGATGGCCCGAACATTCTTTGCGGTAGCGGAGAATGTGCTGACGCGGTTGCGAAAATTCGCGACTCAGTGCCGCTATAAAGTCCGTGGCTTCAACGGACCACACATCCGGGAATAGCTCCGCCCCATCGCTTTCGATGAAACAGCTCGCGCGAGTTGTCTTGGCCAACCTGAACTCCACAATGTAATTGTGTGTTCCCTGCCGGTTAGTCCTGCGCGCGGCGGTTGGTTTTCACTATCGACGTTGTAGCGGAATTGTTCAAGCGTGAAGGGGAAATACCGCGTTGCGGATTTCCGCACAATGCGTGGTCTGGCAATGCCATTAATGGCGAATAAATTTTGACCGCCTGAGGCTCGATCTATTTCTATTCTGGGCGATCAAATTATGTAATAACCAAGCGCCTCGTTTCAGACTAAACGCGCACAAGCGGCATTGCTTTTTCGCTCGACTCCGAGTCGAGCAGCATTTGATGCGTGAGCATGACGTGCTGCCGGGCGAACCCACGCGTGGTCAGATCTTTTGATACCAACTCCTGCTGCGCGCGACGAATCCGCGCAGTCGTACCTTCGGGATCTGCGCCTAGCGCAGCGACAGTCTCGCGCAAGCTTTGCGCATCGTGTACCGGTACGTATGAGACGGAGTCATCTGCAAAATAGTCGGACAGACCGCCTATGCCGGATGCAACCACCGCCTTGCCGGCCATCACCGCTTCCAGCAAAACCGTAATGCCCGATGCATGGTGATTGGGATGAAGCGGTACGACGATCACGTCGGCCCATTCATAGAGCGCACGTTGCTCGGCTAACCCCGACACCGGCGCGACCACAATGTTATCGGCCCGATCAGGACGCGTGACCTTGCGCTGGGTCGCGAGCCGCGCGCTAAAGCGTTTATCGTTTTCAAATGCAGCCATGAAGGTCTGCCAATCGCGATCACGATCGTTACCAATGGCGGCCACGCGCAACGGTTCGTGGGGATGCCACTCGGATACCGGCTGCAACGGGAAGTCATCCGTGCTGATGCCATAGAGAACCACCGTTGCTTCACGGTTCCAGAATTTCTTCACCAGCGCGGCGTTGTCGTGGGTATGCGTCGTCAGCAGGTTTGCGCGACTCAGCAGCCTCTTGAAGATCACGCGCTTGAACACGCTAAGCGATTCCCAGATGTCGAGCAACCACACGCATTGTGCAAGCAGGAGGGGTCTATGCGGACCACACTTGAGGATCAGCAATAACGCCGTCGAAAGATACTCGCGCTCCGTATGCGTCCAGATCACGTCCGCTTCCAGCAGCGCACTGCGATTGCGAAACGTGTGAACGAGATCGCAGCCAAGAAGTGCTTTCAAGCCGCGTCGAATAGTACGGAGAACACGTCCTTCGGGATGATCCTGGGAATACGAAAGGGTCATCGATTCCGACTCGGCGTAGTGATACCCGTACAGGCATCCGACGTTCTCGTCCTTACGATACCGGCTTGGATCAACGCCATAGTAAAGATGCACATGAACGCTGGTTGGCGGCATGCGCTTAACCGTCTCTTTCCCCAGGATAGGTGAATCCATATGTCCCTCGATACCAATGCTTGTGCCCGCGCCGAGTGCGCCGAAAAACGCATCGTACAGGTGTTGGGCGACGCGATGAGTGCCGCGACTCAGGACATTCATGCTGAGCGAGAGGTAGCTAACACAACGGTCTTTCTCGCACCGGTATCGTGTGTTCGACCGCGCGCACAATGGATGACGGAACTCTGGTATGGCCGGCGTTTTTGTCGAAGGCTTCGCGCGAAAATTCGTACGCAACAACGCACGATCCAGTCTGATACGATTTCTACAGAATGCAGCCGGCTTTCGCCGCGGCGCCAAGGAGATTGCTTTGCAGTTCAATTCGGCCATCGGCCTGGACACGCTCCGGGCTTACGAGGAAACGCATTATCGTGTCCTGGGTGATGCCCCGGCAACGCTGCGCATAGGGCACGCCAACCCCGATCTCGCCAAACTTCATCGGACCTTCGGCGTCGACTGCAGTGCGTTTGTCACCGCAGCGAATCCGTTCAGCACATTGATCAGTGCAATGGCCAACGCGGCCCGGCAAGCCGCACTTGCAGAGCAGCTTGCGATAATGGGTCTGCGCTTTATCGAAGGGATCGGTGAGCATCCGTTGGGAACATGGGCGGGTGAACCGAGTTTTTTGGTCCTTGGCCTAAAACTTAGTGATGCCAAGCAACTTGGTACGAAACATGAGCAAAATGCGATCGTATGGTGTGGCTCGGACACCGTGCCTCAACTGATCCTGCTTCGATAATTCGTACAAGTGGCTAACGCTAAATGGCTCAGGCCAACGCGATCAAGACAGGACGACCCTCGACTCAAGCAAACCATGAACGAGTCGTCCGTGCGGCCATCAAGAACCTGCATAGATGTTGCAGAAGCTGTACGGTCCGACACAGGCTTCATGACTCGGGCTGCCGATATTCGCAAAGCGCGACGAACTGACGCTCGAACCGGCTGCGACGCCACCATAGGCCGACGCGCCTTGCTTTGCCTGCGTGACCTGATTCGTATAGA
>NZ_JAQGMM010000472.1 GCF_028292365.1 Caballeronia sp.
TGATTGACTCAACGGGTAATACCTCGATCATCTTTCCGATTGTCGCGGGACTATGCGCGGCGAGCGCGGTCATGTCGATGCTGATCAAGCGCTGAATAAGCGTTGATTCACGCAGTCTCATGCACGCCAGGCGACGTCGCGTCCGAAGGGAAGAACGGGATCCGCATTGCCCACGGGTTGCTCGTTCAGCATCAACGTTTATGCGTCGGTAAACAGGGGCGCTTTGCCTCGACGAGCAGGCGCCAGGGCGCCATTATTGCCGTGGAACACGGGCGCTCAAGTAGTCCCTTCGTCAAAGGTCAGCTGCGCTCGTTCGATGCTACCTCCGTGCTTTCCGGCCCACGATATGAGCGCTACAAACGGGTCTTGCAGCGTTCGCCCTAGCGGGGTGATCGAATACTCAACCGCCACTGGCGAGGACGCTATGACGCGGCGGTTGACCAGTCCGTTTCGCTCCAATCGACGCAGTGCCTCTGTCAACGCCTTGTGAGTAATTGGATCCAGGCGCCGCTTGATTGCATTGAAGCGAGAGGGCGCTGTACACAGCACGGCCAGGATCAGGACTGACCACTTGTTCACGATCTGTTCAAGAACGGGTCGCGTCGCGGCGATCTCGGCGAGCGGAGGGTCCAGCTTGGTGGCCATGAGGGTTTCCTTGCGTATATCTAGTCTATACATGGTGCGTGATTGACACTAAATATACACCGTGTATCTTCAAGCAAGCCAAACCATCACAAGGGGTGAACTATGCTTAAGCTTGAAGGAAAGACAGCGGTAATTACGGGTGGCAATAGCGGCATTGGTCTTGCAATAGCACGACGTTTTACCGAGGAAGGCGCTCATGTTTTTATCACTGGCCGCCGGCAGGCTCAGCTCGATGAGGCCGTTGCGCTGATCGGTGGGCGCGTCGAAGCTATTCAGGGTGACGTGACCTGCGCAAGCGATCTCGATCGGCTTTTCGACACCGTCAAGGCAAATGCTGAAAAATTAGACATCCTCATCACTTCGTCTGGTATATCGGAATTCTCGACACTCGATTCCACGACCGAAGGGCATTTCGACAGGGCGTTCGATCTCAACGTTCGCGGCATGGTGTTCACGGTGCAACGGGCGGTGCAACACATGTCCAGCGGCGGCGCCATCGTATTGATCGGCTCAATTGCAGGGTCGATTGGCAGTCCCGGCTACGGAACTTACTCCGCCACGAAGGCAGCAGTCCGGTCTTACGCTCGCACCTGGACCAGCGAACTGGCAGGTCGCGGGATCCGGGTCAACACATTGAGCCCCGGTCCCATCAACACGCCAATGTTCGACAACGTGAGCGACGAAGTGCGGCTTTCACTGACCAGTCGTATCCCTTTGAACCGCTTGGGCCAGCCCGACGAGGTAGCGGCTGCGGCTTTATTCCTCGCGTCCGCAGACAGCAGCTACATAGCTGGTGCAGAGTTGTGTATCGATGGCGGCATGACACAGGTCTGATGAAAAGGCTATCGCTTGATCGCCAGTCGTCAGGTTGACCTGTTTGGGTGATCCGTCTGAAGTGTCAGCTACTGCCCGGCTTCCGAAGTTCGTCACCTTCGGCGCGGCTTGCCAAAATCGGAATACCGCCACGCTTGTTACTCCCAACGTTCGTTTTCCCGGTGCCAAACTATCTCCCAGCGAGCAAAGAGCGATGAGCAGCGAATGGAGCCGCGCTTCCGCCGCGAGGCGCGGGAACTTGTCCAAACCAGGAGATTGCAAAGCCATGACATCATCAGCCGAGAACGAACGTAAAGACGGACAGCCTGTGATGAATACACCACCGGTCGTGTCCTCCCGGGAGTGGGAGGCGGCCCGCGAGCAACTGCTCGTAAAGGAAAAGGTCCACGGCCGCGCCCGTGACGCACTGGCTGCCGAGCGCCGGCGCATGCCGTGGATGGCCGTGGAGACGGCGTACGCGTTCGAGGGGCCTGCGGGCAAGGTCAATTTGCTTGACCTGTTCGACGGCCGGCGTCAATTGATCGTCTACCGCGCCTTCTTCGAGCCAGGCGTGTTCGGCTGGCCCGAGCACGCCTGCCGCGGCTGCTCCATGGTAGCGGATCAGGTTGCCCACCTCGCCCACCTGAACGCCCGTGACACCACCCTCGCCTTCGTCTCGCGGGCGCCTCAGGCGGACATCGCGCGGCTGAAGGCGCAGATGGGCTGGGAGATCCCGTGGTTCACCCTCACGGACAGCTTCGACACCGACTTCGGCGTGAACGAGTGGCACGGCACGAACGTGTTTTATCGCGATGGCGACCGCGTGTTCCGCACCTACTTCATCAACAACCGCGGCGACGAGCAAATGGGCGGCACCTGGAACTACCTCGACATCACGCCGCTGGGCCGTCAGGAGGCTTGGGAGGACTCACCCGAGGGATACCCTCAAACAGCAACCTATAAGTGGTGGAACTGGCACGACAGCTACGTTGCAGACGCAGCGCCCGACAAGAAGTGGGTTGAAGTGTCGGATGCCGGAGAGGCGGCGTTCCGGAATCAGGACACGAGCACGAAGTCATGAGCCGGGGTTGTTCCGCTAAATGCGACGGACGGCGACGTTCGGTTTGCGAAGCATCCATCTGCTGCTAGTCGGTCTTCGCGGACGCTCCCGGTCCGCTTCCTTCACGCAGAACCTACGTGATCGTGCACAGCGCTCCGCCCCGTCTGCTCTTGCTGCTCGCCGAACTGCAGGGCAGCAAGTTGCGCATAAAGCGGCGAACTCAAAAGAAGCTCGGCGTGACGGCCTTGCGCAACAATGCGGCCGTGTTCCATCACGACAATGCGGTCGGCTTGCTGCACTGTCGCCAGCCGGTGCGCGATCACCAGCGTGGTGCGGTTCTGCGCGGCATTATCCAGCGCCTTTTGCACGAGCCGTTCGCTTGCTGCATCGAGCGCGCTGGTGGCCTCGTCAAGCAGCAGGATGGGCGGATTCTTCAGGATCGCCCGGGCGATCGCGATGCGCTGGCGCTGTCCGCCAGAGAGGCGCACACCGCGCTCACCCAGAAACGTGCCGTAGCCTTGCGGCAGCTCGTCGATAAAACCAGCCGCAGCCGCCATCTCGGCCGCCCCCTGCACTTGCTCGATTGTGGCTTCGGGCGCGCCGTAGCGAATGTTGTCCAGCACGCTGCCAGAAAAGATCACCGATTCCTGCAGCACCACCCCAATTTCCCTGCGCAACTCGACAAGCGGTACTTGCCGCGTGGGCACGCCGTTGATCAGAATAGTGCCCGCCTGCGGATCATAAAAGCGCAGCAGCAGTTGAAACAGGGTGGTCTTGCCGGCCCCGGACGGTCCGACCAACGCGACGTGCTCACCCGAGCGGACATCGAGTGAAAGACTTGAAAGCGCAGCGACGCCAGGGCGGGACGGATACGAGAAACTGACGTTGTCGAAGCGGATGCCCTCGCCGTGCGTCGGCAACGGCACAGTCGTCTCTGCTTCCATCACGGGCGAACGCGCCGACAATAGTTGCAGCAGCCGCTCGGTGGCGCCCGCCGCCCGTTGCAGGTCGCCCCACACCTCGGCAACGGCTCCGACCGCACCGGCCGTGAACACTGCGTAAAGGATGAACTGGGACAATTGGCCCGGCGTCATTCGCCCGGCGAGCACTGCCTGCGCCCCAAGCCAAAGCACGAAGACGATAGCCGTGAACACCAGCACGATCACCACGGCGGTCAACCAGGCGCGCGCCCGAATGCGCGTGAGCGCTGTTTCAAAGGCCAGCTCGACCGCGCCGCCAAAGCGCCGTGCTTCAAAGGGCTCCTGCGTATACGACTGCACCGTCGGCATGGCATTGAGCACCTCGCCCGCCACCGCGCTTGCGTTTGCTACCTTGTCCTGACTCGCGCGCGAAAGCCGCCGCACGCGCCGGCCGAAGATAACGATCGGCGCGACCACCACAACCAGCGTGCCGATAATGTAAGCCGACAGCACCGGACTGGTCACCGCCAGCATCGCCACGCCGCCGGTAAGCAGGAAGAAGTTGCGCAATCCCAGCGACAGGCTGGTGCCCACCACCGCCTGGATCAACGTGGTATCAGCGGTGAGCCGCGACAACACCTCGCCGGTCTGTGTCGTCTCGAAGAACTGCGGACTCATCTCCAGCACGTGATCGTAGACCGCACGCCGCAGGTCAGCCGTGACCCGCTCGCCCAGCCAGGATACGAGGTAAAAGCGCAGCGCCGTGGCGCCGGCCAGTATCAGCGAGACAACGAAGAGTGCGAGGAAATAACGATCGATGTGCGCCCGGTCGCCACTGGCGAAACCACGGTCGATCAGGTATTTGAATGCCACCGGCAACGCGAGCGTGGCCCCCGCCGACGTCACCAGCGCCAGGAACGCAAGCGCCCACCGCCCGGCATACGGCCGCAGGAAGGGAAACAGCGCAAACAGGGGGCCTATGGCCCGCGAAGGCGAAGAAGGCGAAGGGGGTGAAGACCGCACAGCATCTGGCATGTAGATTCCAAGTGGATCGAAGGGCTCCTCGATTGTGCCAGTGCTGCAGGTTCGAAGACGGAATAGTCAAAGCCTGGTGCTGAACGTTGCGCGTTTCCGTGCTCGCTACGCGGGATTCCAGACTGCGCGTTTATTTCGCTGGGTCCGGCCGATAAAACTGTCTGCCGCATGCTTGCCGCGACTGCCTATCTGTATCAAGATCAAGTCGACTTATCCGGAACGATCCATTCTCATGACAGACAATCCCGATCCCGACAAACTCAAGGGCCCCGGTGGCCTGACGTTACGCCAGATCCATGAACAGGTTCAGAAGAGCGTCGAGCGCGACCGCAAAGAGCAGGCGACGCGTAACGCTCTCGCTCCGCCGAAAGGCAGATGGCAACGTTGGGTGCGCTACGTATGGGGCCGCAGCGGCCGGCGCTAGCGATCGTTTGATCACGGATGCGCCAGCCGCAACGTTTTTCGCCCGACGGGACCACAGCGGGTCCGCGCCGGGCTCAACTACCCATCAGCCATCCAGATCAGCGCATTCCGCCACTCGCTACAACGTGTTCGCCCGTCAACCAGCGCGAGTCGTCCGACGCTAGAAACACTGCAATCGACGCGATATCGTCCGGCTGACCCAATCGTCCGAGCGGAGTCTGAGTGAGCGCCCATGCATCAAGGTCGGACCCGATTATCCCTGCGCTTTGAGTACCCTCGGTCACCACTACGCCAGGGTTAATCGAGTTCACGCGAATTTTTCGTGGCCCGAGTTCGCGCGCCAGCACGCCGGTAATCGCATCGACCGCGCCCTTCGTGCCGCTATAGACGGCGCTTGCCGGCGGCGTAATACGGCTGACAACCGAGCTGACATTAATGATGCTGCCGCCCTCGCCGAGATGACCCGCCGCGGCTTGCGTGGTAAGCAGCACGCCTAATACGTTGGTATTGAACTGTTTGTGGAAGTGTTCTTCAGTGATCTCTTCGATCGTCGAGAATTCGTAGATCCCTGAATTGTTGACCAGGATGTCGAGCCGTCCAAAATTTTCGATGGCCGCGTTGATAATGCCCTTCGCGTCCGCTGCCTTCGAAACATCGCCGCCGACCGCAACTGCCCGGCCGTCGGCTGCGGTAATCGCTGCTACAACGGCATCGGCGCCCGCTTTGCTGCTTGAATAGTTGACGACTACAGAAGCGCCCTCTGCTGCGAGTGCCTTCGCAATAGCGGCACCAATACCCTTGGATGCACCTGTAACAACGGCTACCTTACCTGTGAGCTTGCTCATGATCGTTTCCTTGAAGAGATTGGCTACCGTGGAGTTGACTGGCTGTTTCTGGTGCCAATCGTTTTGCGTTGGAAGCAATGTAGACATCTCTTCGGCCGCGATAAAGCAGCACAAAACGAATTGACTGGATGGATTTAATGAACAATTGAAGCTCAGGATATTTTGACCGAAAGTTCCGTCCCGCCTTTGATGGGCAATTTGACAGAAAGAAAGCCGTTGGAAGGAGCTCGAATGAATTCGATGTAATCTGGTTCGCCGTTATCGTTCATCAAAAAGCCGCCGATCCGAAGCTGCGGCGCCACGATTTCGATAACCTGCCGGGCCAGCGACGGCCCCGACGCTAGCGGCCAACCATCGATGAGCGCGAAATCGACGGGACCACCAAGATCCCTGAGTGTCTGCCGACCATCACCCTCGCGAATATCCACATAGCGGCTCAATCCCGCTTCGTCGATATTTTGTCTTGCGGTCACCACCTTTGAAGGAACCAGTTCGGAACCAATCACCATGCCCCCGCCGTTGTCGCGCATTGCTGCGGCGAAATAGAGCGTCGAAAATCCGACCGAGGTCGCGAACTCCACCACTCTGGTTGCCCGTATGGCGCGGCAAAGCAGGTAGATCAGATCGCCCTGGGCGGGGAAGATCGAAAAACCGTAGTCGGCATAAGCAGCGGGATCATAGTCCGGATTGGCATTCGGACCGCCATCTTCCGGATAACGCTGCGACGCCCATATCCTATCGATCACAGCATTGACCTGTGCATCTTGAAGGGGACTTTGGCCATTGGCGGTTCGGGCTTCACGAAGAAATTTCTCGATCGATTCGGTATCCATCAGTCAGACCTCTAATGAAAATTAAAAGGAATGCCATGTCCAGAAAATCGGGACCGTTGCAAGATCAAAAGGCTGGGCTAATACCCTCGCTTTGGCTCAATCACAGCAGCATGGCTTGGCGTGCACGGTGTCATTTACGCAGATCCCTGGAAATGAAGACGTTTCAGGCGCAGGAATATTGTGGGAAAACGAGGATTAATTGACTGGCGGCTCGCACCGCCTAGGTTGTAGTCAAGGGCTTACGGGCACCCCAAATTCGGCGCACACTGATAGTCCTGCTTGCACTAGCAGACTTTCGTTAGGTACCTTGAATAGTTCGGACGCCCGTCGCGCTCAGTAATTTTCGCCGGGGCTCATGCCTTCTTTGCATCAGCCGCTCAGCAGTACCTTCATACCGTTCGCGCTTTTGTTGGCTTATGTCTTACCGTATGGCCTCGTTGCGGCCCAGCCACACTGTCGTCGCTCAGGCCTCACGTACGCTGTGCCGGCCCGATAAACCGGCGGAGTTGAGGTACAACGCAAGTACAACTCAAGTCAATCTGGCTGTCGGGAGAATACAAAAATGAACCCTGCTCTGCTGGCGAAACGCGGATTAATCCGTCCTGCAACGGCGCTCCTGTGCTGCTGCGTGGCCGCGTGGTCTGCGATGACTTTCGCGCAAATCATCCAGCCTGGCGCTCCCTATCCGGTCGGGATGAAGCAACTGGAATACGTGGACGCGGCGCAGGGCAACCGCCACCTGGCGCTCACGTTGTTCTATCCAGCTGTACTTAGCAATTCCGACAAACCCATGCACATGGTTTTCTTCACCAATCTGCACCTCTACAAGAATGCTCACGTAGTGCCCGACAATGTGAAGCGTCCACTCATCATGTTCTCGCACGGGCATGGCAGTAACGGACTCTACTACGCCTGGTTTGCCGAATATATGGCGTCGCACGGATATATCGTTGCCACGCTTTATCACTACCGCGCCAACACTTATGACGCAACAATCATGTATACGAGGAGCAAGCTCTGGCAACGCCCTGTCGACATCGGCAAGGACATCACGTTCCTCTTGAACGATAAAGCCTGGGGACCGCATATTGATCCGAATCGTATCGGCGTCGCCGGCCATTCGCAGGGAGGCTTCACGTCGCTCTGGATTGGCGGCGCTATGGTGAACGCAGACAAGTACCTCGCCTACCAACGCGCGTGGAAGAACAACGAGTTGGTGCCGGCGTCACTGCGCAAGGACTTGCCGCTCGATGCGGGGCCAGCGCTCAAGGTGGCCGACAGCCGCGTCAAGGCGGTGTTCGCGATGGCGCCGGGCGACTTGCCGGGTTTCGGAATGGATGAAGAAGGGGTCGCTCAACTGAAGGTGCCCGCCTACATCATTGTTGGTGCGAGGGACACACAGGCGCCGCCTAAAGAGAATGCTGAATTCGCGGCCAAGTACGCTCCCCATGCGCAGCTGGATGTAATGCCAGGCCTTGTCGACCATGAAATCTTCGCCAACGAATGCGATCAGGACGGAAGAGACACGTGGCCTGAAGCGTGTATCGATGCGCCTGGCGTAGACCGCACCAGCCTGCACGAATATATCGGGAATGCAGCGCTGAAGTTCTTCGATACCAACCTGAAGGTTGAGCGAAGCCCGCTAAACTAGTCGATCTATAGCAATGCGCGGGGGGCGTCGAATTACCGAAGCCTGTCACCTTCGGCAATGTGTCACGCTAAAGCTGAGCTTCAATAGCCGCTTTATCTATCACTGACCATACTTGCCCGATCTTTCCTTCACGAAATTGATAGAACACATTTTCTGTGAAGGAAACCTTCTTTCCGTTCACCGGGAGGCCAAGGAAATTTCCATTCGGGGTACAG
>NZ_JAQGMM010000501.1 GCF_028292365.1 Caballeronia sp.
CTGCCAGAACCGCATATTCCATGGCGCTGACACCGCGCTCATCGCGAACGAACCAGCTGATAAATTTGCGCATTTTTATATTCCCCTAACGTGGTGGTTGGCGTCGGACCGTCAGGTAAGTGAAAGCCCCGAAGACCGACATATCGTACCCAGCACCCCGATTTTTTAGGGAGCAGACACAAGGCATATCTCGCCTCAGTTCGTACTTTTAGATTCGGGAGCGGGTGATTCACTTAACGACTGCGCGCAGAAAAACTTTAGGAATCAAAACAAATGATCTTCGTGCGCCATGAAGTTCTTCTTACTTTTGGCCGCCGCGGGATGAGTCGAAGTGATTTTTCAAAAGGTTTGCGCACTGATTTTTTGTTGCTGCGCACGCGGTTTTTAGGAGTGTCTGAATTCGCGTATGTTTTTAGGGGAAACCCTTGGTGCAACTGGTCCCTAGTCACGCTCAATCGGGTGATCGGCTGGGCAAGCTTCGTGATCCTTATGGCTTACAAGTTCAACATTTGGGGCGTGGATGGCGTAAGTCAGACGACCGAAAGGTCGGTGAGGGAAAACCAACTTCGGGGACGTCGTTACCGGGGAGATCCAGACAATTAACGCGAATGAAATTTTGCACCGATCACTGAGATGATCGCGACCTGACACATACCCAAATAACGAGAGATATTTCCAGCCATTGGATTTAGCCAGCGCAAATTGCGGCGGCATTCGAAGGGTCGGCTTTGATCGCAACGAAGTTCAGTTAAGAACCAAGTGACGCCTTCGCGACCAGCGAGGTGTTCGGTTGGACGAAAGGGAGCGAGCGGGTGTCGAAATCAACGGCGCTAAAACTGCGCTTACACAGATCAATCAGCACGTGACGTGCGGTAGTGTGAGCACATATTGCAACGCAGATCGGACAGGCAATGCGTGCTTGTTGCGAACGACGAGCATGAGGGCAGTAACAAGACGCTCAGGATGGATTCGGCGAGTTCACCACGCCAACGGACCCGTCAAAATCGTTATCGTTTAGCAGTGACGCTATTTACTGTTCGCACTGCACATCCGGCCTTGGCACCACGATAATCGCCGGGTATGTCCCGCGGTCGAGCTCTATGCGGGCGACGACTGTCATCGTCGCGCTGTCGGTGTCGTCATACACGCTGACTTTTTCATGCCGAAGGCTTGTAATGCCAACGCAAGCAGACGCGCTTCCCTCTTCAGAGACCTGGCATTGGATCGGGTTGTCCGCAAGAAAACGATATTTGTCCCTGTCGGGGGTGGCAAGGTATTCACGAACGGTCTGTCCCGATCCGCCGACGCCGGTGACATACCCAATGGCGCACGGTTGTTTGGCGGCATCGCTGTTCACGGATGTGTCGGCTTTCGCGATTCCGCTTGCGGTCGCGATGACCGCCGTGAGCGTGAATGCAAGAAGATATTTCATGGCGGAAATCACGGTTGTCGGATCGAAGTGCTGGATTGTAATGGCACTTTGCCCAAAGGGTCGGGAAGCGAAGAACGGTTACTCTTGCCAATCGGTAGCACTAACTTCGTGCCAACATACCGCGATCGAGCATGCCGCTGCCGATAATCCCCCGCGCCCACGGAACGATAGAATCCTCGCAATCCAATCTTCTCCAATGGCGATATGAAACCAGGGTCGACAGCAACCAAAGGTTATCGGCGGCTTATTCCTTCGGTCAACGCGCTTGTCGAGTTTGAAGCCGTTGCGCGGCTCAGCAGCTTCACCCTTGCCGCGCACGAACTCGGGGTGACGCAGGCTGCCGTCAGCAGGCAGGTCAAGGTCCTTGAGGAAACGCTTGGCAGTCGCCTTTTCCATCGTCTCCACCGCTCCATCAAACTGACCGATGAGGGCGAAGAACTGTACCTGGTTGTTGCCGAGTCGATGCAAAAAATCGCCGGCGTGTTCGACCGGCTTGGAAGCGGCCCCGTCCAGCAGGAACTTGTGCTCGCCGCAACGTCGGCCTTTTCATATTTCCGTCTCTTGCCCAGGCTTTCGTCTCTGAAAGAATCTCAGCCGCAGCTTCAACTTCGCCTCTCCACCCAGATGTTTATCTCGGACCTCCGGCATAAGGAGATTGATGTCGCGGTACGGTTTGGGAACGGTCGGTGGGGCGACGGCACCGCCACGCTCCTGTTCGACGAAGAGGTTTTTCCAGTCTGCTCGCCAACTTGGTTGGAGTCGCAAGGGGAGCCCGAATCGCTGCAGGAACTCGCCAACGCGGCGCTGATCGAATCGGACTCGACCTCGGAAGGATGGATGGGGTGGGAGGAGTGGTTCCATGCGGTGAGCTTCAGACCTCAGCGGCTAAATTTTGCGCTGCGATGCAGCCTTTATACGGACGCAATCCAGGCCGCCCGTTTCGGCCACGGCATCGCTCTCGGTTGGGGCCGGCTCGTTCATGACATGCTAAAAAACGGCGAACTCGCAAGGCTACCCTTCGCCTCGGTTAAGGTGAGCGACTCGTACTTCGTCGTCGTGCCCCACGGGAGAACCATCACACCCGCCATAGACGGCCTGATTGACTGGCTTCGGGAAGACGCTGTTACGAGTTGACGCTCGATCTCGGCAACGCCTCCGCTGAAAGCGGTCGAGGCATATGCGGAATCGCATAACTTAAAGTAATGTCAGAGCGAAAATTAAGCACATTGACGCTCTTTTTCGTCACTCCAATACTGGGTTGATAGCGGGAACACCAGAAGTCTCGACACCCTTGAACGTTGGAGAAAGACGATGCCGGAAGTGACAGCCAAGACCCATGGAGAGTTGATCCGTAGCCGTCGTCCGGGGCACGGCATGCCCGGCGAGCTCTTTGGCCGGCAGGACGTTTTTGAGGTGGACGTCGGGATCTTTTTCCATAAGCACTGGATCCTGGTTGGCGTCACTGCCGACGTTCCCGAGCCGGGCGATGTTTCAACCGTGGATATCGGCAAGGCTTCAATCATCATTGTCCGGGACGACAACGAGAACGTCCGGACGTATCGCAACGTCTGTCGTCATCGCGGGGCGCGCCTCAAGGAGGCAGGGAAGTCGACCGTAGGCATGCTCGTGTGTCCTTACCACCAATGGACGTACGATCTCGACGGCAACCTTCGCCATACGACGCACATGGGTAAGGATTTCGACACGACCTGTCGCAGTCTCATTCCAGTGCACACGAGGATTGTCGGAACGCACATTTTTGTTTGTCTTGACGAGAATCCGCCGGAGGATATCTCGAAGCTGGAAGCGACGATGGCCCCGCGCTTCGCGCCCTACGACTTGCAGAACACCAGGATAGCCTTCGAGCAAGAATTCATCGAAAACGGCAACTGGAAGCTCGTCATTGAAAATAACCGCGAGTGTTACCACTGCCAAGCCACCCATCCGGAGTTGACAGCGTCGTTCCTGCCTGAAGATTTTGGTTTCTGTCCTGATGACCTCAGTGATGAATCTCGGCGCGCCCTTGACGAGTACAAGGCGCGCAACGCCAAATGCCAAGCAAGCTGGGAGCGTGAAGGATTCGTCACGGAAGCCGTCGAGTGGCTCGACGAGGATGCGGTTACGCAGTTCAGGACGCAGCAGTTGGTCATCGCTGGTGCGGGTGAATCTCAAACAATCAGCACAAAGGTTGCCAGCACCAAGCTTCTCGGTGCTTTAACGCGCCGTGACCTTGGCGATACGCACCTATGGACGCACAACTCGTGGACGCACGTCATGAGCGACCATGCGGTGATTTCCACCATCATCCCGCTTGCTCCGGACAAGACGCTGGTGCGCTCCAAATGGCTCGTCCACGCCGACGCGGTAGAAGGTGTGGATTACAAGATTCCGGATTTGACGGAAGTCTGGGTTGCGACTAATACGCAGGACAAGCATCTTGTCGAAATCACGCACGAAGGTACCCAGGACCCGGCATACGCACCCGGCATGTTTTCTCCCTTCACCGAAGTGTATGTCGACCAGTTCTCGCGCTGGTATGCGGCCCGACTGAACGCGCACGGTGTGTGAGCATCTGGCCGAAAGCTGACGCCGCTTGTATTAACGGATGCTGCCACCAAGGTGGGGCGCTCGACCCCACGCCCAATGATTATTGTCAGAACCAAGGGTGCACATCGCCAATTCTGGTGACCAGACACGCCTGCCTGTGAGCGGGCGCTTTCCGATAGAATCCCACCTTGTCACGAGCTTGTCACATCGACTCACCCTGGTCAGGAATGCTGCACAGGTTACGTACTGCGCTGACCTGGATTGCGTGAGTTTCGGTAAATAGTTGATTTAATGCAGGAAAATTACTTTTCGGGATTTTCATGTTTGGACGTTTCATGCCCACCGAGGGCAAATTTTTCGAAATCTTCAATGCGCACGCAAAGTGCATCGTTGACGCAAGTCACGAACTCGAACTGCTGATCGACAACATGGACCAGATGGAAGTCCATAAGCAGAACGTCCAGACCAACGAAAAACGTGCGGACAAGCTGACGCACGAAACCATCGATTTGCTGCACAAGACGTTCATCACGCCGCTCGATCGCGACGAAATCCACAAGCTCATCACGACGATGGACGACATCCTCGACCTGATGGAAGACGTCGCCACCGCCATTTCGCTTTATGACGTGCGCGAATCGACCGCGGAAATGAGCCAGCTCGCGCATATTTGCACTGCGACCTCCGAGCGTGTGCAGCAAGCCGTCAAGCTGCTCGCCGACATGAAACGCGCCAGCGAAATCCTCAAGATCTGCGAAGAAATCGATCGTCTGGAATCGGATGCCGACCGGGTGCTGCGTTCGGCCATGTCGAAACTCTTCCGCGAAGAGGACAACGTCAAGACGCTGATCAAGCTCAAGGCAATCTACGAGTTGCTCGAGACGATCACCGACAAATGCGAGGATGTCGCGAACATCATCGAAGGCATCGTGCTGGAAAACGCCTGATTTCAGCCGCGCCACTCACTCGATAAACGATGCAACCGATTCAACTCGCCCTATGGGCTGTCATTACGCTCGTCGTGGTCGCACTCCTGTTCGACTTCATGAACGGCTTCCACGACGCCGCCAATTCCATCGCAACCGTTGTGTCCACCGGCGTGCTGAAACCTCAGCAAGCCGTGGCGTTCGCCGCCGCGTTCAACGTCATTGCGTATTTCGTCTTCCATTTGAAGGTTGCCGCTACCGTCGGCCGGGGGACGATCGATCCGGCTATCGTCGATCAATATGTGATCTTCGGTGCGCTTGTCGGGGCGATCGGCTGGAACATCATCACGTGGCACTACGGCATTCCGTCGAGCTCGTCGCACGCGCTGATCGGCGGCCTGGTCGGCTCGGCGTGGGCGAAGTCAGGGTGGGGCTCGCTGAATATGGAAGGCTTGCTCAAGACCGTCTCGTTCATTTTTATCTCGCCGCTACTGGGTTTCGTGCTCGGATCGCTGTTCATGCTGATCGTGTCGTGGATGTATTTCCGCACGCCGCCCTCCAAGGTAGATCGGCGGTTCAGGCGCTGGCAGCTGATATCGGCGGGGTTGTATAGCCTCGGGCACGGCGGCAACGACGCGCAGAAGACGATTGGCGTTATCTGGATGCTGCTGATTGCAGCCGGTTATTGGTCCGCAACGGCCGACGCACCGCCGATCTGGGTGATCGGCGGATGTTATCTGTCGATGGGGCTCGGAACGTTGTTCGGCGGCTGGCGCATCGTGCGCACGATGGGTCAGAAGATCACGAAGCTCAAGCCGGTCGGCGGGTTTTGCGCGGAGTCAGGCGGGGCGATTACGCTGTTCGTTGCGTCGTTTCTGGGTATTCCCGTGTCCACCACGCACACGATCACAGGCGCGATTGTCGGTGTGGGTGCGACGCAGAAATTCAGCGCAGTGCGTTGGGGCGTGGCGGGGAATATCGTCTGGGCCTGGATATTAACCATTCCGGCGTCGGCCGTGATGGCCGCCGCCGCTTGGTGGCTCGGGCATCGCTTTCTTCCTTGAACGGAACGAGTAATCGCCGGGTGACTTGCTTTTAAGTCACCCGAATTCACCCGTGCTTCGTGCGTCAGATCAGCGGCGCACCGACACCGTCCATCGGAATGATCGCGCCCGATACGTAGCTCGCCCGGCGGCTTGCCAGGAACAGCGCAACGTCTGCGATCTCCTCGGGTTTTGCGTATCGGCCGAGCGGCACTTTTGCCTGACTTAGGGCCAACGCTTCATCTCGCGTCACACCCAGCCTCTGCGCCTCAAGCGCCAGCGCTTCCTCCACGCGTTCCGTCAGCGTCGCACCCGGATTGATCGCGTTAATGCGAATGCCCAACTTCGCGTAATGATGCGCGAGACCGACGGTCGCCAGCATCAGTGCCGCATTGGCCGCACCGCCTGCGATATGGATATCGCTCGCGATCTTCCCACCCATCCCGATGATGTTGACCACCGCACCCGGTTCGGCCTTGGGGTTCGCTTTCAGCCGTTCGGCCATTTGCTTCAGCACGGCTTGCTGGGGATAGATGCAGGGAAAATATTTAGCTTCCATCGCGGCCTTGTAGCTGTCGGCATCGAGGAGATCGGGATCGTAACGTTTAGCCGCGCCCGCGCAATTCACGAGAATATCGATCGGGCCGAGCGCACCCGTCGCTTCTTCCACTACGTCTTGCGCGCTGTGTGCTTCGTGAAGATCAGCCCGCGCGAGATGCACGTGAAAGCCATCTTTCGCGAGCTCTTCGCGAGCGCGGGCGAGGTTTGCCGGATCGCGTGAAACAATCGCGACGCGCGCGCCTTCCGCTGCAAATGCCCGCGCGCACGCAAAGCCAATTCCCTTGCTGCCGCCCGTGATGAGCACGATCTTGCCGGCGAGTCCCAAGTCCATGAGGTTCACTCCTTTCGAGTTCGATGGTCGATCCAATGATGCGTGGAATCGTTATCGAGACACGATAGCAGACGCTGGGAAGTGTGTGCGGTTCAGAGACCGCGCTGAACGTGAGCAGATCGTGAGTTGAACGCCAGCGCCCGCTGAGGGCTTAGTAGCTGCCGTTGGCGAACTTCGCGATGGGGTCGTCGGCGGTGGCGGGACGCGTGGGCGTGAGCGCATTCGTGGAGGCGCGCATCACGTGGGCGGCGGGATCGGCGGCGGGAATCCGGCCAACCGATGAAGGTTGTTGCTCTGGTTGTCGCTCTTGTATCGAGCGCACCTGCTGCGCCGCGAGACGGGCGGTGGGCGGCGGGGGTTCGAAGGCATCGGCGGCGGCCGCGATGGGATCGGGCGCATTCGATGCCGCCGTGACCGCGTCCGTTTCAGCCGGCGACGCGCGTGGTGGCGATGTTGCATTTGCGGCTTGCGATTGCCGCTGTGCGGCGGACAGCGAGGGCGGTGGCGGTTCGAACGGATCGGCGCCGGAGCGGGCGGTGGTGACGGCCGGCGATACAGCACCCGCAGATTGCGCCTGTCGTTGAGCAGCCGATAACGCGGGCGGCGGGGGCTCGAATTGATCGGAGGCGGTGCTACGGTAGGAGCCTGCGGTCGTTGCCGTTGTAGTCGTCGTGGCCGCCGGCGTTTCATAACGATCGCTGGCCTGCGCGGCAACCTGGGTTGGCGGACGGACTGGAGCACTCTCCACCGGAGCAGGGGCCGGAACGGGCGACGCCAGATACGTCGGTGCATCGAACGGAGCCGGCGCGGCTTTTGGCGGCGCGACGCGTCGGATGCCATCGAAACGCTTGGCCCAATACGGATTGGTGAGGTAATCGAGCCGCACGGTGCCACCTGTCGACGGCGCGTTCACGAAGCGCAGCTTGCCCACGTAGATGCCGACGTGCGAATGCGGCCGGCCCGTCGTGTTGAAGAAAATCAGGTCGCCGGGGGCAACTTCATCGGGTTCGATCGATTCACCGCGAACGCTCATGTCCGCGGTCGTACGCGGCAGATTCACGGATGCAGCCCGATCCACCACATAGCGCACGAGTCCGCTGCAATCGAAACCCGCCTCCGGCGTATTGCCTCCCCACCGATACGGCACGCCCACGAGCGACATCGCCTGGATGGAGATTTCCTCGCGCCCCACGCTGTGGTCGACGAAATTCGGAAAGCCGGAGGGTGTGGCGAAGGTGCGATTGGAAGCGGTAGCGTTCGATGCAGCCGGTGCACGCGACACCCGCGTCGGCGCGCTGGAGCACGCGGCAACGAGAAGGGTGACGAGCAGCAGTGACCAGAGTCGACGCATTCGAAAGGGGCGAGCTGAGGGTGAACACGAACGCTCGCCGTGGTGACGGTCTCGCGATACTAGCCCGTCAGACGGGGCCTGAGCAAGTTTTCTTGATAAGTCACTTGAGGTTTACGCTGTAAGTGTTGCTCGGGAGAAACGTGGTTTTGGGTCCGAAACACGCAGAAAAGACGTAAAAAAGCCCGGCAAGCCATGCTTGCCGGGCTTTCGAGGCGTGTCGAAAATTTAAAGAATCTCGGATGCGTAATCCGCCAGGCGTGAACGTTCGCCGCGCGCGAGCGTGACGTGACCGCTATGCGTCCAGCCCTTGAAGCGGTCGACCACGTACGTCAGCCCCGAACTGCCTTCCGTCAGATACGGCGTGTCGATCTGCGCGATATTGCCCAGACACACGATCTTCGTGCCCGGACCGGCGCGCGTGACGAGCGTCTTCATCTGCTTCGGCGTTAAATTCTGCGCCTCGTCGATGATCACGTATTTGTCCACGAAGGTCCGGCCGCGCATGAAGTTCATGCTCTTCACCTTCAGGCGCGATCGGATCAATTCCTGCGTGGCGGCACGGCCCCATTCACCGGCAGCGTCGTCGGTCTTTTGCAGGACTTCGAGGTTGTCGTCGAATGCGCCCATCCACGGCTGCATTTTTTCTTCTTCCGTACCCGGCAGGAAGCCGATGTCTTCGCCAACCGGAACCGTCGCACGCGTGACGATGATCTCGTTATAGCGCTTGTCGTCGAGCACTTGCGCGAGGCCGGCAGCCAAAGCCATCAAAGTCTTGCCGGTACCGGCCTGACCCAGCAGCGTGACGAAATCCACGTCCGGGTTCATCAGCAGGTTCAACGCGAAATTCTGCTCGCGATTGCGCGACGTAATGCCCCACACGTTGTTCTTGTGGTGGCTGTAATCGCGCAGCGTTTGCAGCAGCGCCGTCTTGCCGTTCAGCTCGCGCACGATGCCGTAAAACGATGGTTCGCCATTCTGCGGTTCGAAATAAACGAACTCGTTCACCAGCATGGACGCGCACTGCGGACCGGTCACGCGGTAATACGTGGTGCCCGTCTTGGTGTCCTGCCAGCTTTCCATGCCCTTCGCGTGCTTCGTCCAGAAGTCCGAAGGCAACGCGCGCACGCCGGAATAGAGCAGGTCCTTGTCTTCCAGCACCTGATCGTTGAAATAATCTTCAGCGGGCAAGCCGAGCGCATGGGCCTTGATGCGCATGTTGATGTCTTTCGACACCAGCACGACCTGGCGGTCCGTTCGCTCCTTCTGCAGCGCGCGAACCACGCCGAGAATCTGGTTGTCGGCCTTACCGACCGGCAGGCCTTCGACCGGCTCGATATCCGTCAGCGTGGTCTGGAAGTACAGACGGCCGGTCGCATCGCGATTGCCCAGCGCGGACAGCGGCAAGCCTGCCGACATCTCGCCAACATGCGCCACCAGCGCATCCAGCGTACGGCTCACCTGACGCGCATTGCGCGCCACTTCCGACATGCCCTTCTTGTGGTTGTCGAGTTCCTCGAGCGTCATCATTGGCAGATAGACGTCGTGTTCCTCGAACCGGAACAGCGATGACGGATCGTGCATCAGCACGTTCGTGTCGAGCACGAACAGCTTGCCGATCTCGTTTTCCGGCTGACCGCGCTGACGGCGTTTTTGCTGGCCGCGCGGCTGAGTTGCCACAGCCACGGGCGCGGCAGGCGTTTCGGAGCGTGCTGGCGTGCGCGCTTCGACAGGCGCACGGGCGACCGCCGGCTGCGCGGTTTCGACCTGTTCGTCCGGTGCGGCAGCAGGTTGCAGCAACGCCGCCGTTTGTTTCGCGCGGCGTGTGCGCGCGGCGGGTGCTGCGTCAGAGGCTTCTACCGCTGAGCCTTTGGCCGCGTTCGCAAGTGTCTCACTTGCTATGGCACGCAGCGTATTGGCGGTATTCGCGGCGGCAGGCCGCGAAGCACCGACGCTCACGCCAAAATCGGTTTCGGTTTCAACTAGATCGCCGTCGCTTGCCTGCTTTTTCGATGATCGGGCAGGGCGGGCTTTGGCT
>NZ_JAQGMM010000552.1 GCF_028292365.1 Caballeronia sp.
AGCCGCCCGCTCGCTACTTTGCGGATAGGCAACATGGTCAGGATGACTGACTTCATTCATTAATGCTGGCCGTCTGAAGCGTAGTCGACGCGTCACGCCTAGCTGGCGATCGAAGAAAACTTCAACCACCTTGATTGCCCACGCGTGGGTGCCCTCTTGCGGAAGACGGGTTTTGCAGATCGGAACCTTGGCTAGTCCAAGCTGGGTACAAGTCGAGAGAAAATCCAGGTGACCCACACCCGCAAGCTCCGTGAGCGAAGCGTTCGGTATCATTCGGACTGCGACAAGACTGTTCGTCGCGCGCGGCGCGGTTGTGTCGAGATCGCCCAGCATGATCTCGACCGGCGTGTGCAAATGCTCCAGGCTGGCAGGACGTAGCATAGGCCATCAAAGTATGGGGTTGGTCACCGGCCGCCTCTTGTCACGGATAGTTGTCGCAACGCCTGACGTGCCCTCCACTTTCGGCAAGGACGCGGCAGGCAGCGTGATCAGAAAACGCGCGCCGCCGGAAGCGGATTCTTCCAGCCGTACCTCGCCGCCATGAACGAGCGCGACGCGACGCACAATCGCAAGCCCAAGCCCGAAACCGCCCGTGTGCCGGTCGCGGCTTGCGTCGAGCCTATGAAACGGTTCGAAGATTCGCGCACGTTCTGCAATGGGAATACCGGGACCGTCGTCGTCCACGATCAGCACGAGCGCGCCCGCCGGACCCAGGCACGCGCTAAGAGAAATGGCGCGCTGCGCGTAGCGGGTGCTGTTGCGGATCAGGTTCAACAGCGCCCTTGCGACCAGTTTCGGATCACAGACATGACTCGCAGGCGCGCCGACCGTTGTAACCGACAGGCGCAGCGCGCGGTCGGCGACGTCGTTGGCCATGCTCGCCGCCACGCTATCCAGCAGTTCGCTCACCGACACTTGCATCAGCAACATGTGCTCCGCGCCTTGTTCAAGCCGGCTTAACGTGAGCAATTCGGTCACGAGTTCATCGAGTTCACGCACGTCGCGGCGCAGCGCAAGTTGACGTTCGCGCTGGCGCTCCGGGGACTCAGGTGACTGCAACAACGCGAGGCCGAATTCGAGGCGTGCCAGAGGCGTTTTCAGCTCATGCGAGATACCATGCATCATGTCGCGCTGGTGCAGGATCGACGCTTCGATCTGCCGCGCCATTTCGTTAAACTGCTTCGAAAGATCGTAGATATTCGATTTCTTCGACAACGCCGCGCGAGTCGACAATTTACCTTTGCCGAACGCGCGGGCAGCGGCCTCGAGCTTCCTTAAGTCACGCCAGTGATAGTGGACCCAAAGGACAACGGACAACAGCGTCGCAAGCGCGACCAGGGCGTACGCCAGCGCCTTGATGTCCAGGTTGCCGGGCTCATCGGGATGGGCGTGAACGATCGTGCCGTCAGGCAATGGCAGATAGTAATCCTTTGCATCCCTGCTCAGCACCAGCTTGCCGTCGCGCAGGTCGCGCAACTGATCGGAATCGAGAACAGGGATCACGTCTTGCATCGTGAGCAGGCTAAAGCCCTCGTCGCCATGTTTTTGCAGTTCAGCCAGCGCGGCTGCCCGCTGCTCGCCCGGATGCCGTTGCAGGTAATCGGTCAACACGAACGCATAGGCTTTGACGCTCTCGCGCTGATTCGCTGTGACCCGCTCGTGGAAGAGCTGTGAGAAATATTCATTGACGAACACAATGGCTAAGCCGCCGCCCAGCAGCACGATCAAATACAGGCGGATCAGGGAGCGCAGCATTCAGTCCTCCCACGCCGACGGGCTGAACAGATAACCGCGGCCCCAGATCGTCTTGATCTTGTGCGGCTCCGGCGATGCGTCTTCAAACCGGCGCCGCAGCCGCGAAATACCGGAATCAACGGTACGGTCCAGCCCGTCGAATTCGATGCCGCGCAATTGCTTGAGGATATCGTCGCGGCTCAGCACGGTGCCGGCCGCGCGCGCCAGGATCACAAGCAGGTTGTACTCGGCGGTCTTCAGGTCGATGTCCTGACCGCGCCACGTCACCGTGCGGTTCGGCGGCGAGATCACCAGCTCGCCGAACGTGAGCGTGCCGGCAGCCACAGCCGGCGTCGTAATGTCCTCGGCCGGCTGTGACCGCCTGAGCAGTGCGCGGGCGCGCGCCACCAGCACACGCGGTTCAATCGGCTTGACAACATAATCGTCCGCGCCGGTTTCAAGTCCCGCAACCTGGTCGAAGACATCGACGCGAGCAGTCAGGATCAACACCGGCACGCTCGAGAAACCGCGAATGCGCCGGCACACTTCCATGCCGTCCATGTTGGGCAGCATCAGGTCGAGAATCACCAGCGCCGGTTTATGCTCGCGGACAGCGGCCACGGCAATGTCACCGCGCCGCACGATAGTCACCGCGAATTCATAGCCATCCAGATACTCCCCGATCAGTTGCGCGAGGCGGTCGTCGTCCTCGATCAGCAACACGTTGTACTTGGGTGAGATCTCGTTCATTTTTATTCTCCGCCTTGCGGCTGCACTAGCAACCGCCGATTCTATCCTCGCGCGCGTAAGGCAGGGCCGCGCGCAACACTCGCGGACACTTGAACACAATTCAGCACAATTTCGCCCAACTTCAAAACAGACACCGGTCGACCGCGTCCCTAGACTGCGGCTTCACTCCTAGAAAAAGACCTGACCGTGCGCAAACGCCTCTCCTATCTTTCCTGCCTGTGCTTCCCGCTACTTGGCCTGACGTATTCCTCCATGGCTCATGCCGAAAATTTCTACACGTTCGGTCTGGGCACCGGCGTCGCGCCGCGTTACCTCGGCAGCAAGGACTATCGTGGCCTGATCGCTCCAGTGTTCTCCGCTGAATTTTCCAATGGCTTTTTCATCAGCCCGTTCGAAGGCGCCGGCTATAAGAAGACCTTCGCCAATGGCATCTTCGTCTCGACGGCGCTCGACTATGACTTCGGCCGCAGCGACAGTAATCGCGCCGACCTGCCCGGCTCCAACTACCTGAAGGGCATGGGCCGCATTCCCGGCTCGCTGATGATGTCCTTCCAGGTCGGCGCCACTGTGTTCGGCGATACGACCATCAGCGTGACGCTCGACCAGCCGCTCACGCACACCACGCGCGGCGTCAGCGGGCACCTCGACGTGACAAAGCCCGTTCTGCACACGGCCAAAAACGACATCAGCATCACCGGCAGCCTGCACGCCGGCAGCGGACGTTATACGCAGACCTTTTTCGGCGTCACCGAAGCGCAGTCCGCGAGCAGTGGCTTCCGGTCCTACTCGGTGAAAGCCGGCATCGACAACGCAATGGTCTCAGCCGCGTGGACCTATTCCGTTACGCCGAAATGGTCAGTGCGGACATCCGGTGGCGTGTCGCGGATTCTCGGTTCGTCCGCGGACAGCCCCATCGTGCAAAAGAAGAGCGCTTATTTCGCAACGACAGCCGTGACTTATCGATATTAGACCCGGCGATACCAGGCGCGGCGTCGGCGCGGCAACCGTCCACTCCCCTGCTCCCGCTGCTGTTAGCCGCACCTCAATTTTCCTCTGAACGGAGAACGGTATGTTTGCATGGCAAACCCCTCTGTCCACCGCCTGGCAAGACAGCCTCACGGCGTCCACGCGCATGCATGTGGTGGGCATCGATCGACTGGTGCTGACCGGTGCTACCGGATTTATCGGCGGCACGGTGCTGGTGACGCTCATGAATGCCGGTCTGATCGAACGGCTCGTGTGTCTCGTGCGTGCGGAGAACACAGCCGAGGCGCTGACCCGCCTGCGTGCATCCGCCATACGTTGCGGTTTGCCGCACGTCCGCGCACAACGGCTGACCGAGACGAACGTGATCGTGGGAGACCTGGGCGGCGACTTTACGGAAGCGGATCTCGCGCGACTGACGGAGGCGTCGCATGTGATCAACTGCGCCGCCATGGCGTCGTTCTCCATGAATTCGCAAGTACTCGATATCAACGTGCGCGACACGTTGCGGTTCGCTTCGCACTTTGCCGACAGTCAAGTGCTGCGGCGTTTCCTGCACGTCAGCACGGCCATGGCCTGCGGCACGCAATGCAGTCCGGTCGTGTCCGAGCCCGCGTTCGACCATAACGAGAACGCGAACGAAGACGGGAGCAGGTACGGAAGCACAAGCGAACGCGAGACGAACCACCTGGTGCCCTATACGCAAAGCAAGCGCGATGTCGAGAGGCTCCTGCGCCTCTACTACCCATCGTTGCCGGTGGTCATGGTGCGGCCATCGATTGTCGTCGGACACACGGTGTTGGGCACGTTGCCCTCGCCGAGTATCTTCTGGGTGTTTCGCGTGGTGCATGGCGCGCGGCGCTTCAGTGCGAAGGCGATGACCCGGCTCGATGTGATCTCGGTCGACGATTGCGCCCGCGCGCTGGCCTTGCTCGCCGTCAAGCCGAAGCTGGCGTTCGACACCTACCACGTGTCGGCCGGATCGGAAGCGCCGACCATTGGCCAGATTATCGGCGCGATGGATGAGGCCACGGGCATATCGGGGAAACGCTACTCCATCTGCGCACCGCGCGACTTCCGCAGGATCGCGTGTGATGTGGTCGGGCGTCAGCGCTCGGGCGCGGCACGGCTGATTGAACATGCACTGGGAATCTATGCCGGGTTCGCCAACCTGGACTACCGGTTCGATAATCGCCGCCTGCGCGAAGAGATCGGCTTCGAGCCCCTGCCGTTTATCGACTATGTCAGCGAATGCGTGCGGACGTCGCGCGGCATTGGGATCGTCGAGCAGATGCGCTGGAATTTCCAGTAAGCAGCATAACTAAGCAAACACATTTACTTCGTCGCAAGACGAACCGGGGGCATCCAGACAGGACGCCCCCGGTTCGTTTACCGCTGCTCGGCACGCGGTGCGCTCCCGATCAACCCTTGCCTCCGGCCAGTGCGCCCGCACTGTTGGCCCCGCCGAACAACGCAGTCAGATAGCTCGTATTGCTGGCCATCTGCGCCATCAGCGTATTGAGCGCAGTGAACTGCGCGTTGTAGTTGTTTGTCAGTTGCGTGGCGAATGCATCCAGCTTTGTACCCTGGACCTTGATGTTGTCGAGGTCCTTGTTGAGCGCCGTTGTCCTGGTATCGAGCAGGCCATCTTTTTTCAGAAAAGTCGTGAGGGTCTTGTTCATCTCCGCGCCGATGCCGGAGCCCGCACTGAACAATGCGTTGATCGTGCCGGGCTTGGTGGTCAGCGCCGCGTTCAACACCGTGTCGTCAATCTTCAACGTGCTGTCCTTTTGCAGCGTGATGCCGATAGAACCCAGGTTCGCCATTCCCTTGACCCCGCCCGCTGAAGTCGGGACACCCTTGCTGATCACGGTCGCAAGCGCGTTCCTTACCGTGTTCATCATCGAGTCGCCAAGCAATGGCCCGCCTTGCGAACCCTTGGGTTGCGCAGCGTCGAAAGAAGTCAGCGACGCAGCCATGCTGACAAAATTGTTATACGCCGTGACGAAGGCCTTGAGCGAGGTCTGCTGGGCGGCTGTGTCTGAGCTGATGCTCAGCGTCTGGGTCATGCCCACGGACTCGGAAGTGAGGTTGATCGACAACCCCGCAATAGCCGATGTCACGCTGTTGGTCGGGCTGCTGACCTCGGTGCCGGCCACCGTCAGCAACGCGTCCCTGCCGGCCGCGGTTTGCTTCCAGTTCGCCGATGGTTCAATGGTCGTGTACGGCGCCACGGTCTTGGTCGGGTCCGTAGGGTCGACGGTCGATGTGGACGAGGTGACGTTGAGCTTCGATAACCCGGTGTTGTCACCCGAGCCGGTCGGCGTTACCTCCACCGAGATACCGCTCGCCTTGCCCGTGGTCGACGAGTGCAGCACGAGATGCGCGCCGTCGGTACCGGTGATCACCGTCGCGCTCACGCCGGGATTGCCGTAAGCCGAATTGTTCGCGGCTGCAATGCCGCTATGCGTGTTATTCGACGAATCGATGTTGATCGAAACGTCCGAGCCGCCCACCGAGAGTTTCAGCGTGCCGGGACCAAGTGTTTCCTTGGCGCCGAAGGCGCCCGAAGTGATACTTTGCGATGTCGCTATGTTAGTGACCTGGATCGCATAGCTGCCCGTGGTTGCGCCCTTGCCTGCAGTGGCCGTCAGGCCCTTGCCGTCCGCCTTGGCGGTGACAGCGGACAAAGCGGTGCCATCGGACAGCGACGCCAGCGAACTCTGCAGCAGCGACATGACCGATTTCAACGAACCGACAGCAGTCAGTTGCGAGGTGCTGGTCTTCTGTTTTGCCGCGTTAGCCGCGTTCAATCCGGCAACCCGTGCATTGACGATAGCTGCCACAAGCGCAGGGACGTCGGTATTCTTGCCGGTCGAGCCGTTGATTAGAGATTGTCCCGCGGACTTGATTGCGTCAGACATAGAAACTGGAACTCCCTTGGTTCATTCGCGTGATGAGCGGCTGAGATGCTGCTGCGCGTGTCATGAAATGTTTCTGTAAGCTACGTTAACATTACGACAAGCAAACAACATTCTTTAATTATATTTACATTACGCGATGATCAATTGAGTCTCACGACGCCGTCTGCGCGGTTATCGGGTACCGGAACGACGATTCCATTGAACGAGTTTGTTGGGCTCACGGCCGCCATCAAGCCCTGCACGGATCACGTGGCGGTGAGGTTCAGGGCATGAGGATTGATGGGCGATGCAGCGACCCGACCTCGCTCACCCAATGGCGTTTCACGCAGCTTGCGTCTGCGCCAACGTGCTGGAAGCGGCTGCGAGCAATTTGCAATGCCCCTGCAACCAGAAGGTAAAGATATCGAGTGCCTCTTTATTGATCGGGTCATCGTTATACGAAATGAAATAGCCATCGTCATTCCGAATAAAATGCGCCGTAGGCACGATCAGCCGGTTGCCAGCCAACTCCGCACATACAAAAATCTCGGGGACCAGCGCAACGCCCAATCCCGATACTGCCGCACTGGTCAACATGGTAAACAACTCAAATCTGCATCCTCTCAACGGCCTGAAATCTGCTCCCAGACCCGCACTTGAAAACCATTGTTTCCACGCACCCTCCCTTGACGACAGGTGCAACAAAGGCAATTGAGCAATCATGTCCACGGATACCTCCGATAGATGATTGACCAATTCCGCGTTGCAAACTGGAACCACCTTCCCTTCCTGGACCAGCAAGTCTCCCCGGGTGCCCTGCCACACGTCGTTGCCATAATAAATAACAGCATCGAACTGACTGTTATTCAATATAAACGGGTCCGATCTGGCTGTAATATTTATACTGATACCAGGATATTTATTTCTGAAATCTTTCAGTTTTGGAATCAACCACTGAGTACCAAAGGTCGCGCTAACGGCAATATCCAGCGATGTTCCATTCTCCCTCTGGTCTATCAAATCCTGCGTGTTTCTTTCAATACGATCGAGACAGCTCTTTATCTTCAATGCGTATGCGCTGCCATACTGCGTCAGTTCAATCCTTTTTCTCACGCGCTTGAACAAAACCACCCCCAGCTTGTTCTCCAGCCCGGCGATCTGCTTGCTGACGGCACTTTGCGTGAGATGCAACTCCTCAGCTGCACGGGTCAGGTTTCCATGCCTGGCCACACACTCGAAGATTTCCAAAGCTGACAAGCTGGGAATAATTTTTCTCATCTATTCACTCCTGAATTGAGCTTTTTACGCGAGGGGAATCCAGGCGAGATCAAGCCAGTTGCCCGCATAATCGCCAGATCCGGTGCCCATTGGATGCCATCTTTAGCGCTTCAAACCCGCTCCGGTTTTGACTAGTCGTCGCTCACCATTCGACGCATTGTCGGCGCACTCAATTGCCTTTGTCTCACGAAATATTTTAGGTCTGGCGGGTAAACACGCATTGTTTTTCGAGAATAATCGCTCGTCATGACCTCATAAAATCACGTATATCGGATCATTCCATAAGCTCATGACAATGCCACCAAATCTCCCTTTTCCAGGCTTTAATTTATGATTAATCTCCAACGACTGGCTTTCACATTAGTAACGGCTAAACGCCGCGAAGTTCGATCGGAACACTAAGGATAACCCTCGCAATCAGTCAGTCGGTCGTCGAAACCCCGACGGTAAATAAAGAAACAGGTCGATGAAGCGAACGGTCCCAAGACCGAATTTCGATTGAGCGTGCAGATAATCGCGGGTTTATTGGGAGGAGCAGTGCGTGTTTATCGTGTTCGGCGATCACATCTGATCGAGCGTTGCGCCAGAACCCCCCGGAAAGTGGTGCTACGGCTCAGCGCTCATGAGTTTCTCCGCTAGCGCGGACGCGTTGTACAAAGTACCCGAAGCAAGTCCTACAACTGGAGACGCAATCATGACAAAAAAACTTATCACCAAAACGCTGATCGGGGTCGCGCTCGGCGCCGCACTCTCGGTGGTCTCGTTGAGCACGTTCGCCGGCACCGTGCTTGACAAGGTCCAGACGAGCAAGGAACTCGACGTTGCTGTGAGCGCAAAGTGGCCTCCGCATGCATTTTTGAATGACAACCACGAATTAGCGGGCTTCGATATTGATGTCGCGAACGACATTGCGAAGCGGTTGGGTGTTCAGGTCAAATTCGATACGCCGGATTTCAACCTGGTGACTGGCGGTCACTGGCATGGCCGGTGGGATCTGGCGGTATTCTCCATCACGCCGACTATCGCGCGTGCTCGCGTGCTGGATTTTCCGGCTATTTATTACTACAGCTCCTATGTGTTTGTCGTCAACAAAGACTCCAAAGCTAAAACGCGTGAAGATCTGAAGAGCGTCACCTTTGGCGTGGAAGGAGGTACAACGGCGGATGATTATATGCATCAGGCATTGCAACTGGACGCACAGAGCCTCCCGCCTTTTAAATATCTGGACTTCCAACCCAAAACGGTTACCTATAAGTCCTCGCTACTTCCTTTTGAGGATCTTCGCTTGGGCGACGGCGTCCGGCTGGGTGCAATTATCGCGGAGAAGCAAACGGCTGAGGATGCGCTAAAACACGGGTATCCCGTACGGATCATTCCGAATGACATTGCGTTCCTGGAGCCCGTTGCAATCGTGTCGGACAAGGGCGATCCGGCATTCAACAAAAAAATTGCATCGATTATTGCGGACATGAAAAGTGATGGAACGCTTAAAAAAATCAGCGAGAAGTGGTACGGCGCCGACTACACCGAACCCAGCATGAAATAAATTCGCTGATTTTCCTGAATTGTCCAACTTAACCTGGCAGACGGGGTGTCCCCGTCTACATAACGTGTCTGAATATTCCAATAACTACTATCGCCAAACGGCTTCCGCTGATGCGCCCTATCCGCAACTAACTCGATCTGAAGAAGCAGATGTATGCATTGTGGGCGCCGGATTGGCAGGTTTGACGGCTGCCCTGGTTCTCGCCCGGGCAGGAAAGCAAGTTGTTCTGCTTGAGGCCGAGAGGATAGCCTGGGGTGCATCGGGAAGAAACGGCGGCGTTGTGAGTCCCGGTTACTCAACCAGCTTCAATAAAATTGCCAGCCGGACCGGCTACGATAACGCCAGGTTGCTCCATCTTCTGTCGATAGAAGGCGTCGAAATTGTCCGCAATAACATTGACTGCCTTGATATTCAGGAAGCCCACTTGCGTGACGGGGCGCTTCGGGTCAGCCGGTTTGAAAATTCGGTTGAAACACAGGAGCATATAAAATGGATGGAACAGACATTCGACTATCCTCTCGAATATAAATCCAAAGAGGACGTCCAAGACCTGCTGGTTTCAGAAAAGTATTTCAACGGAATTTCTGACTCTCGTGCATTTCATTTTCATCCGCTGAACTACGCTATTGGCCTGGCAAACGAACTCATAAATCTCGGCAGCAAGATCTTCGAACGCTCGAGGGCAGTCAAGATAAGCCGGAAGAACGGTACCGCCGTCATCGAAACCTTATCAGGTCTGGTACGAGCGAAGGATGTACTGATTACCTGTGGCGGATATACCGACCGGCTGGTTCCCAAACTGGCGAACAGCTATATCCCGATATCCACCTATATGGTGATAACCGAGTCGGCAAAGGAACTGATCAGTACGGCAATAAGATCCACCGCCTCGGTCGGCGACAGTCGGCGGTCCAGCGATTACTACCGCCTGGTCGATAACGGCGAGCGAATATTATGGGGTGGCATGATTACGACCCAACAGACTGAGCCGGCACGTTTGGGGATTATGCTAAAAAAACGCATGATCGAAACTTACCCGCAACTCGCCAGTATCAATATAGAAAGATCCTGGTCCGGAAAAATGGCTTATGCAAAACACCTGATGCCGCAGATCGGCAAGCTGGATGAGGGTCTATGGTATTGCATGAGTTTCGGCGGTCACGGCATGAACACCACGGCCATCGGCGGGACGGTGATTGCCGAGGCGATCCTGCGCGCGTCAGACAGGTATAAGCTTTTCAGCCCCTTTGGGCTGGAATGGAACGGAGGGATTCTAGGCACCGGCGCCGTTCAGTTGACCTACTGGCATTACCAAATAAAAGACTTCATGCAAGAACGAAAATCCCAAAATCAAATCAAGATTGGAGTGACGCCGTGCCCTTGACTAATCGAAGGAAGTACCGGACATCAACCACACTCGGGGTTTTAATTGTTCTGCCCATTCTGATTGCGTTGTATTATTATTTTTGCTTTGTTGATAACGCCTGGTTAGCTGAATTTTTCTCGAGATCTCCAGCTGCTCAGGAGCACGGAAAGTTCTACGCATCCTTGTTCAAGTGGGCGCTGGGGATTGTGTTATTTGTAATCAATTATGTTTCGCTTGGGAAAATACAAAAGCGACTACAGATCATAATTACGTCCCTGGAATTATTTTTACTTCTAGCCCTGTTCATGGCGACCTTCCAGCTGAGCCTGCCGTTCATCGCGGCTAAGGTTGGTTATTTAATCACACAGGGCGCCTTCACTACTTTATATGTATCTGCTTTATCGATCGTTATCGCATTTTGCATCGCCCTGATTACTGCAATTGCCAGATTATCGTCAAATGGCGTAGCCGTCGGAATAGCGACCTTTTACACCTCATTTTTTCGAGGTATTCCGTTACTTATTCAAATTTTTATCCTGTACATGGGGCTGCCGCAGCTGGGCTTTGTCATCAATCCCATTCCGGCCGGTATCACCGCTTTGTCCTTGTGTTACGGCGCATACATGAGCGAGGTGTTCAGGGCGGGAATCCAAAGTATTCCCCACGGCCAATGGGAGGCCTCAAGAGCGCTCGGTTTGCATAAGAGCAAGATCATGCGCCTGGTCATTCTGCCTCAGGCTCTAAAAATCATCATTCCGCCAACCGGCAATCATTTTATTGCGATGCTGAAAGACAGTTCGCTTGTCTCGGTCGTTGGCGTATGGGAGTTGACGTACGTCGCGAGCACGGTAGGAAATCGTGATTTTCGTAATATGGAGATGTTGATTACGGCGGCGGCCATTTATTGGATCATGTCAATTGTCCTCGAAATCATCCAGGGCCGAATCGAGCGCAGCTACAGTCAAGCAACCCGCTAAGATCAGAAAAATTTCCTCTTGAGGAGACCTAGATGCACGACGTCATAAAATATGCCATTACGCTCGAAAACGTTAATAAGTGGTATGGCAAGCATCATGTTTTGAAAGATATCAACCTCTCGATCAAAGACAAGGAAAAGGTAGTTATCTGCGGCCCGTCTGGATCGGGGAAGTCGACCATGATCCGATGCATCAACGGGCTTGAAGAACATCAGGAAGGAAAAATAGTGGTTGGCAACGTCGAACTGTGTGATGAACTCAAATCCCTGGATCAGATCCGCGGTGACGCGGGAATGGTTTTTCAGTCCTTCAATTTATTCCCGCACATGACCGTGCTGGAAAACTGCACATTAGGTCCCATTCATGTCCGGGGCATGAAGAGAGCAAGGGCCGAGGAATTGGCTATGACTTTGATATCCCGGGTCAACATCCGGGACCAGGCCCATAAATATCCTGGTCAACTGTCCGGCGGGCAACAACAGCGCGTGGCCATTGCCCGGGCGCTGTGCATGCAACCCAAGATCATGCTTTTTGACGAGCCAACTTCGGCGTTGGATCCGGAAATGGTAAAGGAAGTGCTGGATACCATGATCGAACTGACCGATCTTGGAATGACGATGATCTGCGTGACGCATGAGATGGGGTTTGCCAAACAAGTAGCGGATCGCGTTATTTTTATGGATAACGGTTCGATTATCGAGTCAGGGACCCCTGTTGAAATGTTTGAAGCGCCGCAGACCGATCGATTGAAGTTATTTCTCAGCCAGATACTTCACCATTGACGACTAACGGCGGTCGCTGGCTTTCCATCACCGCCTCAGGCGCGGCACTGGAGTAACGAGTAACGCGCATCCGCGCACAGCTTGTCCGGCCGACTCCACCGGAGGACATGCTCGTCCGCCAGTGCGACGGCTGGCGTTGACGCCAACACATGCTGAGCGGCGTAAGCTTGTCTCAACCCGCGTAAAAGAGCAAAAATTGCACGACGGATTTTCCTGAAGCCCGCGTTTAACCACTCGACAGACACCTGCATCGAGCGTCTTTTCCATCTCCAGGGAACCGTTATGAAAGCACTAAAAGATCGGGCTTCATCCAGGACACTGGGTGCAACGCGGACCAAACTGGCGGTGGATCGAAGGCCACTGGGCTCGCTAATCAGCGCTCAGCTACGTTCACCTTCCAGGCGAAGCCAGACGCCCATGCTTAAAACCCTGGTCGCCATTGTGTTTGCGGCCGCGGCACTTTCTGCGTGTGTCGTTTATCCCACGCGGCCGGCTTATATCAGCGGGTGTGGGTGCGCGAACATCGGGCAGCGTACTGAAATCGCTTTAGCGTTTGTCGTGCGGGCTTGAACCCGCACAGTCACCCTACCTCCTAACCGGCAAATCGCGGCTCGGGCAAGCCTTTTACGCCCAGCCCGGTGATTGCAAACAACCCACCCTTGTCGCGCTCCTTCTGCGGAATGCCCCACATGGGCCGCCCCATCGTAGTGACAAACAAGATGTCCAGGTTCGGACCGCCGAACATCACGCTTGTCAGGTTGCGCACGGGAAACTCCACTACACGATCAAGCTTGCCGTCCGGCGCAAATCGCAAGATCCGTGCGCCAAACACGAGTGCCGACCAAACATAACCCTCGGCGTCGACCGTTGCACCGTCGAACGTCCCCGCCAAATCCTGCGCCGATGCAAACACCCGCCGGTTCGCGACCGCCCCGGTCTCGATGTCGTAGTCGTATGCGTACATCTTCCTGTCGTAGCTGTCGGTGAAATAGAGCGTGCGGTTGTCCGGGCTCCAGCAGGGTCCGTTCGAACAACTGATGCCACCGTCCAGACGCGTCACGGAGCCATCCGTATCCAGGCTGTACAACGCACCGCTACGGCTCGATGGCCGGCCGCGATCGGCTTCATAACGGTCGAAGTCATACGCCATCGTGCCCGCAATAAACCGCCCTCGCCGGTCCACCTTGCCGTCGTTAAAGCGCGTCTCAGGGTCGTCGCTTTCCGGGTCGGCAATGAGCTTGACCGTCTGCGCTTCGAAGTCGTAGAAATGCAGGCCGTTCGCAAGCGCAACCACCGCGCCGCCACGCTCGCGCAACGCCATCGAACCAATGTGGCGCGGGACGAAATAACGCCGAATGTCGCTGCCGTCGGCACGGCAACTGCTGACCTCGGCAGCAGTGCTGTCGATCCAGTAAAGGCGCTGTTCCTTCACATCCCACAGCGGTCCTTCGCCTAGATGATTGTTGGCATCGACGATCAGACGGGTTTCGATCATTGCTGTCTCCGGTTATCAACTGTTGTCATCATCGGACTTCAATGTTGCGCGGCGATGCGCGAGCAAAGCCATCAGCCGCCGGTCGCGCCAGCCGCTGCGGCTTTCTATTTCGTCGAGCGGCAACACTTCGCGGCGCTCGGCATCGAGTCTCGCGATGCTGTCTGGCGACCAGTCGAACGGCACGCTGTCCTGCGCGAACGAGCGGTACATTGCGCCATAACGCGCGGCATAATCTGTCACGCCGCCGGGCGCATTCAGGTCGATAGTTTCAAACGGCCCCATGAACGACCAGCGCAGACCGAGGCCGTCGCGCATCACGGTGTCGAGATCGGCGGCGCTTGCGTAGCCTCGTGCGTATAGGCTCAACGCTTCGTCAAGCAGGACGCCTTGAAGGCGGTTCAGTAGAAAACCTGGAATCTCGCGTGCAACGGTCACGGGCTGCTGGCCCGCCTCTTCGTACAATGCACGCGCGCGGGCCAGCGTGTCCGGCGACGTCCACGGCGCACCGCATAGCTCGACCAGCGGCACGAGCGAAGGCGGATTCACAGGATGCGCGACAAAGCAACGAGCGCGGCCCGTCAGCGCTTCGGTGAAGGTGGACGCAGGCAGGCCGGACGTCGAACTGGCCAGCAATGTGTCGGGGCGCGTCAGCCTGTCCAGTTCCCCAAACAAGGTGCGCTTGACCTCCACGATCTCCGCAATGTTTTCCTGCACCAGGTCGACATCGCTTACCGCGTCCGCAAGTTGTTCACATGCCGTGACACGCGAGACGATTCGCTCCTCTGACTCGTCGATCAGCCCATATCCGGCGAGATCCGAAACACTGCCGCGAATGGACGGAATCGCGCCGTCGAGCATTGCGCGGTCCGCGTCATGAAGCCTGACCTCGAAACCCGCGCGCGCGAACACGATCGCCCACGCGCGGCCTATGCGTCCCGATCCAATCACTGCAATACGTCTGCTCAGTCTGCTCATCGTGCGGCTCCATCGACAATCATGCTTTTTTATCACGCAACGTGATCACGGCAGCCAGTACAACGAGGCCGTTGATGATGTCGCGCACGGCGGGCGGCACGGTGGTACCGGCGAGTAGCGTGCCCAGCGCGGTCAGCAACAACGCGCCGCCGAATACACCAAGATAATGACCGCGGCCGCCGGTGATCAACGCACCGCCCACGACCACCACTGCAATGGAAGGCAGCAAATAAGGGTCGCCCATGCCGAGGAAAGCCTGGCTGCTGAAGCCGGCAAGCAACAGGCCCACCACAGCCGAACACAAACCTGAGAGGCAATACACCGCGATCAAGGTTGCGCCCACACGCACGCCCGACAGCTTCGCCGCTACCGGCGAATTGCCGACCGCATAAACGCGTCGCCCAAAGGCCGTGCGATGCAGCAACAGCAATGCCAATACAAGGAACAGCGGTACGCACCACGCAGCGAGCGACAAGGGACCCACGCGCCCGTTTGTGAAATTGCTGATCACGGAGGGCGCCCATCCCTGCGGCGATCCGTTGCAATAAATCAGCGTAATCCCCTGCAGCAAGCCGTTGGCAGCAAGCGTGACCACGATCGGCGGCAAGCCCAGCACGACGACCCCGACGCCGTTGAACACGCCTACCAGCAAGCCGGCGCATAGCACCAGCGGCACGGCCCACGCCGCGGCTTCGTTGACGCCATGCGTGAGCCCGGTCAGCAACACGCCCGACAGCGTGATAAGCCAGGGCACGGAAAGATCAAGTCCGCCAGTCAGGATCACAGCGCCTTGCCCAAGCCCTAACACGGCCAGGAACAAGGTCAGCGTCAGCAAGCTAGTGTAGAAGTTGGCGCTTGCGAGGACACCGGGACCATAGACCACGCCCGTGATCGCGATCACCGCGAAGAACAGCAGATACGCCGGCACGACGTACTTTACCCATTCGCGATTGCGTTCGATCCAGTCGCTCAGAACGTGCCCCTTGAGCTCCGTATTTTCTATTGGACGGAAGTTCTCCACTTCGAACTTCACGCGCCGCGCGCCCGGGTCATTGCGTGCGCGTGTGCCGGTACGCCACGCCGTGAACCATCGTTCGGCGTAGCGTGCGCAATGATGCGCCGCCGACTGCTTGCCCACCGACGACCCGAGCACGGCCAGGATCAGGATCACGGCCTCCGCGATGGTCGTAAAAAACGCCGATACGTTGAGCACCAGCAGGATATTGACCGTGATCATCAGGGTCATCGCGGCGAACACCGTACCCACGCAACCGCCTCGTCCACCGCCTAGCCAGGTGCCGCCCAGCACGACGGCCGTGAACATGGAGAGCAGCAACGGCCGGCCCACCAGCGGATCGGCGGAGCCGGTTTGCGCCGACACATACAAGCCTGCCGCCGCGTAGAACATGCCGGCGAGTGCATAGGTCGCTATCCGATAACCTCTGACAGGCATGCCGTTCGCATAAGCGCCATCGGGATCGCTGCCGAGCGCATACAGGCCTACGCCGAAGCGCGTACGTTTGACGAAGGTCCACACCAGCAGGGCGACGACCAGCACGGCCGCTGACATGGGGACTTTATCGGGCACGAGATCGGAGGTAATGAAAGCGCCGAACTGATCGCCAATGCTCCCGCCCGGTTTGTTCTGGATCAACAGCGTCAAGCCCTGCACCATGAACATGGTGGCGAGCGTGACCACGATCGACTGCAGTCGGAACCATGCGATCAACGCGCCATTAACGAGCCCAATGCCCCCGCCAATCGCGAGAATCAATGCAACCCCACCCCATTGTTCGAGCGGCGTGCCCTGCACGAAGCGCACCGCCAGCACGTTGGACAACGACACCACCGCGGAGGCCGACAGATCGAAACCGCCGCTCAGCACAACGATGGTCTGTCCGATCCCCGCAAGCGCGAGTGTCGTGCTGCTGGAGATCACAGAGCCGATGTCGTACAGCCCGACCGGTGTGGCTGACAACGACACCCACGCGATCATCATCGCGAGCAGTGCGCCGATCGCAATGATCAAGCCTCGATAATGATCCACCCGCGCCCGAAATCCGACGTGCGCACCGGGTCGCACGACCTCGCTATCCGGCGACGCTATTGCAATTTTCATAGTCGACCTCTGATTGCCCGAACGATCTTCATACGCCCATCAACTTGAAAGCATCTTGCGCATCACGTTCTCTTCGGTGAGCGCGTCGCCCGCCAGTTCCGCGACATTGCGCCCGCGATACACCACCGACACGCGATCGCACACATTGACCAGCTCCGGCACGTCAGTGGAATAAAACAGCACGGAACCGCCGGCCGCCGCGAACGCGCGCATCAGCACGAAGATCTGGTGCTTGGTTCCCACGTCAATGCCCCGCGTAGGGTCGAACATGAGCCACACGCGGCTTTGCGTCAGCAACCATTTCGCCATCGCTATCTTCTGCTGGTTACCGCCCGAGAAAGAAAGGCACGGCTTGTAGAGCGCACGCGGATTGACTTCCATTTGCGCGAGTGCCCGCTTGATCGCGGCCTGCTCGCGTTTCCTGTCGATCAGGCCAAAGCGCGAAAAGCGCTTGATGACCGGCAACGAGACGTTCTCACCGCCGGGCAGACGCACGAACAAACCCTCGGTCTTGCGATCCTCCGGCAGGAAACTCGTCGATACCCCGGCCTTCAGCGAATCGGCGGTCGAGGTTAGCGTGACCTGCTTTCCATCGACCAGGATCTGGCCCGCGTCAATGAACTCAGCGCCGAACAGCGCCTCGAAAATTTCGCGTTGCCCCATGCCTTGCAACGCTGCGATGCCATGCACTTCGCCTGCCTTGAGCGTGAGGTCGAAGTCGTTGACCACGGCATCCACCTTGATGCCGCGTGCTTCCATCGCCGGCGTTTGAAGCGTTGACGGCGTGGCGATCTTCGGCGGATATTTGGCGTCCATCGAACGACCGATCACGAGACGAATGACCTCGTCGTCCGAGATCGAATCAGTATCGAAAGCGCCTACATCACGGCCGTTTCTATACACCGTGAGGCTGTCGCAAAACTCACGCACCTCCTGCATCCGGTGCGTGATGAACACGAAGGTCACCCCACGCGCCTTCAATTCATCAATCCGTCGCGACAACCACGCAACGTCACGTCCGGAGAGCGCGGACGTAGGTTCATCGAGCAGCAGCACTTCGGGCTGGCGGACCAGCGCCTTTGCAATCTCGATCTTCTGGCGCACCGGCAGCGCGAGATCGCGGATATAGGCACCCGGGCGGATATCGCCCAGTTCGAGCCGTTCGAGCCATTGCGCGGCTTGCTTTTGTGATTCGCGTTGCCGGATACGGCCAAACCAGCCAGTCGGTTCGACGGCCATCAGGAGGTTCTGCGCGACAGTCAGGTCTCCTACCAGCGTCATCTCCTGGAACGCCGTCTGCACACCCGCACGATGCGCGTCCCTGGGGCCACGCATGCTGACGTTACGGCCCATGATCGAGATGCTGCCCGCATCCGGCTGCATGAGACCAGACAACAGCTTGACGGTCGTCGACTTGCCGGCGCCGTTCTCGCCGAGCAGCGCATGAACGGCGCCGCGCTTGACACGCAACGACGCGTTGTCGAGCGCGACAGTGGCGCCGAACCGCTTGGTGACCTTCGAGAGGTCGAGCGCCCATTCGTTGCTGCCTGTCTCTATCGCTGTCATCGTCTCTGTCCCTGCACTCGGCATGGCGTACTCCTCTGGTCCTTAGTCCGGCTTGCCGGTCAGCGCCGCGTTGAAACCAACCTCAGTGGTCTCTGGCGAGTAGATGTCCGCAAACCATCCCGGCGGCACCTTGTCCGGCATGAACGCGGTGCAGCCGGCCTTCAGCTCATCGATGGAACCGGTCGCGCACAGTTTCGACTGCGACGTCAACACCAACGGCAGCTTGAGGGTCACATGCGCAGGGAAATCCTTGCCGTCGAGCTTGTCCACGGCCATCTTCAGCGCCAGCGCGCCGGAGTATGGCGGCGAGCCATACGAGATGGACCGGTAGCCAATCGAGCGATAGGCTCCATCGCCCTTCACCGTGCCGGGCGGCAGCATTTGTACGCGGTGACCGTTCGACGATTCACCCGCGCACGGCTTGACCTTGTCGTCCGCTATACCGGCTTCGAGTTGCATGGATGCCGCCGTGAAGCAGCCCACCTGCATCCACAGGCCGTCGATCTTGTCCCAGCTGTTCGTGGCCAGGATCTTCGACAACTCCGTCTTGGCCGTTGCCTGACTCCACATTCCCGTGCCTTCCGCCACGATCTTGATCCCCGGATACTTCGCGAACACGGCCTTCGCAGCCTCAGTGCGCGCCCGGTCCACGGAGGTGCCCGGCACGCCGTTGATCAACACGATGTTGCCCTTGCCGTTGATAGTCTTCGCGAGCCATTCAGCGGTGACGGTTCCAGCCTGCTTCTGGTCGATCGTCACGTTATGAGCGCACGGTTCGGTCACTTCTCCGTCATACGCTGCCACCACCACACCCTTCGAACAGGCGTTCTTGATGGCGCGATTCAACGCAGTCGGAGAGATCGGATAGATCACAATGGCCTTTGCGCCGGCCTGGACCATCGAGTTGATTTGCTGGATCTGTTTCTGTGCGTCGGTGCCGGCGACCTGTACTTCCAGGTCGACCTTGTCCTTGAGTCCCGGCGTGGCAGCCATGGCCTTGACCATGTTGGCGGCTTCGGTTTGCCAGTCATTGCCGACATAACTCATCGACAGGAAAATCTTGTATTTACCCGCTGCCGAGGCTTGCCCCGAGACGGCGAGCGTCGCGAGAAGCGCGGCGCCCAGTGCGAGCCGAGCCCCCCGACGGATGGTGTTCGTCAGTGCGTTCATGTCTTCCTCCGATTCTGCGTATGGTTATATGATCCGGTACTTTTCAACGCTTACTTAAACACCAGCACTACTAACTTTCAACGTGTTTTAGCCGTGCGCTGGCTGGCAGTTGAATGCCAGCAGAGCCAGCCACCACATTCGGGTCGTGACCGGGAATAACGAAGTCCGCGAGCTGCCGGATACGCCTGAGCGAAGCCAGTTCGGCCGCCGTCTCATGAACAATGCCGACCGGCACCAGATCCACTATGTTCTCCATGCAGCTTGCGCAGTCGCCGGCAATCAGGACCACGCCATCGGCCGTATCAACGGCCACCGATTGGTGCCCCGGCGTATGTCCCGGCGTTGGCACAACCCGCACGCCGGGTGCGATATCGGCTACCCCGTGCACAAATTGCCAGCGAAAATACGCGAGCGGTTCGCGGCCGATCAGAAATTCCTGGTAGAACGTTGACTGCGTCGGCAAGGGATGACCCGCGTATTCCCACTCGCTTGCCTGAACCACGAAACGCGCGTTCTTGAAAAGCGTATTGCCACCGGAATGGTCGTAATGCAGGTGTGTGTTGATGACAATATCCACGTCGTCCGCATTCCAGCCTACATACTCCTTTAACGCGCGTTCAAGCCGCTCTTCGGGCGCCTGCTCACAAGGACAGACGAAGCTCGACACCCAGCCCGGATCGTGAATCCCGGTATCCACCACAATCTTTTTGTCACCGCCTACAATCGCCGTGGACCACACCGGGACCTTGATCTGCTGGCCATAGTAGCGACCATAGATCTGCGATGAACGGTCAACGGTCAGCCAGCCCGTAGGCATTGCCACGACCTTGAGTTTCGACACAGCCACGATGGTCTCCATCGTCCAGGGTTGAAGGAGTTGAACCTGCTCGGGCACCCGCTCAGGCGACCTTAGAAATTCGTGTTGTCCGCGCCCTTGAGCCCGAGCATCGCGCGGGCCTCGTCCGGGGTTGCGATATCCAGCGAAAGACCTTCTATGACCTGGCGAATCTTCACGACCTGCGCAGCGCTTGATTCAGCCAGTTTGCCCGCTTCGATCCAGAGCGAATCCTCAAGCCCGACCCGCACGTTCGAGCCCTGCGCCACGCCCAGCGTTGCAAGCGGAATTTGATTACGTCCGGCACCGAGGATCGACCACACATAGTCGCTTCCGAATAAGCGGTCGGCGGTACGGCGCATGTGCATGAGGTCTTCCGGATGCGGCCCGATACCGCCTAGCAGGCCGAACACGCTTTGCACGAAGAACGGGGGTTTCGCGAGACCACGGTCAACGAAATGCGCCAGGTTGTACAAGTGCGAGATGTCGTAGCATTCGTACTCGAAGCGCGTACCGTTCGCGCCGCATGACGTGAGGATGTATTCAATGTCCTTGAACGTGTTCTTGAAGATCAGGTCGCGGCTATTCGCCAGATGCTGGCGCTCCCAGTCGTGCTTGAATTCCTTGAAGCGGTCGAGCATGGGATAGAGACCGAAATTCATCGAACCCATGTTCAGTGACGCTACCTCCGGCTTGAAGTGGTGAGCCGGTTTTAACCGCTCCTCCACCGTCATGTGCGGACTGCCGCCGCTCGTGATATTAATCACCGCATCGGTCTCGGCCTTGATACGCGGCAGGAACTGCTGGAACACGGCGGGGTCTTGCGTGGGCCGGCCGTCGACGGGATCGCGTGCATGCAGGTGCAGGATGGCCGCGCCTTCTTTGGCAGCAGCAAGCGCTGCGTCGCCGATCTCTTGCGGTGTAACCGGCAAATACGGTGACATCGACGGAGTGTGGATTGCGCCCGTGGGAGCACAGGTAATAATGACTTTACGCTTGGTTGCCATGCTGTAAGCCCTCGTCGGATAAGAACAGCGTTCAGAGCAGGTTCAGAGCACTTCTACGTTGCCGCACACCGAGATCGCCTGCCCCGAGATGCCGCTGCCTCCCGGCGAGCACAGGAATAGCGCGGTCGCCGCGACTTCTTCCGGCGTGGTCATGCGGCGCAGGGAAATCTTCGCGAGATACTCTTTTTCCATCTGCTCGTAAGAAAGACCCAACTGTTGCGCGCGCGCGGCGATCACCCGTTCAATTCGCGGCCCCTTCACAATGCCGGGCTGGATTGCGTTGACGCGAATGTTGTCCGGTCCCAATTCAATGGCGAGACTCTTGGTGAGACCGACAACCGCCCACTTGGTCGCCGAATAAGGCGTGCGGTACGCGTATCCGAGGCGCCCCGCCACCGATGACAATGCAATGATCGACCCGCCATCGCGCGCCTGGCGCAGCAGCGGTACCGCGCGACGTGCGAAGTAGAACTGAGCATTGAGGTTCACGTCGACGGTCTGTTCCCAGTCACCCGTGTCCATCTCGTCGATACCGCCCGTGGGACCCGCAATCCCCGCGTTATTGATCAGCACGTCGAGGCCGCCGAGCTGCGCGTGCACATCGTCGAATACGCGGTCGACCGCCGCGCGGTCCGACACGTCCGCGAGCGTCGTGGTGATCGCGTTCATCTCGGTGTTCTGTTCGGCTTCGTTGAGCGAGACGATGGCTTGCTGGCTCGAGTCGCAGACATGCACGCGCGACCCGGCGTCGACAAAAGCGCGCGCGATCACCAGACCGATACCCGACGCGCCGCCCGTGACCAGCACGCGCAATCCCGCGTGCGGTTTCAACATTTGTAGAACCGACATGCTTTGTCTCCCTCGTTATTTTTTGGCCCGGCTCACGAACCCAAATCAACCGGAGGCCCGGGCCGCTTCCCTGCTCTCCAAGCGTTCCCGCAAGTCTGCCGCCGCGCCGCCAATGTCCTCCTCAATGCCCGTCCGCGCGCCTTCTCCGTCGCCTTTCCAGAGGGCATCGACAATCTTGCGGTGCGCCGCCATGGACAACCTCATATGCGGGATGTCCGGTGCCACCAGGTTCAGGAACGGGCCAATACGCATCCAGAGATTCTGAATGGTCGCGAGCGTCAGGTCGCTTGCACCATGCGTATAGATTGCTATATGGAATTCGAAGTTGCTGCGCAGGTAGGCGGGTACATCGCCGGCTTCCACGTGGGCATCCATGGTGTCGAACACGGCTTGCAGCGCGTTCAAATGGTCCTTGGTCATCCGCGATGCCGCCCGCTTCGCCACGCAGCCTTCAAGCGCGATCCGCACGTCGCGTAGTTCTTCGAGCAGGTCCAGCGTCATAGGCGGCACCATCAGCGCGCGGCCTGGACCGTCGATCAACGCACCTTCAGCTTGCAGTCGCGTGAGCGCGGCGCGTACCGGCATGGTCGATGAACCCACTGCCTCCGCCACGCCACGCAAGCTCAACGCCTGACCGGGCGCGAACCGCCCTGTCATGATCGCCTCGCGCAACTGAGCGTAGACGCGGCCAGCCATGGTCTCGCGTGCCACCAACTCGAGCGGCAGCGCGTCCGCGCTTGTTTCACGTGTCGTCAATTAAGCAGCTCCTTACGAGATATGTGACCTGTGATCACACCGTAAGAAGAAGTTTGGTGCTCTTGCGGTTCTTAGTCAACCTTCAAGTAGTAGGGGAAAACGCGACTGCCGTGGGCGCCTGAGCGAATGATTCGGCCAAGGTAGTTTGCCAGGCGCAGCGGGAGCCAATGACCGCTTCAGGTGTGCGCGGACGACTCGTACGCGACAGTCAGCGTTCAGGCGGAGTCGTCATGACGCGAGCCGACGAGCGTTGAAGAGCGCGGGTGCGATCAGCCTAGCCGCTTAAAGTCCCACCGCAGCCGGATTCATTTCGATGTGCAAAACCACCAGCCACAACTTCGGACAATCGGGCGCGATCTTGAGCGCCGGGTTGGTCTTGTCCACGGGCGTGATACAGCCCTTCTCGCGCGCCAGCAAATACGCGCGCCGTGCGTCTGACTGCAGCCACATGCTGACAAGGCCGCACGTCAGGAAACTGAAAATGGTCGTGACGATGGTTGGAGCACTCGGGTCCAGTTGCTGCACCGCGTAGGCGAATGCCAAAGTCAGCACCTGGTTCGCCACGATAGCGACGCACACCACCTTCGCTATGCCCCTGATCCGCATGGCTGTATGAAGCTTCAACACGATTAAGTACTCTTCACTGAATTGACTAAACGCTGGCGAATGTTAGTTCGTTGATTGCCGTGCTCTTCGCCGTATTTATCGACGTGTTTTGGTCACGCTTACCTAGTGAACCATCGTCACCGGTGTTTGCGTGCTGCGCCACAACTTGTTCATCACCCGCCAGCGGGTAAAAAAGCCCAGGTGACTGGCGTCGACCAGAACAATGTCCGAGCGCTTTTCAGCCGCGCGCGCTGCAATGGTTCCAGCCACTGGCCCAAACACACGCGACCAGTGATACGGAACCCCCGCGTCGTCCAGAATGGCGCGGGTCTGGCTGAGCGCGCTCAGCATCGCGCGTTTTTCCTGCAAGCGCAGCGAGCCGCGGGAATGAAACGCACTGGCGTGCCCCTGCTCCGGAGATTCAAGCACCTCCATCAACTCAACCTCGGACACGCAGTGCTCGGAGAACAGAAAAACCGCATGCCGCGCGGCCTGAAGTGCGCCGTCCTTGTTTATCACCGGTATCAGTACCCGTAACATAAGCGTCCCCGTGTCCGCGATCACTACAACTTGATTACAGCAGCTCCCGTGTTAAACATGAGCAGAGTTTCGAGCTCGCCGCGTAAAAATTGTGTCAAGGCGACCTTGCAAGCGCAACCTTGGCTGTACCGCCCGGTGGGGTCTGCAGGCTGGCCGAGAATTGCCTCATGCGAAAAGCCACGCGTTGGGCATATCCCTTGCCACCACCGCTGTATCGTTTGAGCGCGACACCCAGGTCGCCGCCCGACGCATCAAGATACTCACGCAGGATCGACGAACCTATCCGTACATTCTCGGCGGGTTCGGTTAGATCGTTGCCCGATGCAAATACCTGCGGATGAGCAGTCGGGAGGATCTGCATCAGCCCCTGCGCGCCGGCAACGCTGACCGCCTGCCGGTCGAATCCTGACTCGGTTGCAATGACCGCGAGCAATAGCACGGGTGACATTGCATATTCGTTCGCCGCGCTGATGACCGCACGTGCAATCAGCGTGCCCTCCCGCCGGGCCACCCGGAACTGCCGCCATAACACCGCGGCTACATCTGCAACCTGGAGCGATTCGCCCGGTGAGAATTCAACGCTTGCCGATATTTGCCCGTCCGGCACTAATCCGTCATGGGTTGCGTCGTTTGGGTCAGTTGCGTCGTTTGCGTATGCCGCGCTTGCGGACATGAACAAAAACGCGCAGAGGGCAAGTTTCGCGCGCAACCGTCGCCTCGACTCTTCTGACTGATTCCCATGCATCACGGCCCCTTCTCGTTTGCGTCCGGGAAGGCTACGCCGTCCGGCATATCGGTCGGGATAAAAGCGGACCGAACCGTATCAAGAACGCATCAAGACGCGAGAGCTCAGCGCCGCATTGATGAAAGCTATACGCTCTCCTATGCTAATTAAACGCCGTCATTGCGCGAGCAGAGCGACACTTTTGGTCTTCCTCAAGAGAGTCAACAACATGCACGCCCTGGCGTTCTGGAAGCGCACTCCCAGACAAAACGAGCCGGATCACGACGGCACACGATCGGACATTGCTGGACGGCAAACGCGTCGGCGAACACTGCTCGCTGTATCGCTTAGTGGTACGGTGGTCGCGGCCGCCGCCATCACCTTGGGTCTGCCCGCGACGGGGCTGGCGGTTTATATCGCGGCTACCCTGCCCTTTGCACTCTTCCCATAAGCGGAGATTGAAAAGGGAATATTGAACGGCGCCAGACAGCGCGTAACGAACGACTATTGCGCGCCCACAAGCCTGTATCCGACCCCGGTCTCCGTCACAATATGAACCGGCTGCGCCGGATCAAGCTCCAGCTTGTGGCGAAGGTGTCCCATATATACACGCAGATAATGCTGGTTCTCCACATAAGCGGGGCCCCAGACTTCGCGCAGCAATTGCTGATGCGTGATCACTCGCCCGGCATGACGTACCAGCGTAGTCAGCAGCCGGTATTCGATCGGCGTGAGATGAATCACGTCACCATTACGCGTGACACGCCTCTCCGATAGATCCACCGACACCAGCCCAAACCGGACCTGCGGCGTCTCCTGCTGACCGCCGCGGTTACGCCGTCTTAGCTGCGCACGAATTCGCGCGAGCAACTCCGACACACCAAAGGGCTTCGTCAGATAGTCGTCCGCTCCCGCATCGAGTGCTGCCACCTTCGCGTCTTCGTGAGTGCGTGCCGAGAGTACGATCAACGGCTGTTCGGTCCAGGTACGCAGTTCACGAATCACATCGATACCGTCGGTATCCGGCAAGCCGAGATCAATGACAATAAGATCCGGCAGCCGAAAAGCCGCTTCACGCAAACCCTGCTGTCCCGTTTCAGCTTCGAACACGGTCATGCCCTGCGCTTCAAGCGTACTTCTAACGAATCGGCGAATCTGCTTGTCGTCTTCTATGACAACAATGGTCAACGTAGGCTCGCTCATGGAGTATCCGTATGCACGGCAGCGTCCGGCCCGTCGCCATCTTCCTCAGGAAGCGCCTCGAACGGAGGCGTCTGATCAGCCGGCAACGTGAACCAGAACCTTGCGCCCAACACTTTCCCTTCCCCATCCACCCTGTTCTCCGCGCCGATCTTTCCACCATGCGCCTCGACAATCGCCCGGCAGATTGCGAGGCCCAGACCAATCCCTGGCTTGGCGGATTCCTTCTCTCCACGCGTGAACTTATCGAAGAGCGTTTGTTGTATGCCCGGAGCCAGGCCCGGGCCGTTGTCGTCGACGCAGACCCTCACGTAGCGCTCGCCCGACTGCTGTTCGACCGCTGCGTGGATGGATAACGACGAATCGCGCGGCGTGTATTTCGCCGCGTTCTCAAACAGGTTGGCGAGCAGCCGTTCCATCAGAACCGCGTCCAGTTGTATCAGCGGAAGGTCCGGCGGAACGCGAACCTGCACCGTGTGCCCGGCAAGCGTGCGGCGGCATACAGCGAGCGCCGCACCGACTACCTCTTCGAGCATCAACCACTGCCGGTTCAGGCGGATGCTGCCTGCCTGGAGTCGGGCCATGTCGAGCAGATTCGTTACGAGCCCGCTCATGCGCAGTGCTTCTTCGTGGATTGCGTGAACCAGTTCGCGGGCGGTGTCGGCCGAGCCGTTGTGAATGCGCTGCTGCTCCTCCAGCACCGAAGCGAATCCGACGATCGATGTCAACGGCGTGCGCAAGTCGTGTGAGATAGCCGACAGCAACGAGTTGCGCATGCGCTCCGACTCCATGTTGACCAGCGCATCCTGCGCTATCTCGACGTAGTGGACACGTTCAAGCGCGAGTGCGATCTGGGAAGCGAATGTGTCGATCATGCGTTGTTGTTCAGGGACCGCAAGCTCGGCTGCGTGAGCGGTGATAAGCGCCATCACACCGCGTGTACGCATCGGCGCCTTGAGCGGCAGATAAAGCGCGTTGCTGGCTGGCAGCGTGTCCGTGCCGCGCCCCGCAGGCTTTTGCTGGTCGTAAACCCATTGGCCGATGTCGAGGTCGAGATCGGCGGCGTCGAGCGTGAATTGCGGATTCGGATCATCGACTTTCTGGCGGATCTTTTCCGTACTGTCGGGCAGCAAGATGGCGACCTTCGCCTGGAAGATTTCGCCTACGTGGCGGGTCCCGATTTCGATGATCTGTTCGGTCATCAACGCGCCACCCAGTTCACGCGTCATGGCATACATGGCGCCCGTGCGCCGCTCGCGTAACGATGCTACCCGCGCCTGACGCCGAAGATTCGAAGTCAGGTGACTGATCGTGAGCGAGGTCAGCAACATCACGAAAAAGGTCAGCAGGTACTGCGTATCTGAAACGGAAAAGGAAAGCCGTGGCGGCACAAAGAAGAAATCAAACGCCGCAACGCTCACGAACGAAAGCAGTACGCCGGGCCCGCGTCCGAGTCGCACCGCGGCAAACACGACGCCGAGCAAATACAACATCACAAGGTTCGTGAGGTCGATATGGCGCGACAGGAGGCTCGCCAATGCCGTGATCGCGACGCCGATGGCAGCCGCGTAAAAGTAGGCGTTGGGCGACGAGCGGGCTTCACTACGAACAGCGGCGAACACCGGGTTACCAGCATCGCGCTCGCGGCTTTCCTTTGCCGCTTTTACGCCCACCAGCGTCACGTCGATATCGTGTGCATGGTGCACCAGTGCTTCGGCAACGGGTCGATCAAAGACACGCCGCCAGCCCGGTGCGTCCGACGCCCCTGCCACGATCTTGGACACATTGCGCATGCGCGCGTACGCGACCAGCGTGGCGGCCGCGTCGGCGCCGTCAAGGGTCACAGTCTCCGCGCCCAGTTCGGACGCGAGCTTGAGCGCATCCAGCGTGCGTTTGCGCCAAACGTCGGGCAGCCGCTGCAGCTTCGGTGTCTCAACATAAACCGCGAGCCAGTCTGCCTTGAGGCTCGCCGCGAGACGCGCGGCCGAGCGCACCAGCGTGGCGCTTTCAGGCCCGGGCCCGATGCAGGCGATGAGCCGCTCACGGGCCTGCCAGATCCGGCTAATGGATTGATCAGCGCGATACTCGCGCATCTGCGCGTCCACGCGGTCAGCTGTCCGACGCAGCGCCAGTTCGCGCAGCGCAATCAGGTTGCCCTTGCGAAAAAAATTCTTTACCGCGTTTGCCGCTTGCTGCGGCATATAAACTTTCCCATCCCTCAACCGGTCGAGCAACTCTTCGGCGGGCAGGTCCACGAGCGTGACTTCATCGGCGAGATCGAACACCCGGTCCGGCACGGTTTCCCATACGCGAATACCCGTGATCTGCCCGACGATATCGTTCAGGCTTTCAAGGTGCTGGACGTTGACGGTGGTATATACATCAATGCCGGCGTCGAGCAACTCGTACACGTCCTGCCACCGTTTAAGGTGACGGGCGCCCTGGACGTTTGAATGCGCGAGTTCATCGACAAGAATCAGTTGCGGCTTGCGTGCAAGCGCGGCGTCAAGGTCGAACTCGGGCAGCTTCCGGCCGCGGTATTCGTACAGCGTCAGCGGTACGGCATCCAGCCCCTCCACCAGCGCAAGCGTCTCCTTGCGGCCATGTGTCTCGACAATCCCGACAACCGTGTCGACCCCTTCTTCACGGCGACGGTGGCCGGCCTGCAACATGGCATAAGTCTTCCCGACACCAGCCGACGCGCCGAAGAAAATCTTCAGCCTGCCACGCTGCTTTTTCTCTTCGTCACGCTGGATCTTGTCGAGCAGTTCGTCGGGATCGGGTCGGTCCATATCAGCTTGCGGGTTTCATTTCGTCAAGCGCCAGGTTCAGCTTCAGCACGTTCACGCGAGCCTCCCCAAGAATGCCGAACTGACGGCCGCTGGTTGCGCGTTGAACCAGTGCGTCGACATCGTTGTGCGTCAGCTTGCGTGCCTTGGCGACACGATCGATCTGATACGCAGCGGCCGCCGGGCTGATCTCAGGATCGAGACCACTGCCTGACGATGTCACGAGGTCAACGGGGATCGGCGCCGTGTTCGTCGGGTCTGCGTCGTGCAACGCGCTGATGCGCCCCTTCACTTCATCTGCGAGCGCCGGGTTCGTGGGCCCGAGGTTCGAAGCACTCGAACCTTGCGGGTTATACGGATTCGGCGACGTGGCCGACAGACGGCCCCAGAAATAGTTGGGTGAATCGAATTGCTGGCCCAGCAGTTCAGAGCCGACCGGCTTGCCGTTCTTCTCGATCAGGCTGCCGTTTGCCTGGCTCGGAAAGGCGGCATGGGAGACAGCGGTGACCACGACCGGATACACCAGCCCGGTCACAACGGTCAATGCCGCGAACAACACAAGCACAGGTCGAAGGATATTTTTCATGATGATTCAATCCAGTTAGATTGTAATGAGACCGAGGGTGGCAGCGGCCGGGACTGCAGCAAGCAGACCCGGCCGCTGCCTGGTCGATCAGGCCCAGCCACACGCCGTCAAAATCATGTCAATGAGCTTGATGAACGGGAACGGCAGCAAGATCCCGCCGAGGCCGTACACCAGCAGATTGCGGCGCAGCAGTGCCGCGGCACCCAGCGGCCGGTATTTCACGCCCTTCAACGCCAGCGGGATCAAGAACACGATGATCAGCGCGTTAAAGATCACGGCGGACAAGATGGCGGACGACGGCGATGTCAGATGCATGACGTCGAGCACACGCAATTGCGGGTACGTCGATGCAAACGCGGCCGGGATAATGGCGAAGTACTTGGCCACGTCGTTGGCGATCGAGAACGTCGTCAGCGAGCCGCGCGTCATCAGCATCTGCTTGCCGATCTCGACAATCTCGATCAGCTTGGTCGGATTCGAATCGAGGTCGACCATGTTGCCGGCTTCCTTCGCCGCCTGCGTGCCGGTGTTCATTGCCACGGCCACGTCGGCCTGCGCCAGCGCCGGTGCGTCGTTGGTGCCGTCGCCGGTCATCGCAACCAGCCGCCCTTCCGCCTGATAACCACGGATGGTCGCCAGCTTCGCCTCAGGCGTCGCTTCCGCGAGGAAGTCGTCAACCCCTGCTTCAGCCGCGATCGCCGCAGCCGTCAGACGGTTATCGCCCGTCACCATCACGGTCTTGATACCCATCTTGCGCAGTTCTGCAAAGCGCTCCTTGATGCCGCCCTTGACGATGTCCTTCAGCTCGATCACACCGAGGACGCGCGCACCTTCTTCGCGACGGTCGGCGACCACCAGTGGCGTGCTGCCGCGACGCGCGATTTCATCAACCGCATTCGACACTTCCTGCGGATAACGCCCGCCATGACGTTCAACGTAGGACTTGACCGCGTCGGCCGCGCCCTTGCGAATCTCGCGATCGGGCAAGTCGACGCCGCTCATGCGCGTCTGTGCGGTGAAGCCCAGGAAGGTCGCATGGAGCGTTGCCATCTCGCGCTGGCGAATGTTGAAGCGCTGCTTGGCGAGCACGACAATACTGCGTCCTTCAGGCGTTTCGTCAGCCAGCGACGACAGTTGCGCAGCGTCGGCCAGGTCCTGCTCCGAGAGACCCGGAGCCGGCACGAAGCTGGATGCCTGACGGTTGCCCAGCGTGATCGTGCCGGTCTTGTCGAGCAACAGCACGTCGACGTCACCCGCGGCTTCCACTGCACGGCCGGAAGTCGCGATCACGTTAGCCTGCATCATGCGGCTCATACCGGCCACACCGATGGCAGACAACAGACCGCCGATGGTCGTCGGGATCAGGCAGACCAGCAACGCGGCCAGCGCGGTGATCGTCACCACGTGACCGGCCTTCACTGCGCTGACCGAGAACATCGAGAACGGCAGCAGCGTGGCAGTCGCGAACAACAGCACCAGGCTCAGTGCCACGAGCAAGATGGTCAACGCGATTTCGTTAGGCGTTTTTTGACGCTTGGCGCCTTCCACCATCGCGATCATGCGGTCGAGGAACGCTTCGCCCGGATTGACCGTCACGCGCACCACGATCCAGTCCGACAGCACACGGGTACCGCCGGTCACCGCGGTAAAGTCACCGCCCGATTCGCGGATCACCGGCGCAGATTCGCCCGTGATTGCAGACTCGTCGACTGAAGCCACGCCGTCGATTACCTCGCCGTCCGCCGGGATGACATCACCCGTTTCGATCAGCACGATATCGCCCTTGCGCAACTCCGTTGCCGTCGTAATGCGCAACGACGACTTCGGATTTGCCGACTCCAGCTTCTTCGCCATCACGTCGCGCTTGGCGCTGCGCAGCGACGCCGCCTGCGCTTTCGAGCGGCCTTCGGCCAGTGCTTCGGCGAAGTTCGCGAACAAGACCGTGAACCACAGCCACAGCGAGACCGCGAGAATAAATCCTGCCGGCGCTTCAGCCTGGCCCGCGAGGGCCGCGACCCACAACACCGTGGTCAGGATACTGCCGATGTAGACGCAGAACATCACCGGGTTACGCAACTGCGTACGCGGGCCTAGTTTCCTGAACGAGTCCGCAATCGCCGGCATGACAATGGCGGGGTCGAACATCGAACGTGCTGCCGAGCGTGAACGGCCACCCGAACCACCCGGCTCCGGCGTTTTCTCCGGTGCCTTGTTCGGCGTTTTCACTGGCGGTTTGACAATTGTGTTCATACTTTCCTCTGTATCAGTGACCGCTTATTTGCCCGAGAGCATCATCAGATGCTCGACCACGGGACCCAGCGCGAGCGCGGGTACATATGTCAGTGCGCCGACCAGCACGACGGTGCCGAGCAACAACACGACAAACAGCGGACCGTGGGTCGGCAAACTGCCGGCCGTGGTGGCAATACGCTTTTTAGCGGCAAGCGCACCGGCAATAGCCAGCACCGGGATGATCGAACCGAAGCGGCCGAACCACATGGCAATGCCGGTCGAGATGTTGTAGAACGGCGTGCTTACCGTGAGACCCGCGAAGGCGCTGCCGTTGTTGTTGGCGGCAGAGCTATAGGCGTAAAGAATCTCGGAGAATCCGTGCGGCCCGGGGTTGGCTATGCCCGCGGTACCCGCTGCCGTCAGCACGCCGATCGACGCACCAAGCAGCACCAGGAACGGCGTCAGCAACACGACGATCGCCACCATCTTCATCTCGTACGACTCGATCTTCTTGCCAATGTATTCAGGCGTGCGACCGATCATCAGGCCGGCGACGAACACCGCGAGCATGGCGAAAACCAGCATCCCGTATAAGCCCGAACCCACGCCACCGAAGATCACCTCACCAAGCTGGATCAACAACAGTGGTACGAAGCCACCCATGGGCGTCAGCGAGTCATGCGCGTTGTTCACAGCACCGCACGATGCAGCCGTGGTAGCGACCGTGAAGATGCCCGACTGCGCAATGCCGAAGCGTGTTTCCTTGCCCTCAGTATTCCCGCCTGACTGCATCGCGGATGCGCTTTGGTCCACATGCAGCGACGCGAACAGCGGATTGCCGGCCTGCTCGAATGAGATTTCACCCCAGCATGCAATGGCAAACGCGATGGTCATCGCAGCGAGGATTGCGTAACCCTGCCGCTTGTCACCCACCATGCGTCCGAACACCACGCACAACGCCGCCGGAATGATCAGCATCGAGAGCATCTGGACGAAGTTGGAGAACGGAGTCGGGTTTTCGTACGGATGCGCGGAGTTGGCGTTAAAGAAGCCGCCGCCATTCGTACCGAGCATCTTGATCGCTTCCTGCGAGGCAACCGGGCCCATCGCGATCGTCTGCTTCTCGACCTTGTTGTCCACCATCACCGGATTACCCTTGGCGTCCTTGACCGCATTGCCTTGCGCGTCGGTCTTCGGCGTCTGGTAGATCGTCGTCTGAAGCGTGCCGACGTCCTGGTACGACTCGAAGTTCTGGATCACGCCCTGACTTACGAACACGAGCGCGATAACCGTTGCCAGCGGCGCAAGGATATACAGCGTGATGCGCGTCAGGTCGACCCAGAAGTTGCCGATGGTCGTCGCGGTATGACGTGCGAAACCGCGAACCAATGCAACGACAACGGCAATGCCGGTCGCGGCCGACAAGAAGTTCTGCACCGTCAGGCCAACCATCTGCGAGAGATAGCTTGCGGTCTGCTCAGGCGAGTAGTCTTGCCAGTTCGTGTTGGTCACGAAGCTGACTGCCGTGTTGAACGCACCGTCCGGGGTCATGGGACCGAGGGCCTGCGGGTTGGACGGCAGCCACTGTTGCAAGCGCAGGAAACCGAACACGACGAGCGCGCCGAGTGCGTTGAACGCAATCACAGCGAATGCGTAGTGCTTCCACGACATTTCCGACTTGTCGTCGACGCCCGCGAGCTTGTACAGCAGCGTTTCTATTGGCCGGCCGATGCGTCGAACAACGACTGACGAACCATCGAGCACGGAGGTCATATATCGGCCGAGCGGAATCGCTAGCGCGATCAGCACGACGATAAAAAGGCCCGTTTGAAATACGGTATTGGCGTTCATTCCAGATCCTCCGCACGCAATAGTGCGTACACGAGGTACACGAACAAGAGCAGAGTCGAAGCACCTGCCAGAAACAGCATCCAGGTGGTCATGGGCGACCTCCCGGGGCGCGACGCAGTTTGTCGCAACCGATGGCAAGAGCCGCGCACACTGCCCAAAAGGCGATGATGCCGGCGATATATAGCAGGTCCATTGTTTTGATCTCCCGTAGCGGATTTGGACGTGCTGAAGGTTAGTTGATCGGGCGTAAACGGCCGGAAAAGAGAACTGCCGTGGATATAAAAAAAGTGTAAAGACGCGGGGAGAAGCAGGCGGGGCGCGGGGGGAGTGGCGTACGGGGTATCGTCGCGTGGAGCCGATCTGGGTGGCAGGCGAGCAGCCGGCCCGGTGTGCCGTCATATTAGGCGCGGCGCGACCGGCTGGGGGAGCATGGGACGAACAAAGTCCAACGCAACGGTTGACCTGTGAACGACAGTGGACTGACCTGGACTTGGTCCACTAGGAGCAAATATGCAAACTATCAATATTCACGATGCCAAGACGCATTTTTCGAAGCTTGTCGACGCCGCGGCAAATGGTGAAGAAATTATCATTGCGAAGGCTGGCAAGCCCGCTGCAAGACGGGCACCGATTCAGCATGAACGGATTCCTCTTCGTTTTGGCGGGTTAAAAGGAAAGGTGAAAATTGCCGACGATTTTGATGCACCTCTGCCCGACGACCGGATTGCTGCGTTTGAGGGCCGTTGATGCGTCTACTCCTCGACACTCACATATACCTGTGGGCCGTAACCGATAGCCGGAAATTATCAAAGCACGCGCGCAAACTGATTACCGACGCAGACGAAGTTTTCGTCAGCAGCGCAAGCATAGGGGAAGCATCGATCAAGGTTGGACTTGAGAACGCATTTTTGGTGAATGACCATTTGTCGTTGCCGCGAACCTGTTAAGTTCGGTCGCATTTCGCCAATGAGTCTCCGTCATTCGCAGCCGACTTAACCGGCTGCGCTTCAATCAGGCAGAACTTGTATTACGGCGCAGACGCCGTGCAATCCGCCCAAACGCGTGCCACTGCTGCGCCAACACGCCGTGCCCATAGTCGCGTCCCAAACCTTCCGGCGCAGGCAACTGGTCGCGAATACCGGTGGGTTCAGTCGAACGATTCCACGCCGCCGTCTTGAACAACACATCCCACCACGGAAACAAGACGCCGAAGTTACACCCATAGCGCGTGCCTTCATGACCATAACCAATCGCATGATGCCGCCGATGAAAAGTAGGGCTCACCAGTAAGCGATCAAGGTACGGCACAACCGGCAAGTGCGCATTCACATGCTGGATGCTTTGCAGCACATTGCCAACCGCGACCAGCACAACAAACTGCGATGGCTGCACGCCGATAAAAAGCGAAATAGCTGCGAAGAACGCTGCCTGGATGATGTCATCGAGGAAATGATTGCGGTCGTCCGCCCACAGCGACATCTGTTGTTGACTGTGATGAACCGCGTGCAGCTCCCACCAAACGCCAAAGCGATGTTGCCAACGGTGATACCAGTAACCGGCAAAATCCAGGATCACCAGATAGATCAGGAACGACACGACCGGTTGATCGGTCACGCCGGGCCAGACATTATCGATGTCAATATTCGGTATGTCGTAGATCGCAATCAGGCTTTGCCAGTGATTAAACAGAGGCTGCAACAGGAAGAAGAACGTGAGATTGATAATGCCGAGCTTGGCGATCCATGTGTAGATCACGTCAGCGCGAACCGCCTTCCTGTCCTGCCATGTTTCGATCGGCCGCAGCGCCTCCAGCGGCCGCAGGATCGCGAACGTCAGGAGGATCTCCAGCGCGCCGATGATCACCCAGTAGAGCGCGTCGTATGTATCTTCGTCATAGCCCATCAAACCGACCCTGAAGAAGATCGGCTGGACGACGTCGACGTATAAGAGCGTCTGCAGCGTAGAGACCGCATTGTCCAACTGCGCGACGATTTCAGTAATCATGGGGTTCCTTTAGCGCCACCTGAAAATAAACCAAGCCGAATAAAAACGCTGCGCAGGGTCAGTCCGGATTCGGTGCGTACACCGGCGCCCGGTCCGCAAAATAAAGCCCATGTGGAGAACGTCCGACTGCAATGGTGTCGATCAGCTTGCGGCTGTTGAGATCGATCACGCCAACGTGTCGCGCAAAACGGAACGTCACCCAGAGCGTCTTGCGATCGGCGGACAATTCCATGTCGTCGGGTCCTGGCAATAGCCCACCTATATCCCCAACCTTTTGCAACGTCGTGTAGTCCAGGATGCTGATCGTGCTGGCCACGCGATTCGTCACGGCAACATGTTTGCCGTCGTCAAGATTACGAAAGTTGTGCGCGCCTTTGCCTGTCTGAATGCGTTTGACGACTTGCTGCTTATGCCAGTCGACAACGGCGACATCGTCTTCACCCGTCATGCCCACCAGCAAGTCCCGATCACCCGGCGTCATCCATAGACCCGCCGGCGTGTTTCCAACGGGCATTTTCCACTTGACGGTTTGCGTGGCCAGATCGATTGCGGCAAGCTCGCCCGAGTCCTGTAACGTCACGAATACCGTGCTCGCATCCGAAGAAAATGTCATATGGCTGGGCGTTTTAGCCAGCGGAATACGCTTGACGATAGTAAGGTCGTGGCCGTCGTATTTGTAGATATCGACCCGGTCCAGTCTCAGGCCCGCGGTGACAAACCATTTACGGTCGGGAGAAAAACCGAGCTGGTAGGGATCTTCTATGCCCTCCACGCGCTTTTGTACCTTGCCGCTGTGCGGATCGACAAAGATCAGATCATTCGATACCGAGTCGGCCACAATGAGCGAATTGCCGTCTGGCGTCACCATCAGGTGATGCGGTTCCTTACCTGTCGGCGCGGTCCCCACGACCTTTCGGTTCGCTTCGTCGATCAAGGTGAGTTGCGCTTCACCGGAATCAAGCACGATGACTTTGGAGGCGGCCGGCGTATCCGCCAGCGCGACATTTTGGAAAAGCAAGGTAACAACTGCCGTTACCGAAAGGTTTCTGATTGCAGTGCTAAGCATATTGAAAGGTATTGATAACGAGAATGCCCAAAAGGGCTAAAACTGTGCTCTGATTGCTTAACGCGCTTATTGACCGTCGACTAACAAGCAAGCGACGAGCAAGCGACAAACGCATAAAGCAATTAATGCACTGCATGTGAGACCGCCATGATGACCGCAATCCGGTCCGCATAAAGCGACCTATTATCTCTAACGTATTGAGTCAAGCAATGGATGACCGCGTCCGCACTGAAACCAGCCGATCGATGAGCGACAGTACGACTCTCGCCATGCGTGACGTGCTGGAAGGCCGACGCACGGGCTGGTCCGTGCTCCTGCCCTTTGCCGGACCGGCAGTCGTGGTCTCCGTCGCTTATATGGATCCGGGGAATTTCGCGACCAATATCCAGGCCGGCGCGCGATATGGGTATGGATTATTGTGGGTTGTGCTGTTGGCAAATGTCATTGCCATGTTATTCCAGTCACTTTCCGCAAAACTGGGCATTGTCACCGGGCGCAATCTCGCGGAGCTATGCCGGGATCATTTACCCAAGCCGCTCGTTTATGTCATGTGGGGCGTCAGCGAAGTCGCCGCCATGGCCACCGACCTGGCCGAATTCCTGGGTGGCGCGATCGGCCTGAGTTTGCTTTTTCACATGCCTTTGCTGATCGGCATGACCGTCACGGCGATCGTGACATATGGCTTGCTGTTCTTCGAGAAAGCAGGATACCGGCCCCTGGAACTGATTATTGGCGCATTGGTCGGCATCATCGGCCTGTCTTATCTTGCGGAGCTCTTTATTGCGCCGGTCGCGTGGGCCCAGGTCGGGCTGCATCTGTTCAAACCGGACTTACCCGACGCGCAAGCCGTGACCATCGCGGTGGGTATTGTCGGGGCAACGGTCATGCCGCATGCACTCTTCCTTCATTCGGGACTCACCCAAGGCCGTCATCCCCCCAAGACCGAGGGCGAACGCAAGAGGTTGCTCACGTTCTCTAACCTGGAAGTGATCATCGCGCTGACCATTGCCGGCTTGATCAACATGGCCATGGTCATCATGGCATCCGGCGCGTTTCACTCCGGTCATCCGGAAGTGGCCGAGATCGAGACTGCTTATCACACGCTCGTGCCGCTGCTGGGCATTGCGGCTGCGGGCATTTTCCTGCTCTCATTGATCGCGTCGGGCATTTCCAGTTCGGTAGTAGGAACCATGGCCGGTCAAATGATCATGCAGGGGTTTGTCGGCTTCCGTATTCCGCTATGGCTGCGCCGCGCGATCACCATGGTGCCGAGTTTCATCGTGGTCTGGCTGGGCGTGAACGCTACGCAAGCGCTGGTCATGAGTCAGGTCGTGCTCAGTCTTGCGCTGCCGTTCCCCATGGCGGCACTCGTATGGTTCACGTGTCGCCAGGATGTCATGGGTTCATACAAGAACCGGACGCTGATAAAAACCACCGCGATTGTCGCGGCATGCGCGGTGTTGTCGCTCAACATGATCCTCTTGCTGCAGGCATTCGGCGTGGAAATTCCTGGCTTGCCAAGCGTCTGAGTGACCGGCATCCCGCATGGGGTTCAATGCCGCGCACGCTGCATGAATTACGCACGAACGATCACTTCATGCAGCTTGTTGGCGCATGAAGATTATTGCGTTTTGAAGGGATTAACGCGTGGCATAATCGGCGCCATATCGTCGACCGCCCGGTGTTGATCACAGCATGTTCCGCCGTCGCTTACTGAAGATCGGAAGTATCCTGGGATTGCTTGCAATCCTGATGACTTCGATCGCGCCGACGGTCTCGCACGCGCTAGCCTCGCATGACCGGCTAGGCCAGGCGCTCAGCACGTATTGCTCGGCTGACCCGGCCTTTAGCGAAGCGGACAACAGCGAGTCCTCCTCGCACTCCGGTGCACTGCATTGGCAGGCTTGCGGTTATTGCGGCCTGCTCGCTCACTTCCCCGTCCTGACCGGTTCTACGGTGGCCTTCGCCGCCGTTGTGCCGGTAACCAGTGCTCCGCTTTCCGTGGTACGCGCTACCGTTCGCGCGTTGCCGCTTTTCATTGCCGCCCAGCCGCGCGCGCCTCCCGTCGTTTCCTGACCCACTTCGTGCCTATTGCTCGCGCCGATGACATCGGCGCGATGCCGTGGCGTACCCAAACGCGACGGCTCGCAATAGCGCGCTCACCACGATCAGGACAAAGGAAACACGATGCGTACGCTTCTAAAGCGGCACGCGGCGCCTGCACGCGCCGCTCTTATATGGGCGGCCGGCGCCGCCTGCCTTGCGGGGTCCTCACTTGCCTCGGCACACGCGGTGGTCGGCGACCGGGTCTTCCCGGCGACGATGGCCGTGGACGACCCCGGTGTCGGCGATGAATTCGATTTCCAGTACGGCCACATCAAAAGCCCGACCGACGACGGTGACAACATGAACGTCAACACTGCCTCGTTCGAATGGGACAAGCTGATTACATCGAACCTGGCGTTCAGCATTGGCAGTGCCTATGTCACGCAGAACGCGCCCAACGGCGGCTCCGCGAAGGGCTTCGACAACGTCACGCTCGGCCTGAAATATCTGGCTTACTCTAACGCTCGCCATGAGTTGATGGCATCGGTCGGCGTGAACACGGAACTGGGCGGCACGGGTGCTCACGCGATTAGCGATTCGTCTTCCACCATCACGCCGACGGTTTATTTCGGCAAGGGTTTCGGTGACCTTCCCTCGAGTCTCGGCTTCCTGAAGCCGTTCGCGATCACGGGCGAAATCGGACCTAACCTGACGACGTCGCGATCGTCACCAAACTCGCTGGACTGGGGCACGACGATCCAGTACAGCATTCCGTATTTGCAGCAGCAGGTGAAGGACCTCGGCTTGCCCCAGCCGTTCGCCAACCTGATCCCGGTGGTTGAGTTCCCGATGAACACCTGCACCGCGGGTCCGTGCTCCGGCCATACAACCGGGACCATCAACCCCGGGTTCATCTGGCTGAACCGCTATGGTCAACTAGGTATCGAAGCGCAGATTCCCGTCAATCGCGCATCGGGCAACCACGTTGGCATCCTGCTTCAGGCGCATCTGTATTTCGACGATATCTTCCCTAACTCTGTTGGCAAGCCGCTCTTCTAACCATGAAAATAGCTCTTTTGCACTCTGTCACTGTGCGTACGTTAATCGTTGCCGCCGCGCTTGCGAGTGCGCAACTCGCTCACGCGCATGCTTATCCACAACATCAGGAACCGGGCGCGGGAGCCACTGTGTCGACTTCGCAAAAGGAAGTGGCGATCGAGTTCGACGATGGACTCGAACCTGCATTCAGTTCGATCGCCGTCACCGATGCGCAGGGCAAGCCTGTCACCAGCGCAAAATCAGTGGTTGATCCAGCGGACAAGAAACACATGTCGGTTGCTCTGAATGCGTTGACGCCCGGCGTTTATTCGGTCGCCTGGATTGCCGTCGCCGACGACGGGCATCGCACGCAGGGGCACTACAGTTTCAAGGTTAAATAGGTAAGAATCGAGCGCCGTCGCGAGTTACGCAAGTGTGTGACTTGCGACGACCGGTCTTTATTTTCGCCCCACGCCCTTAAAGAACGTGTAGCAAAACACGCCATCGTCTTGCGTGGTCCGATGCAGATCCCTGATGCCGTCATCGAAATCTTCCTGTTTAATCAGGCCGGCCGATATGGCGGACGTACGCACGCCCTCGATCATCGCGGTGAAGGTCTTGCGCGTGAATCCGTCCACCAGATCGGGCCGGCTCGAGTCCGCGTACACCATGCGCGGCGACACGCGAACCTGACTAAAAGCCGCCGCGTTCATCAGTGGATATAACTGCCGGCCAATAAGCGCGTTTCCGCCGGCTTGCTGTTGCAATGTGATCTGACACTGAATGGCCGCACGAGCCGCCACACTGTCCGGATGAAAATAGGTCGAGCCGTGATCCCCTTCAATGACCGTGACCGTACCGCCCGGCTTGAGCAAACGCTTGAGCCGCGTGAGTGCTTCCATCGGCCGGCCGAGATGCTCCAGCACAAAGCAGACAAAAACGTGGTCGAAAGACCCAGGCTCGAACGGTAGTGAAAAAATATCGGCTTGCTGGAACGTGACGTTCGTCAATCCGGCTGCACGGGTCTTTTGTTGCGCTGCGTCGATAGACTGGGAATTGATGTCAATAGACGTAAATCGTGCAGACGGGCTCCGCGCGGCTAGCGTAACCGTCTGCGCACCGACGCCGCAACCGGCCTCCAGTACGGTGTGACCGGCGGGATAAACCGTGTCGAAGTGCAGCAAGTCAGTGAGCGTTCGCGCCTGGTTTTGCAGGCGCTCGTTCTCATTCGGTTGATAGCCGTGTACATACGCATCCATGAAACCAGACCTCCTTCAAGTAGATGGCCCAGTGTCACGATTTACCCCGGCGCTCGTCTTGAACGTTATTGCAGCGCGCGCACAGCAACCTTCTGCCACGCACCGGGCGTGAATCCAAAATGACGGATAAATAGCCGCGTCATGTGGCTTTGATCCGCGAAACCACAAGCGGCTGCCGCATGCGCCAAGCTTAGTCCATTGCGAATCAGACCTCGCGCCCGCTCGGTGCGCTGCTGCAACAACCACGCATGTGGCGGCACGCCATAAGTCTTTTCGAAGCGGCGCAGCACCTGGTATTTACTAAGGCCGGACATGGCGGCTAGTTCGGTGAGCGTTGGCGGATTAAGCAGGTCGTCGCCCAGCCGCTCGCGGACTCGTCTCAGGTCACCTCCGATTTCCCGGGCGGGTGGAATGGTCGAATAAACGCTCAACAAGAGCACGCAGGTCTGGACCAGAGATTCTTCACACGCAAGAACATGGGTGTTGGCCGATTGCTGTTCCGCGCCGCCACTCTCCACGCGGCGAAACAGTTCCCGCAGTGCAACACCAAGCCTCTCGTCTTCTATGACAGGGCGGGTGAGCGCTATGTCTGCGGCAGTGCGAGACTGAGGATCCCCCAGCATGGAACCGATCACCCCGGGCTCCAGATACACCATGCGCCAGCGACGCGAAGGGCCACCAACCGGACGCCCGTCGTGTACTTCACCGGGGTTGGTCGTGATCAGATTGCCTGCATGAGCCTCGACCTGTCCCTGACCGCTAGCGGAGCTCTGCGCACCGCTCTCCAGCAGCCCAAGACCAAACGTTGCGTGCCAGTGCTTGCCGTAATGACGAGCGCTATTGATGTCCGTGCAATAGACATCCGCCCAAGGCGAGCCGAAAACCCGGCAGGTGTGATCTGGATTGACCTTCATGCCTCGAAGACTATCGCAAGTTGAGCGGAAGTTGAGCGGCGCGTAACCCGGAAACCCGGTAAACCGCCCGCTACCAGCATCGAATCGAATTCAAGCCGGGTTTACCAGAAACGAAATAATAGTTACATAGAAAGATACGATTATCACATTTAGACGGCATTCGACCCGCCCCAATGGCCGCAAATGTTATTGACTCGCCATTTGGGTGATGAGAAGATCACAACATTGTTTTGCGATCAAATAGCAAAAAATCGCAAAAACCATAAAATAATTTCGTCATGCAGACGAAGGAGACAAGCGAGATGAGTGAGCCGGTTGCGGCCGCATCATCGCCTCAGGTTCCGTTGATCCGTGTTGCGGGCGTCACCAAACGGTTTGGCGGCGTGCAAGCGCTTCGCGGGGTCAACCTCGAAGTACTTCCCGGAGAAGTCCACGCGTTACTGGGCGAAAACGGAGCCGGGAAGTCAACGCTGATCAAGATCCTGAGCGGTGTCCATGCTTACGATGAAGGGTCCATCGAAATCGCGGGCAAGCGAGTCGCGTTCGAGTCCCCGGCGCAATCACGCGCTGCCGGTGTGGCCGTCGTCTACCAGGACCTGAGCCTGGTCGAGTCCTTGTCGGTCGGGGCAAACCTGATGCTGGGACGGGAGCCACGCACGCGCCTGGGCTTCGTGAAAAAACGCCAGCTCATGGCCATGGTCAACGACTTTCTTCGTGCCCACGGTATCCCGCTCGACGCACGAACACCTGTGGGTTCCCTCCCCTTCGCTTATCGCCAGATGACGGAGATCTGCAAGGCGTTGATGGGAGACGTACGCATACTGATCCTCGACGAACCCACTTCGGCGCTGACCGGCGGCGAGGAACAAATTCTCTTCGATGCTATTCGCACGGTGACCAGCCGCGGCGTGGGCGTCATCTATGTCACGCACCGGCTGAACGAGGTCTTTCGTATTTCCCAGCGTGTCACGGTGTTCCGTGACGGGCTGAATGTCGGGATGTTCCCAACAGCGGAAACCGACATGAAACAACTGGTGACGGCAATTATCGGCCCCGGCCACGCGGCCTTGCATGCGCGGGAAAGGACCGCTACGGGCTCGGCGGGCGATCTGCCTGCGCAAGCGAACCAAGCGAGGAAGAACGTCGCTGAAGCCGCCCAGCCCGTCCTTACGTTGTCCAAAGTAGGCAACGACCGGCTTCGCGACGTTGATCTCATTGTCGGCAAGGGCGAAGTCCACGGACTTGCAGGATTGATCGGCAGCGGCCGTACCGAGATCCTGGAGACCATCTTCGGACTCAGGGCAGTCGATACCGGCAGCATTGTGATCGACGATCAGGCGATGTCACGAATAACGCCGGCTCTCGCCATCAAACTTGGCGTCGCGCTCGTGCCGGAAGACCGCCATGTGCAGGGCCTGGTTCTCGATCACTCCATAGAACGAAACCTGACCTTGCCGCGGCTGCCACAATTTTCCCGTTGGGGTTGGCTGCGGAGCCAGGCCGCCGTGCAGCAGGCGCAAAGCTCGATGAAAAAGCTCGCCGTCAAAGCACCCGGGTCGTCCACCTACGTCAAGTTCCTGTCCGGCGGCAATCAGCAGAAAGTGGTTTTCGCCAAGTGGGATCACCCGCGGCCCAAGCTGCTTTTACTCGATGAACCCACGGTCGGCGTCGACGTCGGCGCGCGCGAGGAAATATACGGCGTGATCCAGGACGCCGCCCGGGCCGGTACAGGTGTACTTGTGGTGTCGTCGGATCTCGATGAGCTTCTGCGCCTGTGCGACCGGATCTCGATTGTCGTCGATGGCCGCATAGTCAATACCCTGGATCGCGCGCACCTCGGCAACGCCGAAGCGCTGCATCACCTGATTCAGCTTTCCCGTTCTTCCATCGAGCTCGCAACATGAACGACTCTGTCTCGACGCCCGCGACCGACGGGCAAGCCGCCCTATCGCGACGCAGCCGCAAGTGGCAATTGGTGAAACTCCTTTTGCAGGGCGACCGGCCCTATGCGCTCTATTTCGCGTTTGCAATCCTGTTGGTAGTGTTCAGTTTCGCGTCGCCGTGGTTTCTCTCCATCGACAACTTCCTGAACATCGGCCGCCAGACCGCGCTCGTTTCCATCATCGCGATCGGCATGACGTTTGTGATCATTGCGCGGCAGATCGACTTGTCCGTAGGGTCCGCGCTGGCGCTGTCCGGCATGTCGGCTGCGCTTGCAATGGCCCATGTCGGCGACAACTGGATCATCGGCGCCATCGCGGGCATTGGGACCGGTGCAATCGTGGGCGCGATCAACGGCGTTGTTGTCACCCGGCTGAACATTCCCTCGTTCCTCGTCACTTTGGGAACGCTTAGCGCGGCGCGCGGGCTGGCACTGCTGGTCACCACCACGCGGCCGGTCATCATCACCAACGACTCCTTTGTTTCGATCTTCGGCGAGGGCGACATTTTCGGCGTGCCGGTGCCAATCATCTGGACCTTGCTCGCGGTGATTGCAGGCATCTTGCTGCTTCACTACAGCGTATTCGGCCGGCAGATTTATGCGGCCGGCGGCAACCCGACCGCAGCGCTTTATTCAGGCATCAACATCCGGCGCGTGACCACGCTTGCGTTCATCCTCACCGGTGCGCTTGCAGGGCTCGCCGCCCTCGTTCTCTCCGCGCGCTCTCACGCGGCGCGGCCCGATGTCGTGCAAGGACTCGAGCTCGATGTGATCGCCTCCGTGACGCTGGGCGGTTGCAGCCTGTTCGGTGGCAGGGGCTTCGTGCTCGGCACGCTGCTGGGCAGCCTCATTATCGGAACACTCAATAACGGTCTTGTTTTGCTGGGCGTGAGTTCTTCGCTCCAGCTTGTCATCAAGGGGGCGATCATCGTCGCGGCGGTCGCCTTTACAAAGAAGTGACGGGGGATGCCGATCACTCGCGATGCAGTGGGCAGGGGACGCAGTACATCAAAACCAACGGAGGAGAATCATGAAACATCGTCGTGGCTCAAGAATGGTTTTAGCCGGCATGATGGCAGCGGCAGGCGTTGCGGCCCTGTCTTCTTTCGACGCCAGCGCGCAATGCGTGACCGGATTACCGGTTGCATCGATAGGACCGACAACGATCGTCGGGCAAGGTCCGAATGGCGAAAAGGCGGCGTCGGTGGATACGGTGAAACTGAGCGATGCTGACGCGGCCAAGGTCAAGGCCGGCAAGTTCAAGGTTGGCATTTCCATGCAGACCATGAATCTCGACTGGTCGCAACTGCAGGTGCAGGGCATCACCGACACGCTGAAGAAATACGGCGTGGAAGTCATTGGCACGGCGTCGGCCGAGTATCAGGTCGACAAGCAGATTGCGGATATCGAGAACACCATTCAGCGCCACCCGGATGGCATCATCTCCATTCCGGTCGATGGGACCGCGACCGCGGCAACCTACAAGAAGGTGTCGCAAGCCGGCATCAAGCTGGTGTTCATGGATAACGTGCCTGCGGGCCTGAAGCATCCGGAACAATATTCGTCGATGATCTCCGCTGACAGCGAAGGCAATGGCCAGATTGCGGCGAAGGTTCTTGCGTCGTGCGTGCCCAAGGGAGCCACCATAGGACTGGTCAATTTCGGCGTGGATTACTTCAGCACGAAGGAGCGCACCAAGGCGGTCAATGACTGGATGAAAAAGAATCGGCCCGACCTCAAGATCAAGCAAGTCGACTTCACGGACCCGTCGAAAGTCGGGCAGATTGCGGGGGACTTTCTGACGGGTAACCCGGACGTGAAGGGACTGTTTGCCGTGTGGGATCAACCGGCGTTGGACACGCTGACGTCCATGCGAGCGCAGGGCGTGAACATCCCGGTCACCACAGTCGATCTTGGCCTTGAATCCGCGATCGAGATCGCCAAGGGCGGACCGCTGAAAGCAACGGGTTCGCAGCGTCCCTATGACCAGGGCGTGGCCGAGGCAATGGCCATGATGAAGGCGCTCATTGGACAGACGCCGCCGGCGTGGATCGGCGTGCAGTCGTTGGCGGTTGTTCAGTCGAACGTGCTCGAAGCGTACAAGACCGTCTTCAAGAAAGATCCGCCGGCTCAACTCGCGGATGCTTGCACGAAGGCAAAGCCGGCTTGTGGCTGATTGACGCTTGAGTGATGCTTAAGTGATGCCGGCGAAGCATGTTGAACTGCTGCGTGCTTCGCCCGCTTTTCCCTCACGGCTTTGCGAACTATGGGTGTCAACGGGTTAGCGTGACCGGCTAGCCGAGACTTAAAGCGCACGCGAAAGTCGCGTCAGCGTATCAACGGGGTGCCACCCGGCCTTTTCCCAAAAAGCCATGGCGACCTCGTTATCAACCACGACATCCAGATGCACCCATCCCAGGTGATGTTCCCGCAGGCGCTCGATACATCTGTCGATCATTGCCTTGGCGAGGCCTTGACCGCGCGATGCCGGTGCAACCACGACGTGCTGGAGGAATCCGCGGCGGCCATCGTGGCTAGCGAGAGCGCAGCCTACGAGCTCGTTGTCATCGACAGCAATGACGCTCAGTCCCGGGTTTCTGGCAAGTAACCGTTCAATTCCATCGCGGCTATCGGTAATCGGTCGAATGTCGACACCCGGCGTGCTCTTCCACAGTGCAACAACAGCGTCATAGTCAGCTAATACCATTTCTCGAATCTGTGCGCCCATCATCCATCCTGTCAAGAGCTGTTGTTTAACGCCAGGATCTTCCGCTTACGCTTGGTCCCAGCGAAGCCAAGCAATCGTGCCGATCACACCAATCGCCAAATGCGGGATTTTGGCGGCGTTACCCTACTGCTTGGGTTGCTTACGTTCAACATTCTATCTATCCGCCTTGCCGTTTTTCAACCGCCTCACGGTCGAGAAAAACGGCCACTAAAAACCTCGATGGAATAAACCGGTCCGCGCATGTGTTCTCGGTGCGTAAGACGCACGCCTTGCCTCGCTCCGCGGTTTCCCCACTCACCCATGCCTCCGATGAAATTCAGCGACCTTTCCTCCCCTGCTTTCTTTGAAAATCCCTACCCCTTCTACGAGCAGCTTCGCGCAGAAGGC
>NZ_JAQGMM010000566.1 GCF_028292365.1 Caballeronia sp.
CTTTCCGTGAGCGCGAGCAGATGCGAAAACGCGCCGCGTGTCTTGAACGTGCCACCCACCTGCAGCAGCTCGAACTTGAAGTTGACCGGCGTGCCTTCCAGCGTGGGAAAGTCGTGACGCTCGAAGGACGGCGTGCGTGCGACCCACGGCGAGAGCGTCATGTGCTGGCTGGCGATATCGTCGAGCGTGGGAATCGGCGTGCCGTCGATGGTGTTATCGGAGTGATGGGCGGTGGACATGGATTCCCTTGTGATCTCAACGAGCAATTTCAACAGACATCAACGCACCTGCGCCTCAACCGACATGCTGTGAATGAACTTGCCCAAAAACGCTTCACACGCCACAAGCTGCTCCAGCGACACGTATTCGTTCGCCTTATGCGCCTGCTCGATATTCCCCGGCCCGCACACAATGCTCGGCACGCCCGCGAGCTGGAACAAGCCCGCTTCCGTCCCGTAAGCTACCTTGCGCTTTTCCTGATTCGCGGTCAGCGCGCGCACCAGTTGCGTGATCGCCGCTTGCTCGGACGCATCCAGCCCCGGCGCTGCGGCAATCTTCGAGAACTCGATCGCCGCGTTCGCGTGTTCCTTCTGCATCTTCGGCAACAACTCTTCCCGTGCATATTTCTCGATGCGCTGATAAATCGGCTCTGGATCAAGCGTCGGCAAATTGCGGAATTCGAACGCGAAGTTGCATTCGGCGGGTACCGTGTTGATCGCGTTGCCGCCATTGATCGTGCTGGTCTGTGCAGTCGTGAAGGGCACGTCGTACTGTTCGTCGAACGGGCCTTGCGCGCGGAATTCATCGGCGACATCGCGGATGTAGCAGATCAGCCGCGCTGCATATTCAATCGCGTTCAAGCCCTTCGGCGTCAGCGATGAATGCGCGGCAAACCCGCGCACGCAGCAGTTGTACGCATTGATGCCCTTATGCGCGATGACCGGCCGCATGCTGGTTGGCTCGCCCACAATGCAGCCATCGGGACGCAATCCGCGCTTTTGCAGGTCGGTGATCATTAGCGGCGCGCCGGCGCAGCCAACTTCTTCGTCGAAGGAGAGGGCGAAATGGATCGGCCGCGCGAGTTTCGTGGCCTGCATCTTCGGCAACAAGCTCAGCGATGCACCGATAAACCCCTTCATGTCGCAGGTCCCGCGACCGTACAAAAGGCCATCGCGGATTTCGGGCTTGAACGGATCGCTGTCCCATTTCTGGCCGTCGACCGGCACCACGTCCGTATGACCCGACAGCACGATGCCGCCGTTCGTCGCACCATCGTGCGCGGGCACAGTTGCGAACAGGTTGGCCCATTTGCCGGACGGATCGGTGCTGAGCGTGCTCTCGATACCGGCTGCGCGCAGTTCGTCGCGCACGGTTTCGATCAAGCCCATGTTCGGGTTGCGGCTGACGGTGTCGAAGGAGACGAGCTTCTTGATCCACGGCAACGACGCCGGCTCGGCAGGGGACGACGCATTGGAAAAGGGTGTTTGGGCGACGGAATCCGTCGATTCAGCGATCTGCGACATGACGCTCTCCTTGGAATTTTTCACTTTCGATAATACCGAAAAAACCGGCCACGCACCGCCGGATAAGGCAGTGCGCGGATGTGTCTGGTTCAGCGAGAAGGCAAAGACGCGACGGCAGGTTTCTGCTGCCGCACCGGCGCGCCCAGCGCACGCAGCGTTTCCTTCACCGTCGAAATCCGCACGGCAAGATCCGGACTGCGCACCTCTATGCGCAGCTTGTCCTGCCCTGCGAGCTTGATGTGCTTGTTCTTCTGCACCATTTCGATGATCTTCATGGCATCGACGGGCGGGTTCGGAATGAACTGCAAAGCAATCGCATGCTCGGCCGCGTCGATCTTGATAATGCCCAGCGGCTTGGCCGCGAGACGCAGCTTATGCGTCTCGACCAACGCGCTCGCCTGCGGCGGCAGCTTGCCGAAACGGTCGATCAGCTCCTCAAGAATGCTGTCGATGGCATCGCTTGTTTCGCAGTTCGCCATGCGTTTATACAGCGACAAACGTTCCTGCACGTCGCCGCAATAATCAGCGGGAAGGATGGCCGGTGCGTGCAGGTTGATCTCGGTCGTGGCGGCGAGCGGCGAGTTCAGATCGGGCTCGCGGCCTTCCTTCAGCGCTCTCACGGCGTCGTTGAGCATGTCGGTGTAAAGCTGGAAGCCGATCTCGTGAATTTCTCCCGATTGTTTATCGCCGAGCACTTCGCCTGTGCCGCGAATCTCCAGATCGTGCATCGCGAGATAAAAGCCTGAACCGAGTTCTTCCATCTGCTGGATCGCTTCAAGCCGCCGCTGCGCTTGTTTCGTGAGCGCGGCCGGATCGTGAACCAGCAAATACGCGTAAGCCTGGTGGTGCGAGCGCCCAACGCGCCCACGCAACTGATGCAACTGCGCGAGGCCGAATTTATCGGAGCGATGGATCAGGATCGTGTTTGCGCTCGGCACGTCGATCCCCGTTTCGATAATCGTCGTGCACAGCAGCACGTTCGCGCGCTGGCCGACGAAATCGCGCATCACGCGTTCGAGTTCGCGCTCGTGCATCTGCCCGTGCGCGACCGCAATACGCGCTTCGGGCACGAGCGCTTCGAGCATCGCGCGCCGGTTTTCAATCGTCTCGACTTCGTTGTGCAGGAAATAAACCTGGCCGCCGCGCTTGAGTTCGCGCAGCATCGCCTCACGGATCACGCCGTCTTCTTCGCGTCGAACGAAGGTCTTGATCGCGAGGCGCTTTTGCGGCGCGGTGGCGATGATCGAGAAGTCGCGCAAGCCTTCCAGCGCCATGCCGAGCGTGCGTGGGATGGGCGTAGCGGTGAGCGTGAGCACATCGACTTCCGCGCGCAGCGCCTTCAGCGCCTCCTTCTGACGCACGCCGAAACGATGCTCCTCGTCGATGATCACCAGCCCGAGCCGCTTGAACACCACGTCGGTGGAGAGCAGCTTGTGCGTGCCGATGACGATATCGATCGTGCCTTCATTGATCGCCTGAATCGATGCCCCGACTTCCTTCGTGCTCTTGAAACGCGAGAGTTCGGCGATCTTCACGGGCCAGTCGGCGAAACGGTCGGTGAAGGTGTTCGTGTGTTGTTCAGCGAGCAGGGTGGTCGGTGAAAGAATAGCGACCTGCTTGCCACCCATCACCGCAATAAACGCCGCCCGCAGCGCCACTTCCGTCTTGCCGAAACCGACGTCGCCGCAAACCAGCCGGTCCATCGGCTTGCCGCTCGTCATATCGCCTATCACGGCGGTGATTGCCGCGGCCTGGTCGGGCGTTTCCTCGAAGCCGAAACTCTCCGCGAACTTCGCGTAATCGCGCGCTTCCAGCGGGAACGAGTGACCTTCGCGTAGCGCGCGGCGTGCGTAGAGATTGAGCAGTTCGGCCGCCGTATCGCGGATTTGCTGCGCGGCCTTGCGCTTCGCTTTGTCCCACTGACCGGAGCCGAGCGCGTGCAACGGCGCGCTTTCCGGGTCCGCGCCGCTGTAGCGCGAGATCACGTGCAACTGGGCGACCGGCACGTACAGCTTGCTTTCGTTCTGGTATTCGAGATGGAGGAACTCGGTTTCGCCTTCACCCAGATCCATCGATACCAGGCCCATATAGCGCCCAATACCATG
>NZ_JAQGMM010000596.1 GCF_028292365.1 Caballeronia sp.
CTACGCCGCCACGTTTCCGTTTGCGTACACGAATGAGGAAGCGTCGGACCTCGTCAACGCGCGCAACCGGCCGGAGCCGGATGGCGATGTCGATGCCTGGGCAAAACGCTTTGTCACGCCCGGCGAACCCATGGGCACGATGGCGCTGCTGCGCAAGATCAACCAGGCAATCAACGACGACTTCAAGTACGTCCGCCGCACCGAAAAAGGCGTGAACCGTCCCGCCGATACGTTGCGCCTGCGCACCGGCAGTTGCCGGGACTTCGCGGTGTTCATGATGGACGCGGTACGCTCGCTGGGTCTGGCCGCGCGGTTTGTCAGCGGCTACATCTTCGTGCCTGAATTAGACACCCCGCCTGACAGCAAGCGCGACACCACGCGCGGCGGTGGCGCCACGCACGCGTGGCTGCAAATTTATCTTCCCGGCGCTGGCTGGGTCGATTTCGACCCGACCAACAGCATAATCGGCAACCGTCATCTCATCCGCGTCGCGGTTGCATGGGACCACCATCAGGCCCTCCCGCTATGGGGAACCTGGAACGGCGAGCCCGGCTCATTCCGCAGCCTCGATGTCGAGGTCAGCGTGACCGAGAACCGCTGATGTCCTCTTCCATAGAAAGGCCACTCCCATGAAACTCCGCGTTGGTTACGAGCTGGTCTACGAGTGTCAACAACCGACACCCATGCTTCTCATGCTGAATACGCATTTCTCGTTCGCCCCGCAGGTCTTGCTCGCCGATCTGCTAGTCGTTGATCCACCGGTGCCGATCTCGCAGTATCGCGATGGCTTCGGCAACCTGTGCAGCCGGATTGTTGCACCCGAGGGCCAGATAGCACTGTCGACTTCGGCGTTGCTTGAAGTGCCGGCCGAATTTGAAAAGCCCGGGCCGGATGGCGAGCAGCATCCCGTTGAAAACCTGCCGAACGAATGCCTGGTGTTCCTGCTCGGCAGCCGGTATTGCGAAACGGACCTGCTGTCCGACTTCGCGTGGAAAACGTTTGGCAATACGCCGCTGGGACGCCCGCGCGTACAGGCTATTTGTGATTTCGTGCATAACCATATCGTGTTCAATTACGCGCACGCACGGCCGACCAAGACGGCGTGGGAAGCGTATAACGAGCGTCAAGGCGTATGCCGCGACTTCGCGCATCTAGCGGTCACGTTGTGTCGCGCGATGAATATTCCGGCGCGTTACTGCACGGGGTATATCAGCGACGCCGGTATGCCGCCGCCCTACACCGCCATGGATTTCGCGGCGTGGTTCGAGGCTTTTATCGGCGGAAGCTGGCAGACCTTTGATGCCCGCAACAACGTGCCGCGAATGGGCCGCGTGCTGATGGCGCGAGGCCGAGACGCCGCCGATGTCGCCATCAGCAATACCTTCGGCCCCACCACGCTGCTCAAATTCGATGTGGTCTGCAAGGCGGAGTGACGAGCGTGTTTAGTCTGGATATCTAATTGATATTACGCGGCGAGGAACGGGTCGATGTCGCCGCGTGGGGGCACCCGTTTCGCCCCGTCTTGCAGCCCCGCCTTGCAGCACATGCTCATCCGGGGGATAATTCGCGCTGAATATTGCGGGTGGTGAAGCAGGTTCCGCCGCACCGAAAAAGACTCCTCCCTTACCTGTCCAGTCTCCAGAACACGCGCGAGCCATTGAGTTTCAATGGCTTTTTTTCTGGCCCGGACCGATCGGCTTACGCCGTCATCACCTTCCATTGCCGTGAATTTCGACGACTACTGCCAGCAAAAAGCCGCACCCGATGGCTCCAGTACGTACTACGCCTTGCGTCGTGCGCCCTTAGCCAGTCGGCCGCTCCTGACCGCGTTTTACGCATTGCGCCGCGAGCTGGAAGACACTGTCAAGGAAACGAGCGATCCGACCATCGGCCGGACCAAGCACGCGTGGTGGCAAAAGGAATTAGCGAGCCTGTTTGGCGGCGAACCTGCGCATCCCGTGACGAAGGCGATCGCCACGCATCGGGCGAATACGCCGGTTCTCGACGAGCAAGGGCGGACATCCATCAACAATCTGGCCGATGGCTTTAGCATGGATCTCGATCAGGCGCGTTATCTTGACTGGCAAGGTTTGCGGCGCTACCTGGACAACGTCGGCGGCGAGTTTGCGTTGATCATCGCGCGCGCAAGTGCACGCCGTCCTGATGACGCACCGGGCTTGGCCAATTCGCTTGGCACGGCGCTGATGCTAGCGGAGCGCATCGCGGAAATTGGTGACGACGCGCGTCACGGCCGCATCTATATCCCGCTTGATGAAATGCAGCGCTTCAATGTCACGGCGGCCGATCTCATCAACCGCAAATACAGCGATGCGTTCATTGAGCTCATGCGCTTCCAGACCGGCCGCGCACGGGAAGCGCTCAAGCAGTCAGTGGCTGCAATCCCCCCGGACGAGCGCGCGACACAGCGCGTGCTGCGTACGCAAGCGGCTTTATCGCTGGCTTTGCTCGAAGAGATAGAACGCGAGAACTTCCAGGTGCTTCATCAGCGGATTGCGCTCACGCCTATTCGCAAACTGTGGATCAGTTGGCGCGTCAGATAAGGTTTCTTGACGGGACATTCCTCAAGCCCGCAGCAAAGGCAACGTCTCGAACTTCTGCCCGAGCACTGCGGCGGAATTCATGCCCCACCACGGCCCCAGCACAGTCGCGTACATCTGCCGGAAGTCCACGCCGACCGGCAAATTGCCGTTCCCATCCAGTCGCGCCAATTCCGGCGCCACACCATGAAGCCCACCATTCACCCGGCCGCCCGTCACGAAATGCGGCGCAACCGTGCCGTGATCCGTCCCGTTGCTCTGGTTCTCACGCGGCCGCCGGCCAAACTCGGCATAGGTCATGATGAGCGTCTCGTTCCATCG
>NZ_JAQGMM010000623.1 GCF_028292365.1 Caballeronia sp.
GCGGCGCCGAAGGTGGCGGCCAAGAGTCACCCGCCACGAAAGAAGCGCTGAGGCGCGCGGTAGCGACGAAGGCGACGCGCCTCAGTTTGAAATGCGCGGCCCGATGCATCACGCACCGGGCCGCGTTTCCATTTTGTTTTGTTTGAATACGGTCTGGTCCAGTCATGTCACGTCTTAAAGTTTTGTATGGTTTTCACGCGGTGACCGCACGGGTTCGCGCCGACGCATCGACGATCGAAGAAATTCTCTACGATCCGACCCGCAAGGACCGGCGCATGACGGATTTCCTGCGCACCGCTAAGGAAGCGGGCATTCGCCTGATCGCCGCCGACGAAGCGCGCCTGTGGGGCCTGTCGGGCAACGTCGGCCATCAAGGCGTGGTCGCGCGCGCAACCGACATGCCGCTCGCGCAGAACCTGGCGGAACTGCTCGATGGCGTCAGCGGTACGCCGTTGCTGCTGGTGCTGGATGGCGTGACTGATCCGCACAACCTCGGCGCGTGTTTGCGTGTGGCCGATGCCGCCGGCGCGCATGCCGTGATCGCCCCGCGCGATCGTTCGGCCGGACTGAACGCAACCGCCGCGAAGGTCGCGAGCGGCGCCGCTGAAACCGTGCCGTACATCACCGTGACGAATCTGGCGCGTGCATTGCGCGAGCTGAAGGACGCGGGCGTGTGGGTGATCGGCACATCGGGCGATGCCACGGCGAGTGTCTATGAGACGAAGCTCGATGGTCCGGTGGCGATTGTTGTCGGCGCGGAAGGCGAGGGCATGCGACGCCTCACCGGCGAGACCTGCGACGAGATCATGAAGATCCCGATGGCGGGCAGCGTAGAGAGCCTGAATGTATCGGTGGCAAGCGGGATTTGCTTGTTCGAAGCCGTGCGGCAACGGTCGGTGAAGAAGAAGTAAGCGCGCGTCATGCGATTCAGTTTCGCTGTCATTTGCGGGGTGTGCTGCACGCTGCTCGCAGCGTGCTCCAGCACCGAGATCGATCGCGGCGCCTACATTGCCGACACGCGTTATCACGCGCCCAGCGCCGACTCGCGTGTGCGCTTCCTCGTCATGCATTACACCCAAGGCAACGAAGCGCGATCGCTCGCAGTCCTGACGGGTGATGATGTCAGCGTCCACTACGTCGTGCCCGATAATCCACCTGTCAGGAATGGCGAACCGGTGGTCTATCAGCTCGTACCGGAATCAGAGCGGGCGTGGCATGCAGGCCAAAGCGAATGGCAGGGAACGACGGAGCTGAATGCGGCGTCGATAGGCATTGAAAACGTCAACGTGGGTCCCGTCGATACACCGCAAGGACGCACGTGGCAACCGTATCCGCCGGCGCAGGTCGATGCGCTCGTGAAGCTCGCGAAGGACATTGTCACGCGCTACGAGATTCCGCCCACGCGTGTGGTGGGCCATAGCGACATCGCGCCTCAACGCAAGACCGATCCGGGCCCCGCATTCCCCTGGCACACGCTTTACGACAACGGTATTGGCGCATGGCCGGATGACGCGACGGTGGCGCAACGCCTCGCCGGACGCGATCCCAAGTCGCTTGTCGACGTGGCTGCCTTGCAGCAAAAACTCCAGCGATACGGCTATGACGTCGCGAATGACGGCGTGCTCGATGACAAGACACGCCGTGTGATCGCCGCATTCCAGATGCACTTTCGCCCCGCTGATTACGCGGGCAACCCCGATGCAGAAACAGATGCAATCGCGGCCGCGTTGCTCGATAAATACTTCCCTTAAAGGACCTTCGCGCCCATGTCTGATCTTTATCTGCCGCTGCGCTCTGTGCATATGACGTGCGCTGCGCTCAGCATTCTGGCTTTTGTCATTCGCTATATCTGGATGCTGCGGGAATCGACACTGCTGCAACAACGCGCGGTGAAGATCGTGCCGCATATCGTGGATACGTTGCTGCTGTTGAGCGCAATCGGGCTGGTGGGAATCATCGGCTTTGGACCGAACGCGGCGTGGCTGTCGGCGAAGATCGTCGGGCTGATCGTGTATATCGTGCTGGGTACGCTTGCGCTCAAACGCGGCCGCACGAAGGGCGCGCGAGCGATGTTCGGCCTGCTGGCAATCATCGTGTTCGCGTTTATTGCATCGGTAGCGCGCACGCACAATCCGCTTGGTTTTTTCATGCACGTTTGAGTGGACGTCGCGGCCGCCGCAGCCACAGTCGCAGCGGCACGACGCTGCGCCGCCGCGCTCAGCTAGAATTGAGGTTTCCCCCTTTACGCTGTCACCCTCGCCATGACCCAAGACGAACTGAAGCAACTGGTCGCTGCCGAAGCGGCCGCTTATGTCCACGCCAACGTACCCGAAGGCGCGGTGATCGGCGTCGGTACGGGCACGACGGCGAATTGTTTTATCGATGCCATCGCCAGCACGAAGTCGCGGTATCGCGGGGTGGTATCGAGCTCGCTTGCCTCTACCGCTCGGCTCGAAGCGCATGGTTTCAAGGTGCTGGAGTTGAACGAGATCGAATCGTTGCCTGTGTACGTGGATGGCGCCGACGAAATCGACCCGCACGGCGCGATGATCAAAGGTGGCGGCGGGGCGCTTACGCGGGAGAAGATCGTAGCGTCGGTGGCCGACGTGTTTGTCTGCATCGCGGACGCAAGCAAGCGTGTCGAGGTGCTTGGGACGTTCCCCTTGCCGATTGAAGTCGTGCCGATGGCGCGCACGGCGATCGGCCGGCGCATCACGGCATTGGGCGGAGTTCCGGTGCTGCGCGTGACGCAAGACGGCTCGCCGTTTATCACCGACAACGGTAACGAGATCATCGACGTGAAGACGTTGAAGATCGCCGATCCGCTCGCGCTTGAAGCGCAACTCAATGCGTGGCCGGGCGTGGTGACGGTTGGATTGTTCGCGGCGCGTGGCGCGAATGTATGTTTGCTAGGAACGCCGGGCGGCGTGGAGCGGATCGACTACACGCAGCGATAAGGCTTGCGATACGCTCTAACCATGCGCGGAGGCTTTCAAGCCGGCCGCGCTTTTTTTTGCGCTTTTTAATTTGCCGCGCGGCCAGGAAGTCCGGCCGGAACGCGGCTTCAGGCTCAGATGCCCGGAACAGATCGTTTCAATGATGTATGCGATTAGTAAGATATCTCTGATCGAGAAGAACAGCCAGTCAGTCAAAATAAGCCAGTCCCCAGAGCAACACGCTCCAAGCCCACCCGATTGCGCGACCGCGAACATTCTGTCTGCGTTAAAAAGCGTAATAGCTTGTATAGCTGCTGATGCGTGGGCTTGAAGTCAAAGGTCTTAACAATAAGGGAGTTCGGCGATGCAAACCAATCTTCGCAAGACGCTCGACGCGTCTTACTCGCGGCTCAAGCACGTAGAGCCTTCACCCACCGCATTCGCAGGCAACTACGCGTTGTGCCTTGGCATGATCATGGGTGCGCAGACCTGCAAGGGAATGTCGCTCCAGGAAGCAGAAAGTGAACGTGCTTACCTGGCTATGCTTGCCGCCCTGTATGAGATCCAGCTCGCCATGCCGCGCAATCTAAGCAAGCGTTGAAGCAGTCAGGCAAGCAGGTTATTGAAAGAGCCCGGCATGCCATATATCGGGATTTTTCAATCTTTAACTGTTCTACTTAATTTTTCTTTGCGCCTGTTTCGGTCTCTGCCTTAGCATTAGCACTTAGCGATGCTTTGCCAGGTTTACATCGGCATTAGCTTCAGGCGCCGGTGCTGCGATGTCGAAGAGCACGCGTGTCATCTGACGCAGATATCGGTCGATGGAGAAGTGCTGGCCTGCATCGGCACGACCCTGGGCGGCGAGACGCACTGCCAGTTCCGGTTCACGCTGCAATGTGCTGATTGCATCTGCGAGTTCGGGTGCATTGGCCGGTTCGACGATCAACCCGTTCTCGCGATCCCTCAGTATTTCGGGTACCGCGCCTCCGTTAGAGGCGATCACGGGCTTGCCTGCGGCCATCGCTTCAATGATCACAAGGCCGAACGGTTCTGGTTGCGTGGACGCATGCACGACCACGTCCATGGCATTCATCCACGACGCTACGTCGTGTTGAAAACCCGCGAAGTGCACACGCTCCTCGATGCCAAGCGCCTTCGCTTGCGCTCTTAGACTCTGTGCATATTCCGTCTCGCCGAAGAGTGCATCGCCGACCAGAACAAGATGAGCGTGTGGCACGCGTGCAATCGCATCGAGTGCTACATGTTGACCCTTCCATGCGGTGAAGCGACCAAACAAGCCGACGAGAAAAGCGTTGGCAGGGAGCCCAAGCGCTGCACGGCGCTCGTCCATTGGCGTGGCCACTTGCATTGTGTTGCCGCGAAAACGCGCCATGTCCACGCCGTTATGGACGACAGGGACGGCACTCGGCGGCAGGCCGGTGAGTTCGATGAGCGCATCAGCGGATGCACGCGAATTAGCGATCAGGTGATCGACGCCGATCCTCACGGCCCACTTGATCAGCAACAGATGCAGGCGGCCGAAGTGATCGCGCGAGACGATGTCGTGTACATGCCAAACCGTCGGCTTGCGATGAAGTACGCGGCCCAATGCGCCCAGAATCAAGGCCTTTTGCGTGTTGAGGAAGACGATATCGAAGGACTTCGCGCGGACTGAAATGGAGCGGACCTGGCGCACGATACCCGGCAATGCGCCAAGCGCGGCGAACCGCATGCGGTCCTTCTTGATGTTCGAGATACGTGCGTCCGCGTCCACTGATACCCGCACGCCTTCAGCCTGGAGACGTTCGCGAAACGGGCCATCTGAGAGCAACAGGACTTCGCTGCGCCGGGTGCATTGAATGGCAAGCGGCAGCAGACAGATCTCGGCGCCGCCTAGCTGGCCGCTTTGATCGACGAAGAGAATGCGCGGCTCTCCTTTCGATAACGACGAGGCGGCGGCATCCGCGCGTTGCGGGGCGGATTCGCGTGCGTTGGCAGTCGTTGCCGGGCCTGCATCACGCAGCAGCGTATTGGATGGAATTGATAAGCTGGCTGCGGATTTTGTGGGCATCGATGACAGGGCGGTGCGAATAGTCGAATGAACGATGGGCAAACCGTAAGCCGATGAAGATATCGACCGTGGGCAAGCGGACACAGCGCTCATTATTCGCAATGTGATGGTCGGGGTGTGTGGGCGTGCGCACGAAAGCGTGCAGTGACTATCTTTAAACTCGCTTCATTGGCAGCAAGGGCTGCGGCAGACGGGTTTGATCATGAAAGTGGCTATTGTTCACGACTGGCTGGTGGTGTCGGGCGGCGCGGAAAAGGTGCTGGAGCAAATGATTGCGTGCTTCCCGCAGGCAGATATCTTCAGCCTGGTGGACTTCCTCGAAGATCGTTCTATCGTTCATAACAAGCCGGTGAAGACCTCCTTCATTCAGCGGCTTCCTTATGCGAAGAAAAAGTATCGGGGGTATTTGCCGCTGATGCCGCTTGCTATCGAACAGTTCGACTTGTCTGGCTATGATCTTGTGCTCTCGAGTTCGCATGCGGTAGCGAAGGGTGTGCTGGTCGGGCCCGACCAGACCCATGTGAGCTATGTGCATTCACCCATTCGCTATGCGTGGGATTTGCAACATCAGTATTTGCGTGAGGCGCGTCTTGAGCATGGACCGCGTTCGTGGGCGGCTCGCATGTTGCTGCATTACCTGCGTAACTGGGATGCGCGCTCAGCTAATGGCGTGGATCGCATGATTGCGAATTCGCAATTCGTAGCGCGCCGGATCATGAAGAGCTACAGGCGGGAAGCGGCGGTCATTGCACCGCCGGTTGATGTCCAGGCATTCGAGGTGGGTGACAAGAAGGGCGACTTCTATTTGACCGCATCGCGGATGGTGCCTTACAAGCGTATCGATATGATCGTGGAAGCGTTTGCTTCCATGCCTGATCGCAAGCTGGTGGTGATTGGCGATGGCCCGCAGATGGATCTGGTGCGTTCGAAGGCGACGCCCAATGTGAGTATTTTGGGTTATCAGTCATTCGAGGTCTTGAAAGACCATATGCAACGCGCCAAGGCCTTTGTGTATGCTGCGGAAGAAGATTTTGGCATTGCTATAGTGGAAGCGCAGGCATGCGGTACGCCGGTGATTGCTTATGGCAAGGGCGGGGCGCTGGAGTCGGTGATTCCGCTTGGATCGCCGGGGGCGACGGGTTTGCATTTCATGACCCAGACGCCGGCATCGTTGTGTGATGCTGTGGAGCGGTTCGAGGATTGCTCGCATGCCTTTACGGTTGCTGCGTGCCGGAGAAATGCTGAGCGCTTTGGTGCTGCTGATTTCCGTCGCCGGTTTATTGTTGAGGTGTTGAACGCGATGGCCAAGGCCGGTCCTAGCCGGGAAAGCGAGCTGACGAGTGTTATGCCGCCGGCGTATGTTAAGGCCGCATAGGGCGGTGGGTTTTCGCTCGCGCCGGTGGACGGGTTTGGTGGCTTTGGGCGTAGTGGTGGGGGTTTATTGTCGGGTTGCCAGGTTCCAGGGTTAGCGGTCTGAGTCGTTGCCGGGTTGCTGCTTTCGGTGTTGGTGGTCTGCGTGACTCGGATATTCTCTTTATCACTATTAGCCACTGCGCGTGGCGGCGCGTCATTTCTTTTTCCAAAGCGAAAAAGAAACGAAGCAAAGAAAACGCTTTTAACCGCACTACCCTAAGTGTCCACAGCGTGCAGTTTCTATTCATAGGTGCCCCAAAAGCACGGTGCTCGCCAGAGCCACGGATGTGTGAACCCCTCTTTCTCC
>NZ_JAQGMM010000632.1 GCF_028292365.1 Caballeronia sp.
ACGCCCTTCTTCAATCCCTTCGAGTCGCTCTGGCCGAGCCCGATCACCTCGTAGTGGCCTTCGCCTTTCAATTCGGCGACGATAGCCACCACCTTCGACGTCCCGATGTCGAGGGCGACCAGCAAGTCTTTGTAGTCTTTGCTCATAGGGTGCTCATTGCCTGTGATGTCTGCTTACTTCTTCGCTTTGTCGGTGTCGCTGATGAAGCGCATGCCGGCGGCCTTGACTGCAAAGCCGTTCGGATAGCGCAAATCCGCGTACTCGATGTCATTTCCCCACCGCCCCGTCACCGCCGACCACGCCGCCACGAACCGTCGGCTGCGATCAAACAACGTGTCCTGATTGCGCTCGCGCCCCAATTCGATCTGCGTGCCGTTGGAAAGCTTCACTGTCCACGCATATCGCGGCGACAAGATGACTTCTTCCGGATGCGCATCAAGCGGCGCAAACCACTTCGTGAAATCGTGATACCGCGCTACTACTTCTTTCGCCGATCCATCCGGCCCTTCGAACGCGGGCAGGTCGTCATCGAGCTCGCCCTGGTTTGCCGTGAACAGATCGCCGTCCACGCTCACCAGTTGATCCGTACCCCACGTGCCGAGCGGCTTGAATTCCTCCAGCGTCACCGCCAGCGCATTCGGCCACACGCGACGCACGCTCGCGTGGCGCACCCACGGCATCTGTTCGAACGCGGTGCGTGCTGCATCGAGATCGACAGTGAAGTAGTTGCCCTTCAAATGCCCCACCACGCTCGCGCGAACGGTCGGTGAATTGATGTGCAACGTGTCGCCGTCAATCTGGATCTCGCGCAGGCGGAACTCGGGCCGCTGGATCGCCCAGTAACCGGCGGCCCCAAGCAGCACGAACACGAGCAATACGTGCAGTGCGTTGGCCGTGAGGTTCAACTGGCGAGCGTTATTCCACATGTTCTTTACGTTCCAAACCCGGTCTCAATCCTGCAAGGTCAACGACAACACTTTCACCACCAGATCCTTGTAGCTAATCCCGACCGCTCGCGCCGCTTTCGGCGGCAGCGAGTGATCCGTCATGCCCGGTGCGGTGTTCACTTCCAGGAAATACGGATTGCCGTCGCCGTCCATCATGAAATCCGCGCGCCCCCAGTCAGTGCAGCCGAGCACGTCGAAAGCACGGCGTGAAAGCTGCTTCATGCGCGCTTCGTCGGCGGGCGTCAGGCCGCAGGGAATCGGGTATTGCGTGTCGTCAGCGATGTACTTCGCGTTGTAGTCGTAGAACTCGCCGGCCGGCACGATCTTGATGATCGGCAAGTCCAAGTCGCCCGCGATACAGCACGTGTACTCACCGCCGCCTTCAATGCTTTTCTCGACCAGCACGATCTTGTCGAACTTCGCCGCTTCGATCAGCGCCGGCACCATTGTTTCCGCGCTCTTCACCTTGATCACGGCAACGCTCGATCCTTCGCTCGCCGGCTTCACGAACAGCGGCAAGCCGAGCCTCGCAATGCTCCGCTGCGCCGCGTCTTCGTAGTCGTCGCCGCGCATCACGACTTCGAACGGCGGCGTGGGCACGCCGGTTTGTTGCCAAACAAGCTTCGTGCGAAATTTATCGAGGCCGAGCGCCGAACCAAGCACACCGCTACCCGTGTACTTGATGCCGTAAAAATCGAGCGCACCCTGCAACTGGCCGTTCTCGCCATAGCCGCCATGCAACGCGATAAACACGCGCGCAAACCCTTCGGACTTCAACTCGGCCAACGGCCGTTCCGCCGGATCGAACGGATGCGCGTCGATGCCGGCATCGCGTAATCCCTGCAGCACAAGACGCCCCGAATTCAGCGATACCTCGCGTTCAGCCGTTTCCCCGCCAAGCAGCACGGCCACTTTGCCGAACGCCTTCGGGTCGATCGCGTTCGCGCTCACATTGCTCGTCGCGTTACTCGTCATTTCAAAACCTTCGAATCCTGAACTTGTGTCGTCAACCGGCCGCACACGCCGCCGATAGAACCCGCGCCCATCGTGATCACTACGTCGCCATTGCGTGCCAGCGTGGCAATCGCGTCCGGCATCTCATCCACTGTTTCAACAAACACCGGCTCCACTTTCCCTGCCACGCGAATCGCACGCGCTAACGCGCGGCCATCGGCGGCGACGATCGGCGCTTCGCCTGCCGCATAGACGTCGGTGAGCACGAGGGCATCGACCGTGGACAGCACCCGCACGAAGTCTTCGAAGCAGTCGCGCGTGCGCGTGTATCGATGCGGCTGGAACGCAAGCACCAGACGGCGGCCAGGAAATGCACCGCGCGCCGCTGCAACCGTCGCAGCCATCTCGACCGGGTGATGGCCGTAGTCGTCAATCAGCGTGTACGCGCCGCCTTCGGATGCTTTCACGTTCACTTCGCCGTAGCGCTGGAAACGCCGGCCTACGCCGGTAAATTCCTGGAGTGCCCTCTGGATATCGGCATCGGAGACTTCAAGTTCAGTCGCAATTGCGATAGCGGCCAAAGCGTTCTGCACGTTGTGCGTGCCCGGCAGATTCAGCACGATGTCCAACGGAGATGCATCTTCACGCAACGCCGTGAAATGCATCTTGCCGTCGTGGGCTTCCACGTTCACCGCGCGCACTTGCGCTTCGGCGCCCAGGCCGTATCGGATGATCGGCTTCGATACAAACGGCAGGATTTCACGCACGTTCGGATCATCCACGCACAGCACCGCGATGCCATAGAACGGCAACCGATGCGTGAACTCGATGAACGCCTGTTTCAGCCGCGCGAAGTCGTGGCCGTAGGTGTCCATGTGATCGGCATCGATGTTCGTGATGACTTCGATCACCGGGAAAAGATTCAGGAACGATGCGTCCGATTCATCGGCTTCAGCCACGATGAAATCGCCCGTACCCAGCCGCGCATTCGCGCCCGCGCTGATCAGCCGTCCGCCGATCACAAACGTAGGATCGAGTCCGCCCGCGGCCAGCACGCTTGCGACCAGCGACGTAGTCGTGGTCTTGCCGTGCGTGCCGGCAATCGCGATGCCCTGCTTCAGCCGCATCAGTTCCGCGAGCATCACAGCGCGCGGCACGATCGGAATCCGGCGATGGCGCGCGGCCAGCACTTCGGGGTTATCGGAGCGCACGGCGGTGGACACGACCACGGCATTCGCGCCGTCAATATTCTCTTCACGATGCCCAATCGCCACGCGTGCGCCCAGCGTGGTGAGGCGGTCGGTTATGCCGTTGCTCGTCAGATCCGAACCGCTGACCTGATAGCCGAGGTTGAGCAACACCTCCGCGATGCCGCTCATCCCCACGCCGCCAATGCCGACAAAGTGAATGTGTTTGACGATATGTTTCATGGCTGGATTTCCTTCGGCGCTTGTATCAGCGCGCTCAAGCCGGCTACATCGGCGCAGACCCGGCCAACGCGTTCAGCCGCGTCGGGTTTCGCCAAAGCGCGCGCTTTCTCGGCCATCGAGGCAAGCGTCTCGCGAGTCTGTTCGCGCAACCAGCCAGCGAGCTTTTCCGCCGACAAATCGCGCTGTTGTATTAAGTGGGCCGCGCCCGCATTGGCGAGGAACGCGGCGTTAGTGGTCTGGTGATCATCGACGGCGAAGGGGAACGGCACGAACAACGCCGCCACGCCAACGGCCGCGATCTCCGATACGGTCATCGCACCCGAGCGGCAGATCACAAGATCCGCTGCGGCGTAGGCGCTCGCCATATCGTCGATGAACGGCACGAGCTGCACGTCCTCTTCCGATGTCAAACCCGCCGCCGTGTAGTTCGCTTTCAACGCATCGATATGCTTCGCGCCCGCCTGATGCACGACACGCGGACGCATCGCGGGGTCGAGCAACGCAAGCGCTTTCGGCACGGTTTCATTCAAAGCGGCGGCACCCAGACTGCCCCCGACGACCAGAACGTTAAGACGCGCTTTAGCATCTGCATTCCTCGCGGCGTAGCGTTCTTTGGGTGGCAAAGCCTCAGCAAGTTCCGCACGAATTGGATTTCCGGTCCATTCAGCATTCGGCAGCGCATTCGGGAACGCGACCAGCACGCGTTTGGCCACATGCGCGAGCACCTTGTTCGCCAGTCCCGCGATTGAATTCTGTTCGTGGAGCACGAGCGGCGTGCCGCTCAGCTTCGACATCAAACCCGCTGGAAACGTGATGTATCCGCCCATGCCGAGCACTACATCCGGCTTCACCTTGCGCAGCGCGTGCAGGCTTTGCGAACATGCACGCAGCAAGTTCACCGGCAACATCAGCTTCGTCTTGATGCCCTTGCCGCGCACGCCGCCAAAGCGCACGTATTCCATCGCGATACCGTGCTTCGGCACAAGCGTCGCTTCCATGCCCGACGCATTGCCGAGCCACACGACACGCCAGCCGCGCGCCTGCATCCAGTGAGCGACCGCGAGCCCCGGGAACACGTGTCCCCCGGTGCCGCCGGCCATCACCATCAGCGTGCCTGCGCGAGATGACGTCGAAACCGTCATACCTTTCCTCCGCGCATGAGCACCCGGTTTTCGTAGTCCACGCGCATCAGCACCGCAAGCGCGACGCAGTTCAGCAAGATGCCCGAACCTCCGTAGCTCACCAGCGGCAACGTCAGACCCTTGGTCGGCAGGAGACCGAGGTTCACGCCCATGTTGATGAAGGTCTGCGCACCGAACCACAGGCCGATACCCTTCGCCATCAAACCGGCAAATGTCCGGTCGAGCGCGAGCGCTTGACGGCCGATTTCGAACGCGCGCCGCACGATCCAGTAGAACAGCAGGATCACGATCAGCACGCCGACAAACCCGAGTTCCTCGCCGATCACCGCGAGGATAAAGTCGGTGTGCGCTTCCGGCAGGTAGTTAAGCTTCTCGACACTGCCGCCCAGTCCCACGCCGAACCATTCGCCGCGGCCGAACGCGATTAGCGAGTGCGTCAACTGGTACGCCTTGCCTTGTGCATAGCGGTCATCCCACGGATCGAGGTAAGCGAAGATCCGTTCACGACGCCACGGCGATGCCCACACGAGCAGCGCAAACGTGCCAACGGCCGTTGCCACCAGGCCGCCGAACAGCTTGGCGTTCACGCCGCCAAGGAACAACACACCCATGGCGATCACCGCGATCACCATGAACGCGCCCATGTCCGGCTCGAGCAGCAACAACGCGCCGACGAAACCGACGGCAACGGCCATCGGCAAAAAGCCGCGGCCGATGCTGTGCATGAACTCCTGCTTGCGCACCGTGTAGTTGGCCGCGTAAATCGTCACGGCGAGCTTCATGATTTCCGACGGCTGCATGTTCGTGATGCCGAGCGGAATCCAGCGACGCGCGCCGTTCACGCCCTTGCCAATGTGCGGAATCAGCACGATCACCAGCAGGAACAACGAGAACAGGAAGAACTTCGCCGCGTACTTGTCCCACGTGGACACCGGAATCTTGAACGCGATGATCGACGCTACGACAGCCGTTGCGATGGATACAAGGTGACGCACCAGGAAGAAGTAGTCTTTGTACTGCGCATATTTGGGCGAATCAGGCATGGCGATGGATGCCGAATACACCATCACGACCCCTATCCCGAGCAGCGCGATCGTCACCCACAGCAGCGAGTAGTCGTAGTCGAGCATGCGCGAACGAATTGGCGTCACGCCGTTCACCGCGCTTGAAATACCACTCGCCCGCTCAGCCACACGCGCACCGATGCCACCCAGTGAGCCCACGCCGCCCGTGCGCGATGCGCGGCCGCCGAGCGTGGCGCTGTCGTTGGCAACGGCGTTGCGTTGACCGGTCAGTTTCGAGCCAAAGCGTTCGGACCAGCTCATAGCATCACTCCCCGTTCTGCCGCAATATCAGCCACCGCTTGCCGGAATACATCCGCGCGATGTGCGTAGTTCTTGAACATGTCGAAGCTGGCGCACGCAGGCGACAGCAATACAGCGTCGCCCGGCTGTGCCAAAAGCGCGGCTGCTTGCGTCGCGGCTTCGAGCGTCGCGTGGTCGTGCAAGGGCACGTCCGTTTCCGCGAGCGCTTCGCGAATGCGCGGTGCGTCGCGGCCAATCAGCATCACCGCCCGGCACCAACGCCCGACCGGCGCCGCAAGCGGCGAAAAGTCCTGGCCCTTGCCGTCGCCACCCGCAATCAGCAAAGTCTTTTGGGCCAGGCCATCGAGCGCCGCGACCGTCGCGCCGACATTCGTGCCTTTGCTGTCATCGACGAAATCAATGCCTTCAATTTGCGCGATCACTTCCACGCGATGCGGCTCGCCGTGATATTCACGCAAGCCGTGAAGGAGGGAAGCCAAAGGCAAATCGATAGCCCGTGCGAGCGCCAAGCCCGCCAGCGCATTCGCGGCGTTATGCAGACCGCGAACGCGCAGTGCATCGACGGGCATCAGGCGCTTCGAATACACGTTCGGCTCAGCCGCGACATCGCTTTTACGCCGGCGTGTGGGCGCGGGTTCATCGCTGAGATCGCGGTCGTTGCCTTGCGCGAGCCATGCAATACCGTTCTCGCGCAGCAGACCGTAATCGCCGAGACGCTTCGGCTCGTTCAGACCAAACGTCACCACCAGCGCGGGATTTCCCGATCCCAGCGCCATGGTCCGCGCGTCGTCACGGTTCAACACGCGCACGGTCTTTTCACCAAAGATGCGGCCCTTCGCTGCAGCGTAAGCGTCGAGGCCGCCATGCCAGTCCAGATGATCTTGCGTAATGTTCAGCACTGCAGCAGCGTCCGGCGCGAACGAGTGTGCAGTCTCAAGCTGAAAACTCGACAACTCCAGCACCCAGACATCGGGCAACGCGGTGTTGTCGATTGCTTCGCTTAACTTGTCCAGCATCGCCGGGCTGATGTTTCCCGCCACCGCCACGGTCTTGCCGGCACGTTCACACAACAACCCGGTCAGCGCGGTCGTCGTGGTCTTGCCGTTGGTACCCGTAATAGCGATCACCTTCGGCACGTAGCCGTTCGCGCCAAGCGACTTCAACGCTTGCGCGAACAATTCCAGCTCGCCCCACACAGGGACGCCGCGTTCCCGCGCGGCGTCGAGGAGCGGCCTCAAATCATCAGCCAGAGGCGACAGTCCCGGGCTGATTGCAACAATCTCGATACCGCCATCGAGCAGCGCCGGCGTGAATTCACCGCCGACAAAGTCTGCATCGATGCCATGCACTGCGAGTTCCGACAGGTTTGGCGGCGTGGCGCGGGTATCGGCCACGCGCAGACGGCACCCGTGACGCGCGCACCATCGCGTCATCGCGAGGCCGGATTCACCGAGCCCCAGCACAAGCACCATCGGACTCTGCCGATCAAAGAACTTCTCGCCAAACATCGCTTTACCTTTTCCCGACCAACTAAAAATCAACGCAACTTCAGCGTCGACAAACCAAACAGACACAACATCAGCGTGATGATCCAGAAGCGCACGACGACCTGCGTTTCCTTCCATCCCGACAACTCGAAATGGTGATGCAGCGGCGCCATCTTGAAGATTCGCCGCCCTTCTCCGAAGCGTTTTTTCGTGTACTTGAAATAGCTGACCTGCATCATCACGGACACCGTTTCCGCGACAAACACGCCGCCCATGATGAACAGCACGACTTCCTGCCGCACGATCACGGCGATGGTCCCAAGCGCGCCGCCGAGCGCGAGTGCGCCGACATCGCCCATGAAGACTTGCGCGGGGTGCGTGTTGTACCAGAGAAACGCGAGCCCCGCGCCTCCCATTGCAGAACAAAAAATCAGCAATTCGCCCGCGCCGGGAATGTGCGGGAACAGTAAGTACTTCGAGTACACCGAGCTACCCATCACATAAGCAAACGCGCCAAGCGATGCGCCCACCAGCACGACCGGCATGATGACGAGACCGTCGAGGCCATCGGTGAGATTCACCGCGTTGCTCGAACCGACGATCACCAGATACGTCATCGCGATGAAGCCCCACGTGCCAAGCGGATAGCTGATCGATTTGAGGAACGGCAGCATCAAGTCGGCGCGGGCAGGCAAGCCCATCGACAAACCGCTACGCACCCAGGCCATGAACAAGTCGAACACACGCGCGTTGTTCGCCTCCGACACGCTGAACGCGAGATACACGGCGGCGAACAACCCGATCACGGATTGCCAGAAATACTTTTCCCGCGACGACATTCCGCGCGGGTCTTTATGCACGACTTTCCGGTAATCATCGACCCAGCCGATCACGCCGTAGCCGAACGTAACCAGCATCACGATCCACACGAAGCGATTGGTCAGGTCGGCCCAGAGCAACGTCGAAAACGCGATACCCAACAGGATCAGTACGCCACCCATGGTCGGCGTGCCGGACTTCACCAAATGCGTTTGCGGGCCGTTCGTACGCACGGCCTGACCGACCTTCAGCGAGGTCAATTTGCGGATCACCCACGGGCCGCAGACGAGGCCGACGAACAACGCCGTGATCGTCGCGCCGACAGCGCGGAACGTGAGGTAGGTAAACACGCGCAGAAAACTGGCGTCATTCTGAAGCCATTGCGCGAGTGCGAGTAGCATGCTGGTCCTTCTTCTTCAGTGCGCAGCAGGCGTTGTGCCCGCTGCGGGTTGGTGTGGACTCGTCACGGCGTCCACCACGCGTTCCATCTGCATGAAGCGCGAGCCTTTCACGAGAAACGTGGCGTCGGGTCCGAAGCCGGCGCCGGTGAGTGCTGCAATGAGTGAGGCGATATTGCTGAAATGCTGCCCTGTCAGGCCGAAGGCTTTGCTTGAATCGATGCTGGCATCGCCGAGTGCGTACAGCACGTCGATGCCGCGTTCAGCCGCATACGTTCCCACTTCGCGATGAAACGCCGGGCCCTGATCGCCGACTTCGCCCATGTCGCCCATGACCAGCACACGCGGCGACGGTTGCGACGCAAGCACGTCGATAGCCGCGCGCATGGAGTCGGGATTCGAGTTGTACGTATCGTCGATAACAGTTGCGCCTTCGATCGGTTTGAGCACCGCGCGCTTCACTTGCAGGCGGCCCTTGACCGGCTTAAATGCTTCGAGCCCGCGCTTGACGGCATCGAGTGAAACGTTCGCGGCAATAGCGGCAGCCGTAGCCGCCAACGCGTTGCGCGCGTTGTGTTCGCCCAGCACTTGCAACGCGACTTCGAGCGAACCTTGCGGCGTGTTGATCTCAAGTGTCGCGCCAACCAGCTTGCCGGTTACTGCTGCTTCCTTTTGCGACGCATCCGTATGTAAGGCGAAATCCATGATTGGATTGCCGGTCGCGGCGACGCGCCAAATGCTGGCGTATTTGTCGTCGGCGGGGAAAACGGCCGTACCGTTGGCGCCCAGCGCGTGAATCACCGATGCATGCTCCAGCGCGACCGCTTCCACCGTCGCCATGAATTCCTGATGCTCGCGTTGCGCGTTGTTGACGACAGCGACCGTAGGTGCGGCGATCTTCCCGAGCGTTTCCGTCTCGCCCGGATGATTCATGCCGAGCTCGATCACCGCCAGCTTGTGGGATTCGTTCAAACGAAACAACGTCAGCGGCAAGCCGATGTCGTTGTTGAAATTGCCCGCTGTCGCAAGCCGCGCGTTTTCGCCGACAGCCGCCGCGAGGATCGACGCGATCATTTCCTTGACCGTCGTCTTGCCATTGCTACCGGTGACTGCGATCAGCGGAATCGTGAAGCGCTTGCGCCAGCCGTGAGCCAATGCGCCGAGCGCCACCCGCGTGTCCCTGACCTTGATCGCAGGCACGGTGAAATTGTCCGGCGTGCGCGTGACCAACACCGCCGCAATATCGCGCTGCGCCACTTGTGGCAGGAAATTGTGGGCATCGAAACGATCGCCCTTGATCGCGATGAACAGATCGCCCGGACCCGCCGTACGGCTATCTGTGGAAACTCGGTCGAATGCGATGTTTTCATCGCCGATAACGATCGCGCCCGGAATCTGCAACGCGGCGTCGCGTAATGTGAAGAGCGTCATTCGCCACCTCCGCGCGCTTGCGTGGCGCGAGCGGCAAGCGCCAGGCGTGCGTGATCCTGATCGGAGAATGCGCGCTTTTTTCCCATGGTTTCCTGCGTTGCTTCGTGGCCCTTGCCGGCCAGCACGACCACGTCCTCACGCGCCGCTGTGCGGATTGCCTGAAGGATCGCGCTCGCGCGGTCTTCTATGCGGCGAGCTTTCGACGCGTCCTGAAACCCCGCGGCAACCTGATCGATAATCGCAAGCGGATCTTCTCCGCGCGGGTTGTCGCTGGTGATCACGACGTGATCCGCATTCTTCTCCGCGATAGCACCCATCAGCGGACGCTTGGTCGCATCGCGATCACCACCGCAGCCGAACATGCAGATCAACTGACCGCCACGCGTTTCGGCGATGGGCCGCAGCGCTGCCAGCGTTTTCTCGAGCGCGTCCGGCGTATGCGCGTAATCGATCACCACCAACGGCTCGTCGTTCTGCAAACGGCCGCCAAGGCGTTGCATCCGTCCGTTCACCGGTTCAAGCTTCGCGATCTGCGCGAGCGCGGCATCGAGCGGAATGTGCGCCGCCAGCAAAGCGCCGAGCACGCCGAGCAGGTTGCTCACGTTGAACTCGCCGAGTGTCGCAACTTCCACGTCGGCGTCGCCCCAGTCGGAACTCAAGTGAAACGCCGTGCCCGTCGCGGTCGCGCGCACGTTGCTGGCAAGCAGCAACGCATCGGCTTTTACATCAGCGCCGGCGGCGTTTTCAGCAATTCCATACGCAATCGTTCGCGTCCTGCCGTGACACGATGCAATCAAACGCCGACCAGCCGCGTCGTCACGATTGATGACCGCGGCCTTCAAAGCCGGCCACGCGAACAGCTTCGCCTTCGCCCCTTCATACGCGGCGAACGTGCCGTGATAGTCCAGGTGATCCTGCGTGAGATTCGTGAAGATGGCGATGTCGAACTTCGTGCCATTCACGCGCCCCTGATGCAGCGCATGCGACGAGACTTCCATTGCCACGGCCTTCGCGCCGTCAGTCTTGAACTGGGCAAACGTGCGTTGCAGCTGCGGTGCGTCAGGCGTCGTAAAACCTGAATGCACGAGCCTGCCCGGCATACCGCTTCCAAGCGTCCCAACCACCGCACAAGGCGTCCCCAAGGCGGACAGCGCCGTTGCGAGCCAATGGCTGCACGACGTCTTGCCGTTCGTTCCGGTCACGCCGGCGACCAGCATGGATTCCGTGGGCTCGCCATACCACGCCGACGCAATCGGCCCGGCGAGCTCGTTGAGCGCCTTGACCGCAAGCGTACGCGACGCGTCCGGCTTGCCGGTGAAATTCTCCGGCTGATACAGCACGGCAGCAGCGCCCTTTTCGAGCGCGGCATGGATAAAAGGACGGCTGTCCGCGCCATCCACGGCATAGGCGAAAAACACATCGCCGGGATTCAGCGAGCGCGAGTCGGCATGCAATTGCGCACTGGCGTCCGCGTGCGCACGCAACCACTCAACCGCTTTCGCGATCTGCGCCTGCTGCTTGACCAAGTCCAGACCGCTCATCGAACGACTCCCGGGTGATTCTTCGGATTCGTCGATACCTTCAGCTTCTTCGGCTGGTTCGCGTTCGTGTTCGTCGCGTTCGGCTTCTTGATGTCGGTGGCAGGCGTGCCGGAAGCGGGGTCATCGGACACCACCATCTGCTTCACCGCCATGTCCGGCGGAATGTTCAGCGAACGCAAGGTATCGCCGGCGATTGCCGAGAACACCGGACCCGACACCTGGCCGCCAAAGTGGCTGCCGGCCGTCGGTTCATCGACCGAAACCGCCACCACGATGCGTGGATCCGGCATGGGTCCCATGCCGACAAACGATGCGCGATACCGCGATTTATCGTAACCACGGCCCGCGTGCTTGTACGCCGTACCTGACTTCCCGCCCACGCGATACCCCGGCACGGCTGCGTCCGGCGACGTGCCGCCCTTCGCCGTCACGGTTTCCAGCATGGCGCGCACTTCACGCGCGGTGGTCGGCGCAAACACTTGCGGCCCCGTCACGGGCGCGTCGCCCGGCGTCCGGAAAATAGAGACCGGCAACACTTGTCCGTCATGCGCAATTGCCGTGTAGGCACGCGCCAACTGAAACAGCGACGCCGACAGGCCATAGCCATACGACATGGTCGCCTGTTCAATCCGGCGCCAGCTTTTCCACGGCCGCAGCCGACCCGACACCGCGCCCGGGAAACCGACCTTTGGCGCCTGCCCGAGCCCGATGCTCGTATACATGTTCCACATCTCTTCGGGTCTCAACTGCATCGCGATCTTGGTGGCTCCAAT
>NZ_JAQGMM010000101.1 GCF_028292365.1 Caballeronia sp.
CGAGCGTCTCGTCGGTGTCGCTATCCCAACGGGCGGGAAGCGTGCCCCAGAACTCAGGCTGAGTCACTCGGTTCGGGGCAGGCTCGAACGTCGCCTGATCGCGCATCATCTGTTTCTCCGCTGTAGCCTTGAGTGCGACGTTGTTTGTTCGGTTGTTTGCTTGATGAGTTAGCGCTTGAACTTAGCGCTTGAACGAGACGACTTTCTCGCCGTGCGTACTCACGCTCGCTTCATCCGGCGTACTCGCATAATCGTCGAGCCGGCCGATGTACCATTCGCAGAATTTCTCCACGAGGCCTTCCGTGAATGGCGAATACGGACCCGGTTCATACGCGCTGCTCGTCACGCCGAGTTGCGAGAATTCCACCAGCGCACGGTCCTGGTCGTTCGTGGCACGCCAGACGGCGGTCAGGTTGTCGACGTTGTAGTCAATGCCTTCTTTCGCGTCCTTGTGCACGAGCCATTTTGTGCGCACAAGCGTCTCGCCGGCCGACAGCGGGATCACCGAGAAGCTCACAATATGATCGCTCATGAAGTGGTGCCACGAATTCGGTTGCGTCCAGAACGAGAGGCCGCCGAGATCGGCTTGTTGAAAGCCGCCGAGCAATTTCTTCGACGCCACCTTGGCGTCCATCGTCTGCGACTCGCCACTGCGGTCAAGCGGCAAACGTTGGGTGCGGAAACCGCTCACAAGGTCAGCCAGCCGGTCGATTTCCTTCGACGGCAGGTTCATCGCTTCCCATTGCTTGGTGCGTTCTTCAACGGTCTTGTCGAAGGCCGCCATGGCTTCTTCGTTGTCTGCGGAACGCTGATAGCCGAAGCCATATTCGTAGAGAGAGATGGTCAGTTCAGGATGGTTCGCCACGCAGTGATAGCACTCGCGATTGTTCTCCATCGTGAGCTTCCAGTTGCCCTTTTCGATGATGTCGATGGCGGCGGCCACCTTGCAATCGGCCAGACCGTGCGGCAGCAAATACGGTTCCATTGAAGCGCGCAATACAGCGAAATCCGCCGGCGGCGTTTCGGCGAGACAAACAAAAATCAGTCCCGCGAGGTTCTCAAGGTGGACCTTCTTGAGGCTGTGCTTGCACTTGTCGAACTGCTCGCCCATGTGTTCGGCGAACATCAGGTCGCCGTTCAGGTTGTAGGTCCAGCTGTGATACGGGCACACGATATTGCCTAGCGAACCCTTCTCCGAGCTGCACAGGCGCGCACCGCGGTGCCGGCAAACGTTATGGAACGCGCGGATCTGCATGTCGTCGTCGCGCACAATCAGGATGGAATCGTTGCCGAGTTCCACCGTCATGTAGTCGCCCGCTTCCGGCACGTCCGGCTCGACCGCGACCTGGATCCAGTGCCGCCGGAAGATTGCATCCATGTCGAGCGCGTGGACTTCCTCGCTCGCGTAGAACGGCGCTTCCAGCGTGTGCCCCTTCTTGCGGCGTTCGATCATTGCGCGAACGTCTGCGGAAACTTTCATCGTGTACTCCGTGTTTTGGTGCCCCGACCGACCTTGAACGTGCGGGAATTTTCGTGTCGCTAATCAGTAATCGACGAGTTGATGCTCGCGCAAATACGCCAGGATCACTTGTGCTTTTTCGACGGAAGTCCCTTCAATTACGACGCTGCCGCCCCGGCTTTCCGTGGTCGTGGCCGAGAGCATGCGCGCGTGCCCCGAACGCTTTTCAGCCGCCGCCAGCCGCACGGGTTTTGCGGTCGCGGGCTTGATCGTCCAGGCGTTGCTTTTTGCCGGGTTGGCGGCGCTCACCAGCACCGGCTCGATCGTGCCTTCGCGCAGCTTTGCATAGGCGTATCGCGGCGTGGTGTTGGCCATGGGATGCACCGCGACCAAGGCGGGCAAGCTTGCCTGCACGCGACGACGCAACCCTTTCGGCAGGAATTGCCGAACGGTGATGTGCGCCTCTGTAATGTCGGCTTCAATGTCGATATCCACTGCTGATGCGAGCAGCGTAAATCCCAATGCATCCGCGAGCTGGTACGGCAGCATGCCGCTGTCTTCGGTCCCTTCCGCGCGCGTGCCAGTCAAAACAAGGTCGTAACCCTTTAAGCGTGCGGTCAGCGCCGGGGCAATGTCATCGCACGCGGCTACGGCCAGCACTTCCACTTTTGCAGCGCCTAACGCGAGATATTCTCGCAATGCGGGATTGGTTGAATCGCCTGCGTGCAGCACGTCGAGCGTAGCTTGGTGTTGGGCCGCGAGCCTCGTTGCCAGGGTCAGCGCGGCGGCGTCGTTGCGGCTGTAGCGTGCTGTTCCGCTCACCGGATGACGGCCCACTGACACGAGCACTGCGATCCTGCTCAGGCGGTTCGTGGTCGGCGTCTTGCTCACGCTAGTCAATTGAATGCTCCCCGAGCGTGCTTGAAGAGATTCATGCGAGTGCTCCTTCCAGCTTTGCTGCACTCGCGGCGCTGCTTCCGGACGTTGCTAGTGAGCCGGGGTTAGCACGCGCATTTCGCGCAGCCGCTGCGGCATCGGTCAGCGCGGCGATCGTTTCCTGCGCGTCGCCGATGATCGTCAGGTTCGCGCGTTTCGCGATGGGTGCGCTCGCGTCCAGGTTCACCGCGATCACGTGACGGCAATCCTTGATGCCCTGCAAGTGTTGCACTGCGCCGGAGATACCAAACGCAATGTAGATGCTGGCATCGACCGTCTTGCCCGTTGCCCCGATCTGTTTGTCGCGGGGGAACTTGCCATCGTCTACCGCGACCCGGCTTGCGCCGATTGCAGCGCCTACCGTGCTGGCAAGCCGCTCAAATGCCGCAACATCAATCACGCCATTCCCCGCCGACACAATGAAATCCGCTTCTTCCAACGCCATCTGTGCGGCATCGATTTCTTCGATGCCCAGGTCCTTGTAGGGGCTCGCGTCGTTCGTATGGCTTTCAGCAAAAAACTGCTCAGCTGCTACACGTTCTCCCGCGCCAACAAACGGCAATCTTGCATCGACGGCATTCGGGGCCAGCAGGATCACATCGGGCAGCGAACGCACGGCAAACGCCTTGCGCGCGTGGGTATAAACCGCGACGTGCGTAGCGTCCAATTCAACCACATGCGCCGCCATCGATGCCTTCGCCCGGGCGGCGTATCGGCGGCCTAGATCGCCGTCGCCGATTGCGTTGTCGGGGAGGAAAACATGCTGAGGCGAGTACGCCGCAACACACGCGGCGAGCGCGTTTAAAGCGGCATCGGGTGCGAATGCGCGACGATCGAATGACGCCATCTCGATCACCTTGTCCGCGCCGAGCGCAGCCGCGTCGTCTTTCAATTCGCCCAGCACAAGCAATACGACTTGCGTTGTCGCGTCCGCGAGTAACGCCGCGGCAGCAAGCGTCTGGCGCGCGTGGTCATCGAGGGAACCGCGGTCACTGTGTGCAGCCACGAGCAATGAAAGTTGCGCGGCCGAAGTCGTACGGCGCGGCTTCGCCTGTTCACGATGCCCGCCCAGCGCAGAAAGATTGCTGTCCCCCGCCACGCCGACAAAACCCAGCGTAATGCGCTTGAGCCCTTCTGCCGTGATGGAAAACGGCCGGCGTGGATCAATTCGTTTGATGGTGTCCATTGCTTACTCCAGCGCCGCTGCAACCAGTTCCGCCACGTCCAGCACTTCCGGCCGAATACCTACTACGCCTTCCAGCATCGCCGTGCAGTTCGGGCATCCGACCGCGACAATCTCCGCGTTGATCGCACGGGCGTCATTGATACGAATGTCGGGAATACGCTGCTTGCCGGGGATGTCCGTGAGCGGCGCTCCGCCGCCACCGCCGCAGCATCGGCCACGCATGCCGTTGCGTTCCATCTCGACCACCTTGATACCGATCGATTTAAGCAACTTGCGCGGCGCTTCCGTCTCGCCGTTGTATCGGCCGAGATAGCACGGGTCGTGATACGTGACGGTCTTGCCCGCGGCGAGCACGCTTTCAGCGGCCGGCGTGAGCTTGCCACTGGCGACCAGCTCAGCAATCAACGACGTGTGATGCTGCACTTCATACAGGCCGCCCAGCGCGCGATACTCATTGCGCAGGCTATGCATCACGTGCGGATCGGCGGTGACGATCTTCTTGAACGAATACGTCGAAAGGGTCGCGATAAGTTGCGTCGCCAGTTGCTGGAATGTGGCTTCATCGCCGAGACGACGCGCCGTATCGCCGGTATCCGTTTCCACGCCCCCAAGCGCTGCGTAGTCGACACCAGCCTTGTTCAACACTTTGACGAGCGCGCGCAGGGAGCGTTGGTAGCGCATGTCAAACGCACCTTCACCTGCAATGAGCAGCACATCGACCGGACGTCCCGGCTGCGCGACCTGCACTTGCAGATCCACGGCCCAGTCATAACGCGCGCCGATATCGAAGCCATTCGCGCTACCCGTCTCGCGTAAGTTCGCGAGCGTTTCAGGGCCCTTGCCCGGCACAATGCCTTCGACCAGCGTCTGGTTGCGCCGCATGTCCACGATAGCGTCCACATGCTCGATCAGCATCGGGCACTCCTGAACGCATGCGCGGCACGTGGTGCAGGACCAGATGGTATCCGCTTCGATCATCGTGGAAATAAGCGGCTTCGACGGTGCGCCCGAATGCTTGCCGAGCGGGATGCCAGGCGTCGGGCTGCCGGCATACGCGGCGTCCGACCCACCGACCATGCCAGTCACCAGATCCTGGATCAGCTTCTTCGGGTTCAGCGGCTGACCCGCTGCGAACGCGGGACACGCCGCTTCGCACTTGCCGCATTGGACGCAGGCATCGAAGCTCAGTAGTTGATTCCAGCGAAACTCTACAGGCTTGCCAACGCCATATTCCTTTGCATCGAGTACGGGCATCTTGAGCGCGGTCGGCGGGACGACGTCATGTTCGTGGCTGCGTCCAGTGAAGCGCTCCTGGCGTGGATGAAACGCGAGATGCAACAAGCCTGCCATCGCGTGTTTCATCGGACCGCCGCGGGCCGCGCCGAACGTCATCGTGAATGCCCCCGCTGCAATCAGCAACGCGACGATGATCGCCAATGCACCGGACATCGCTGCGGCGGGCAACACGATGAACAGCATGAGACCGAGCGCGAACGAACCGAGTAACAATGGCAGGCTGTCCCACGGACCACGCGACAAACGCGCCGGCACTGCCTTCGCTCCATGCCGACGACGCCACACAAACACCGCGCCAACCAGCATCACGAGCGCCGCGAGCAAAATCAGCTTGTCGAGCCACGGCGAATAGATAGCCAGACCGTAGTTGAGGAACACAAGCGCCATCGCGGCAATCGCGCCACCGGCTGTTGCCACGTGCGTCTTCGCAATATACGGATCGCGTGCCACCACATGATGCAGATCGACGAAATAGCGCTTCGGAATCGACAGCAAATTGCCCCAGCCATACGCACCCGCTGCCGTCGCGCGGCCTTCACGCCAATACGCAGCGCGCTTGAACAGTGCAAATGCCAGACCCGCCACCGACAACCACAACAACGCGGTAATGACAAACACCGGGCTCATTATCAGAAGTCCTTGACGAGGCGCAGCGCGTCGTAGATCGCGCCGTGAATGTTGTGCATGGAGATGCAGTCGCCTACGCGGAACAGCAGGAAACGGCCGTTGCCCAGTTCTTCACTCAGGGACGGTTGCGGTTCGGAAGCGAAGAGCTTGTGCACATCGATCTGACCGCGATTCAACGACTCCGGCTTGAGCTTCCAATAGAGTTCATCATTTGGCACGATGCCGTTTTCGATCACGACCTGATCGACCGCGCGCTCTTCCTGCTCCTCCGTGTACTCATTGCGGATCACGGCGATCTTCTTGCCGTCTTCCTCATACACTTTGTCGAGCCAGTAGTTCGGTGTGGAGATCACACCTTGCGCATACAGGCGTCGATAGAAAATCGGGAAGGTCGTGCCGCCCACGTCGTCAGAGACCTTCACGTCCGGCGTGACGATCTCGACGTTGCCACCGCGGCTCGCGATGAAATCGGCCACCCCTGCACCCGCTTGCATGCTGACGCCGTCATACACCAATACGTTCTTGCCCGGCTCGACCTTGCCCGAGAGGATGTCCCATGAACTCACCGCCAGACCTTCTTCAACGCCCCAAGCCGGCACTTGCTGCGTGAACGATAAACCGCCCGTTGCCAGCACGATAATGTCCGGCTTCTCCGCCATGATCATCTTTTCATCGGCGGCGACACCGAGGCGGCGATCCACGCCAAGGCGCTTCGTTTCCATGTCGAACCAGCGCACGATGCCCGCCATCTGCTCGCGCTGCGGCGCCTTGGCCGCCAGCATGATCTGGCCACCCACGTATTCGTTCTTCTCGAACAATACGACGTCATGGCCCCGCGATTTCGCGACACGCGCCGCTTCAAGGCCGGCAGGACCCGCCCCAACAACCACGACCTTGCGCTTCGGCCCACGTGATTTTTCGATCACGTGCGGCATGGTCTCTTCGCGTGACGTGGCTGCGTTCTGCACGCACAGCACGTCGAGGCCGTTGTACTGCCGGTCGATACAATAATTCGCGCCCACGCACTGCTTGATCTCGTCTTCGCGGCCATCGCGGATCTTGATGACCATGTGCGGATCGGCGATCTGCGCACGCGTCATGCCGACCAGATCGATCATGCCGGACTCCAGCAAGCGCTCCGCTTGCCCTGCATCGCGAATACTTTGCGCGTGCATCACCGGCAGCTTCACCACTGACTTGATACCAGCCGCGAGATGCACGAACGGCTCGGGCGGCAACGCCATGGGCGGCATGCAGTTCGCGAGCGTATTGTGCGTGTCCGCGCCAGAACCAATCACGCCGATGTAGTCGATCAAACCCGACTCCGACATCGACTGCGCGATCTCTTTCAACTGCGTGTGATCGAGACCGTCTTCGTGAAATTCATCGCCACACATGCGCAGGCCGACGCAGAAATCCGGACCGACCGCTTCACGCACGGCCTTGAGCACTTCATTGCCAAAACGAAGGCGGTTTTCGAGTGAACCGCCCCATTCATCGGTACGAAAATTCGTACGCGGACTCCAGAACTGATCGATCAAATGTTGATGCGCCGCCGAGATTTCGACGCCATCCATGCCGGCGTCTTTTATGCGCTTCGCAGCCGCGGCGAAGTCGGTAATGATTCGCTTGATCTCTTCCACTTCAATGATCTTCGCGTTGCCGCGATGCACCGGTTCACGCACGCCCGACGGCGACATCAAGTGCGGCCAGTGCTCGCCGTGATACGCGGTACGACGTCCCATGTGGGTCGCCTGGATCATGATTTTCGCGCCGTGCTTGTGCATGGCTTCGGCCAGACGCGCGAGCGGATCAATGATCTTGTCGGTCGAAAGGTTGACCGATTTCCACCATCCTTGCGGACTATCGATAGACACCGGGCTCGAGCCGCCGCATACGGCCAATCCCACACCGCCCTTCGCCTTTTCCTCGTAATAACGGATATACCGATCTCCGGGCAAACCACCCGGCTCCGCATAGACCTCCGCGTGCGCGGTGCTGACAATGCGATTGCGCAAGGTCAGTTTATTCAGCGTAAGAGGCTTGAAAAGGTTGGGGTAACGCATCGCGGTCGACCTCGGAATTATCTATTTACTATGCTGC
>NZ_JAQGMM010000646.1 GCF_028292365.1 Caballeronia sp.
CGCTCCGACTGGATCTGCGCCGACAAACTGTAGAAGCGCTGCGGACTGCCGTCGGCGCGGGCGAGCAGCAAGTCGCCGATGGCCCGGGCGATACGGCCGTTGCCATCGTCGAAAGGATGCAGCGTGAAGAACCACAGATGCGCCAGCCCGGCCTTGATCACCGAAGCCACGTCAACGTCGTGATTGAGCCAGTCGAGAAAACGTGTTGTCTCGGCGTTGAGGTGATCGGCCGGCGGCGCATCGACATGAACTCGTTGACGGACGACGGGACCGGAGACAACCTGCATGGGGCCGTTTTCGTCGTTGCGCCACGCGCCAATCTGGATCCGCGACAACCCGCTGAAGCCGGTTGGAAACAAGGCCGCGTGCCACGCAAACAAGCGTTCCCGCGTGAGCGGAGCGTCACAGCGAGCGGTAGCGTCGAGGACCATTTCAACCACGCCTTCCACGTGCCGGTCGACCGGTGCAAGTGCGCCAATATCCACCCCAAGCCGACGCGCGATAGATGATCGAACCGAATCCGCATTCAGCCTTTCACCTTCGATCTCGCTCGTCTTGAGCACGTCTTCGGTGAGCGCGGCCAGACTTGCCTGATTGCGCAGCGACAAGCCCACATCCGCAAGCCGGCCGAGCAGCAAACCCTGGGCGCGACTGACCGCGGCCAGCGGCGCCGCGATCACCGACAGATCGTAGCGCCAGGCCGGCCAGTCAGGATCTTCCCAGATAAAAGTCCATTCTCCGCGTTTCATGCGGTGATTATGGGGCGTATTCCCCGCAAAGGGTAATTTATTCTCCGCATATAATGCGGAGAATAACGCGCTATTCACCGCACGCGTTCAACAGAAGGGGCCGAGCGCATCGGCATGACCCGATAAAAGCCAATAAAAAGGGCCGCCCTTCAAACCGGCGGCCCAAAACACATCCTACAACCCACATCAATTTCTTCCCTGCACGCCCCCCGGCGCTTAGCTGCTACCCAAATAGTTGAACAACGACATTTTCTGGATCTGCGCAAACGCCTGCTGTGCCGCCTGCAGAGAGTTCTGCGTCATCTCGTACTGGCTGATCGCACTGGGCAGGTTGACGCTGATCAGGTCCGCCAGATTGTTGGCGGTTTGCGTCGACGTTGTCTGCATGGCGGTCTGCGTCGTCGTGACTTCCTGTTCGCGGCCACCCACCGCCGTCTGTGTCGTCAGTATGTTGTTGTACGTGTTGCCGATTTTCGTGCCTGCCGTCGTCAGCGCGTTCTGCAACGTCGCTTGGCCCGCTGCCGAATCGGCTGGCTGTTTCAGCGCGCTCACCAACGAATCGAGCGACGTGAAGATGTCGGTATCGCTGGTGTGGCCGGTGTTCGCCGGCGCCACGGTGAAGGTATCGCCCGATGCCGGCGTGCCGGAAATAGCGACGGTCTGCGAACCCAGCGTGATGTTATCGCCGGCCGTATAAGGCGTCGGCGGGGTGACCGTGGTGGACGTGCCCGTTGCCGGGTCCAGCGCCGAGACCGAGTACGAACTGACTGTCGTGGTCGTGGGCGGCGTGCCGGTGGTCGTGGTCCCGAACGTAATGGTGTAGGTCGACGAGTTGGCGGGATCGCTGCTGTTGCTCACGCTGACCGCACTGATCGTCCCCGAACCCGTGTTGGCCGCCGATCCCGCCGAAACCGGCGAACTTTCGTTCGACGAAACGCTTTGGAAGATTGCCGAACCCGGATCGGCTACGTTGATCGTGCGGGTGTCCGAAATCTGCACCTGCCGCTGCCCGGGGCCGCCTGCGTACGTCGCGCCAATACCCGAGGCGTTGTCGGTGAAGGGCTGCGAGCCGCCCTGGAAACCGGCAAAGATGTAGTTGCCGTTGGCGTCGGTGGTATTGGCAAGCGTCATCAGCGTGCTGCGATACCCCTGGAGCTGGGTCGCAAGCGCGCTGCGGTCGGTGTCGTTGAGCGTGCCGTTGCCGGCATTCACGACGAGCGCCTGGATGCTCTGCATCACGTTCGTCACGCTGGTGAGCGTGGAGTCTTCCTGCTGCAGCGAGGTCAGCGCCGACGACTGGTTGGTCGAGTATTGCGCGAGGGTGGCCGCCTGCGCGGTCAGCGCCACGGCTTGCGCGGCGCCGAGCGGATTGTCCGCCGCGGTCTGCAAGGCCTTGCCCGATGAGATCTGCGCGTACATGTTGGCGAGCGATGCCTGCTGATTGTCCATCGTCTGGACATTCATCGTGAAGTACTGGGAGCTGGAGATGCGCATCGTGAAAGCCTCAGTTGAAAATGCCGAGCAGCGTCGAGAACAGCGTGGAAGCGGTCTGGATGACCTTGCTGTTGGCCTGGTACAACTGCTGGTACTGAATCAGGTTGGCGGCCTCTTCATTCAGGTTCACGCCCGATACCGATTGCTGCGCCGTCGTCGCTTGCGTCAGCACCGCGGTCGCCGACGTACTGGAACTCTGCAGATTGTTGGTCTCGTTGCCGATCTGGTTGACGTAGTTCGCATACGCGCTCGTCAACGAGTCAGTGCCGCCGTTCAGCGACTTCGCCTTGCCGAGATTCGCCAGCGCGAGCGCGTTGCTGCCGTCGCTGCTGCCGCCCTTGTTCGCCGCGATCGTGAAGCTGTCGCCGTTTGCGGGCGTGCCGCTGATCGTCGCGCTGACGCCCGTTCCATTCGATATGGTCAGGCCCTGGGCCGGATCGTAGGCGAACGCCGTGCCTGCAGGCACGACCGTGCCGCCCGGCAGCGTGACGGGTTGATTCGAGGTCAATTGCTTGGCGGTCGCGTTGTACGTCAGCGTCATGCCGGTGGACGCGATCGAATAACCCGCGGTGACCGTCGCAGCCGAGATGTTCGCGGTGCCTGCGTTGCTCGCTCCCGCCGATGCCACCGCCGGTGACGCCGCCGCAATCGCGGTCGGGTTCGTGGTGACCATCGAGAACGCGGAGAGTGCGCCGCTCGTCGGCTGGATGGTGAACGAATCGCCGGACTGCATGCCAGTCGGCACCGCGATATTCAGGCCAGCAATCGTGCCGCTGGCCGCGCCGGTTACCGGATCGGCCGTGAGGGTGCCGAGCGACGCGCCGCTCTCGCTGTCGGTGAGCGTGTAGGTCGAGCCGTTGCGGGACAGCGTGTAGTTGCTGCTGGGCGGCTGGGTCGGATCCGCAATCGATACGCTTAGCTGAGCCGTGCCCGTATTGCGCGAATTCGCATAAATGGTCGGGCTGCCAGTCGAGAACAACGCGGTGCCGGGATTGCCGTTCAGGTCCACGCCCAGCGCGTTTTGCTGATTCAGCTGCGCAGCGAAACTGGTGGCGAGCGAACCAAGCTGCGCCTGCGCGGGATCGAGCGACTGGCTGCGGAATGCAAGCAATCCGCCTACCGTACCGCCGCCAAACGTGGAGTCGGGCAGATATTGCGTTTGCGCGGGCGTCTGCGGCGAGCCGTCCGGCGATGCATACGCGATCGACAACTCGCTCGGGTCCGACGTCGATGTCACTGCCTGCAGTTTATACGCCGTGGTACCCGACACCAGCGGCTGGCCCGTGCCGATCGACACGTTGTACGCGCCGTTGACAGTGGTGACCTGCACGTTCGTCAACTGGCTCAGGCTCGATACCGCCTGGTCCCGTGCATCGAGCAACTGGTTCGGCGGCTGCCCCTGCGCGCTCGCGGCGGCAATCTGGCCGTTCAGCGTGGCGATCTGGCTGGTGTAGCTGTTGATCTGCGTGACCGCGCTGGTGAGCGACTGGTTGACGCCGGAGCGGAGCTGGTTGTAATTCGCGGCCGCGGCGTTCATCTGGTTGACGAGCGTTTGCCCGCTGCTCATCAGCGACTGCCGCGTCGATGTTGTAGCGGGGCTGTTCGCCACCGACTGCAAGCTCGTGAAATAGCCCGTCATGCCGGCGCCAATACCCGTGGTCGGATCGCCCACGAGGTTGTTCAGCTGCGCCAACATCGAGTAATAAGTGTTCAGCGAACTGCTGTTGGACTGCGCGTTATTGAGCTGCGTGGTCAGGAACGAACTGTACGAACGCGCGACAGTCGCGGTCTGGACGCCCGAGCCCAGGTAACCCGACGTCGTGTATTGCCCCGACGCCTCCTGGTACACCGGCGTCTCCTGGGTGTAGCCCGGGGTCGCGGCGTTGCTGATGTTCTGTCCGGTGGTCGTCAAACCCCATTGGGCTGCATTAAGACCACTGACGCCGATATCGAATAGGGACATGCAAGGAATCCTGGTAAAGGCCCAAAACCCTGGGCCGCCGCTGTCTGACGGCAACTGGTGTATATCGGCCGATTGCAGAAAAAGTTGAATCCCGGCGCGCTAAATCGGGCACGCGTGATTTGAGCGCCGTGCAGTTGCCGCTCCGATGAAATCCGCACGCGCACTGCGCCATGACGGATTATTCACCGGGGCAGACCGGGGCAATTGGTAAAGCAGCGGGGAGATTGGGCGCCAGTTCGGCGAATGGAAGAGGCGTGAATGGAAGAGGCGTTACGGGGAAAGAAGTTGAGCGCGGCGAGCAAAGGGGCTCGCCGCCGCATCAAAGTTAGCGCGCCAGTGACCGGCGTTTCATCTCGAGTTGCGTAATCAAGCGTTGCAGCGTGTTTTCGGCTGACCCCGGCAGGCTCATGAACTTGAAGCCCAGCGTATAGCGCAGATCGCCCCGCGAATTCACTGTCTGCCGGTTCGACATCAGTTGCAGGTCGAGCACGACCTTGCCTGGGTTGCTGAAGTGGAGTTCCACGGAAGGCAGGATCAAGCCGACTTCCATCGACGCAACCCGCTCGTCCATGGTCCGAAGTGCTACGCCACCCAGCGAGAGGTCGTTCACTTCAAAGCGAAAACGCTCGCCATTCGGCAGTTCGCCGCTGCAGATGTACGGATCCAGCACAGGCGCTTCCACGCGGAAATACTCGCGCCGCTGCATGTAGAACAGCACCGGCGGAAAATCCGCTTCAAACGCCGGGCGCCCTTCGAAATCGATTTCACGCGGCGTGCCGGTGGCGAATTCGACGCGGATGCCGTCGGGACTCGCGTGGAACATCAGGTTTTCCGAGCGCAGCATGGCCTGGTTCTGCTCGGGAATGCCACCCCAATCGAAGATAAAGGTATGCGCTGCCATATTCACGTCGAGCAGGCGGGTAACGATCTGCCCGGTGCCGTGATCGACGGTCAGAAAGTCGGCTCGATTAACGAGGTTGCGCAGAGAGACGCCGATTTCCAGCGGATTACGCCGGCCGAAATCGTGATTGTCGGACTCGTCGTCTGCGATGCCGGAACCGTTTGGCGGATTCATGTTCATGGAGCTTGCCGTGTTCGTTTGCTCGCTCGCGTCCCGTTCCCCGGGACTGTTTGAGCGTCCAACCGGACCCTGTGGATCCGGCACTTCGATATTTCATTTAGCGGCAACCGGGATGGAATATTTAGGGTTGGCTGTAAAAAAACTTTCCCAATCTCGTATCCGGCGGCCGAAAACGGTCGCAAAGCGCGCAAATCGAAACGAACCAGCACGTTCTCTCCATTTCGATGCGTCGCGGCCGGCTGCCTTCCGGACGCACCATGCGCCCGTTCCTCGCCGTCAGCCTGCATCGTGTTTTTATTGCGACATTGGCCCCGTCGCTTTTGATACCTTACTCGTAATATGTTTGGTCTAGCTAACTAGATGCAGCAAAAGGTGCGCCAGTCCGCACACGCGTCGCGCTCTGTTCACACTCGCGCCGCACTCAATCAAGCAATGTGCCGCATGATCGAAATCAACTTTTTAGCGTATTGCGGGTCGGTTGCGTAGCCCGCTTTCTGCATTCCGTGCGCGAAACCGGCGGCATCTCGCGAGGCTTCCACAACCGGCGCGTAGCGCGGATTGCTCTTGAGCACGCTGGCGTAGTCGGTGAGGGCGTCTTCGTACGAGTCGTAGGAGCGGAATTTCTCGACCACTTTCTGCGGTTTGCCGTTCACGTATTCCGTGGTCACCGCGCTCGTGGTCTTGCCGCTCCAGTCGCTGGTCGCCTTGATGCCGAACACGTTGTGGCTCGAGCTGCCGTCGGTATTCTTGATCTCGCGTTTGCCCCAGCCAGACTCAAGCGCCGCCTGGCCGATGATAAACCGCGCCGGAATCCCGGTCGCCGAACTCGCAGCCTGCGCCGGCGCTGCAAGCCGGTCGACGAACGCCGCCACCTTGTCCGTGCCCACGCCGCGCGCGGGCGGCGTCAGCGCGCTGTCGGCGCTATAACCATTTCCGCCAAGCGATGCCTTCGAGGCCGCCGTCGATGACCCCGCCGCGTTCGCATACGCCTTGGCCATCGCGTTCATGGCGGCCATGTTGCCAGCATTCGCGCTGCTGTCGCCGCTCGCGCCCGCGCCGTCCGCCTGCCCGCCTGCGCCTGCACTGGCCCCAGCCCCGGCGTTGCGCATCAGTTGCTTGAGCATCATGTCGGCTACGCCAATGCCCTTCGCGCCCATGTTCTGCGAAAGCTGCTGGTCGAGCATCGACGTGAAGGTTTTGCTGTCGTTCGAATCGAAAGGGCTGTCGGACGGCGTGGCGTCCCGCATGCTCTTCAACATCATCTGCGTGAAAACGGAGTCGAATTGCTTGGCAGCCGCCTTTAAGCCCTGCTGCGGGTTGGCGTTGGCCTGGGCGCGCATGGCGTCGAAGCCCTGCACGTCGAGCGCAAAACGGTTCGACAACGAACCCAGGCCGCTGCTCGTGTCGGTTGTGTTCATTGATGCGAGCGCGTTGCTTGTCGTACCGGTCCCGTTCGCGTTCATGACCTGTCGCCTTTAAATAATTTCAAGATCGGCGCGCAACGCACCCGCCGCTTTCATCGATTGCAAAATCGAGATCAAATCCGCCGGCGTCGCCCCGAGGGCATTCAACGCCTTGACCACGTCCGCGAGCGTCGCGCTTGCCGCTACCTGCTTGAGCGCGCCCGTGTCCTGCTTCAACTGGATATTCGACTGCCTCGCCGCCACGGTTTGTCCGTTGGAGAATGCGCCCGGCTGGCTCACGGCGGTCGTTGTGTTGATCACCACCGACAAATTGCCATGCGCGACCGCGCAGTTCTGCAGCGTGACCATCTGGTTCATCACGATAGAACCCGTGCGCGCATTCACGATGACCTTTGCCGCGGCCTGCGCCGGCCTGACATCGATGTTCTCAAGCTGCGCCATGAACGACACCACTTGCGACGGATCGGTCGGCGCGCGCAACTGGATCGTGCGGCCGTCGAGCGCGATCGCCGTGCCCATGCCGAAATCGTTGTTCACTGCCGCCACGATCTTTTGCGTGGTGTCGAAGTCGAGCGTGTTCAGTTCCATCGTCATCACCCCGCCGGCTTGCGTCACCGCAGCGGGCACGGCGCGTTCGACCAGCGCACCGCCCGGAATGCGGCCGACCGCAAGCTGATTGACCTGGACCTTGCTGCCGTTCGCGCTGGCGCCTGCGCCACCGACCGCGAGATTGCCCTGCGCCATTGCGTAGACCTGGCCGTCGGCGCCTTTGAGCGGCGCCATCAATAACGTACCGCCGCGCAGGCTCTTCGCATTGCCAAGCGATGACACCGTCACGTCGATCGCTTCGCCCGGCCGCGAGAACGGCGGCAATACCGCCGTCACCATCACGGCGGCGACGTTCTTCAACTGCATGTTCTGCGTAGTCGCGGCATTCAGCGTAATGCCGAGATTGCCGAGCATGTTGACCAAACTCTGCGTGGTGAATGGCGTCTGGGTGGTCTGGTCACCGGTGCCGTCGAGCCCGACCACGAGGCCATAGCCGATCAACGGGTTATCACGCACGCCCTGGAACGAAACCAGGTCCTTGAGGCGCTCCGCCTGCGCGGCCTGCGGAAGTGCAGCGGCGAGTGCGGCAACAAACGCCAGTGCAATGAAAACGAAGCGAGGAAAGAGTGTCATGGTCAGAAGGGCGCCACGTTGAGGAAGAAGCGCTGGAGCCAGCCCATCTGCTGCGATTCATCGATATAACCCTTCGCCGAATATTCGATCTTCGCGTCCGCCACCTGGGTCGAAAACACCGTGTTGGTGCCGGAGATGGTCGTCGGATTGACGACGCCGGAGAAACGCACGAATTCGTTGCCCTGGTTAATGAGCATCTGCTTCTCGCCGCTCACTTCCAGGTTGCCGTTGGGCAGGACGCCGGTGACGGTGACCGTCAGCGTGCCGTTAAAGGTATTGGCCGCGCTCGCGCCGCCTGCGCCGTTAAAGCCGTTCGAGCCGCTGGCGCTCAGGTTGGTGTTATGGAACAGCCCGCCAAAGAGACCCGGCGTGACCGGCACGGCGAACGCCTCGCTGGCGTTACGCGCCGCATTAGCTGCCGACGATTTCGTCGCATTCACGTTTTCTGCAATCACGATGGTGATGATGTCGCCGGTATTGCGCGGACGCTGGTCTTCGAACAGCGGCCGTCCCGCGTAGCCCGCGTTGTAGATCGCGCCGGGCGATGCCGAATTGAGCGGCGGCGCCGGCGGGCGCGCCGTCATCGGCTGCTGCGTGATCGGTTCCTTGGGCACGAGCGCGCAGGCCGCCAGGGCGACCAGCGCCAGCACCGATGCGCTGCGGATGCGTGAAAAGCGTGAAAATTGTGATGACATCTTCGTGGTCCTTCGGCAATGACGCTGCTGATGCAATTGATGCGGTTGGTGCAACTTAAACCTGCATCTGGCTCAGCGTCTGCAGCATCTGGTCCGACGTGGTCACGGCCTTGCTGTTGATTTCATAGGCGCGCTGGGTCTGGATCATGTTGACCAGTTCCTGGACCACGTTCACGTTCGATGCTTCCACATACCCCTGCTGCAACTGTCCCGCACCGTTCAAACCTGGCGTCACGACGTTCGCATTGCCGGACGAAGCCGTTTCCGCGAACAGGTTTTCGCCGCGCGCGTCGAGGCCGGCCGGATTGACGAAGGTCGCGAGCTGCAACTGGCCGACTGTCGTGTTGGCCGCATTGCCCTGCTGCGTCACCGTGACCGTGCCGTCCGAGCCAA
>NZ_JAQGMM010000651.1 GCF_028292365.1 Caballeronia sp.
ATGGTTTGAATCCTGTTGGAGTAATTGAGCGTGCGGATTGCGTTACTTGCCCCAGCTCAGCACGAGCGGATCGAGGCGGCGTGCGACTTTCAGCAGGCCGGCGCGAGTCGATGGATGCATCGACGCAAAAGGGTGACGCGTGGTGTCGGAGTGGATCACGCCACCTTCCATCATCAGCGCCTTGCAGGCTGCGAGACCGCATTGGCGGTTCTCGTAGTTGATGAGCGGCAGCCATTGCTCATACAGCTTGGCGGCGCCTTCTGTATCACCGGATGTGTAAGCGTCGACAATCTTGCGAATCCCGTCCGGATAACCGCCGCCGGTCATCGCGCCCGTTGCGCCGGCATCGAAATCCGGGATCAGCGTGATGGCTTCTTCGCCGTCCCACGGACCGATGATCGCGTCGCCGCCCAGTTCGATCAGTTCGCGCAGCTTTGACGCCGCTTGCGCCGTTTCGATCTTGAAGTACGACACGTTCGCGACTTCCTTCGCGAGCTTCGCCAGAAACGGCGCGGAGAGCGGCGTGCCGGCGACCGGCGCGTCCTGGATCATGATCGGGATGTCGATGGCGTCGGACACGCGGTTGAAGAACTCATAAATCCCGCGTTCGCCCACGCGGATGGTCGCGCCGTGATACGGCGGCATGACCATGACCATCGCGGCGCCTGCGTCTTGCGCGGCGCGACTGCGGGCCGCGCAGACATCGCTGCTGAAGTGCGTGGTGGTCACGATCACCGGTACGCGGCCGGCCACGTGTTCCAGCACGGCTTTCTGCACCACGGCGCGTTCGTCGTCGGTGAGCGCGAATTGTTCGGAGAAGTTGGCGAGGATGCACAAGCCGTGCGATCCGGCGTCGATCATGAAATCGATCGCGCGTCGCTGGCCGTCGAGATCGAGGCGGCCGGAGGCGTCGAAGACCGTCGGGGCGACCGGGAACACGCCGCGGTAGATTGCGCCGTTAGTCGGATTGGGCATTGAGAGTCTCCATTATCTGTTTGAGACCACTATAGGTGCAGGCAGAAGGCGCTGTATAGTGAAACCTTTCCATCTAGTGATCGCTTTTGCGACTCACCTTGAAGGTTTGACGAACGCGCGATGAAATCCACGCTGGATGTATTAATGGGCCGCTTGCGCATGAAGCAGTTGCAGTTGCTGATTGCGCTCGATGACCACAAGTCGCTGCATAAAGCCTCGAGCGCGATGTCGATGACGCAATCGGCGGCCAGCAAGGCGCTTGCCGAGCTGGAATCGATGCTGGAGGCGCCGTTGTTCGAACGCGCGAAGAAAGGGCTGGTGCCGAACCAGTTCGGTTTTTGCGTCATCCGCTACGCGCGGCTGCTGGCGGCCGACCTGACCTCGCTATGCCAGGAAGTCGCCGATATCCGCTCGGGCACGGGCGGCCGTCTGGCGGTGGGCGCGATCATGGGCTCGGTGCCGGACCTGGTAGTGCCGATCCTGAACGAGTTGCAGGTGAGCAACCCGGGTTTATCGATCGAAATAGTCGAGGACACGAGCGCGCGGATGCTGGCGCTGCTCGATGAAGGCCGGCTGGATCTGGTTGTCGGCCGTTCGATCGTCAGTGATGAACCCGCGAGATATATGTATCGGCCGCTGGGCGATGAGCCTTTGTCCGTGGTGGTGGGCTACGATCACCCGCCGTTTGCAGCCAATGAGCTGACGTTTGCCGATCTGGGCGGGCATCGGTGGGTCACATATCCCAGCGCCATGCCCATGCAGGCGCTGTTGCAGCGCGAGATGGACCTGGCGGGGGCGCAGGTGCCGGTGAGCGCGATCTCGACGGCGTCGACGTTCGTGACAGTCGCGTTGCTGCAATGTAGCGCCGACCTGGTTTCGGTGTTGCCGGCGGGAGTTGCCCGGCTGTTTTGCAAGCATCGCATGCTGCGTACGCTGCCGATCGGATTCAAGTCGAAGTCGCAGACGTTCGGGATCGTGACGCGCAAGGTGGGCGTGCTGTCGCCGTCGGCGCGCCAGTTTGTCCAACGCCTGATGGACGCAAGCACGCCGATGTCACTCACCGCGGCAAGCGGGAACTGACGCCGGCCGGGCACGCGCAAACCAATCCGCTTCCCGCCATGGCGTCGTCTTATACTTTACCCACTCGCATCCAATACCCGGACCGAGCGTTCCGGCGGGCGCCATCCACCCCTGCCGGCATCAGCATGACCCCAGGCGCCGACCCGGCGCACTACAGCTTACGGATCTCGGGCATGAGCCAAATCACCATCGGCGCCTTGAACGGCCTCGCCACCGCCTTGCGTGGGCAGCAGACGCAGCTCACCGACCGCTGGATGCAGCTCGTCTTTGGCGACGCCGAGGTAGAGCATTCCGACGACCTCACCTACCGGCAGCTTGCCGATCACGTCCCGCGCATTTTCGATGAAATCTGTCTCGTACTCGAATCGCAAGACATGGATACGCAGGAACACGCGATCGAACATGACGCGCGCGAACACGGGAAATGGCGCTGGCAGCAGGGTTATCGCGTTGACGAACTGGTTCGCGAACTGGACTTGTTCCGTCAGGTCCTGCTCGCGGCCATTGGCGATTACGCAGAGCACAATCGCTCATTTGACCGCAAGCGCGAGGAACGCGCACGTCTGATCACCGACCAGACACTCAGTTTCGTTACGCTCACGTCCGTTCGCGAGGCGGTGGGCGAGCGCGACCGGAAACTCGACGAATACACCGGCATGCTGGAACGCGCGAATCAGGAACTGACCCTCCGGCAGAAGTTGATCAGCGACCTTTACGAAACCCGCATGCAGGTCGCCCGCCGCGTGGCTCATGACCTGCGCAACTTCCTGAACGTGTTCGCCACCGCGCTGCAACTGATCGGGCGCTCACAGGCGAAAAACGAACGGGCAATTGCGCTAGCAAAACGGCAAGTGACCGACATGGCCACGCTCGTCGATGAAATGGGCGAATACTCGAAAGTGCTCGGCGATGACTCCATCCTGACGGTCGAGCGTTTCGACCTGACCGAATTCTTCGATGAACTCATGCAGCTCTGCCACGGGTCGGCCAGCGCGAAGGGGCTGACGCTCAAAGGGCGCGTTGATCCGGCATTAAGCATGATCACGTCCAACCGGCTGAAGATGAAGCAGATCGCGCTTAACCTGCTGTCCAACGCGATCAAATACACCACGACGGGCGAGGTGGAACTGGCGATCGTCGTGTCAGACGCGAAGCACTGGACGCTGCGCGTGTCGGACACGGGTATGGGGATCAGCGAAGAGGATCGCGAACGCGTGTTCGAGGAATTCGAACGCGCGGCTTCCGACGAGATTCCCGGCACCGGGTTGGGGCTGGCAATTGTGAAGGAACTTGCGCTCGAACTACAGGGCGTGATCCGTTTTGAATCGTACAAAGGCCGGGGCAGTGTGTTCGAAGTGCGTTTTCCGCTGGTGCTTGAAATTGATGGCGGGGCTGCAGTGGGCTGATGTTTCGATGTTTCGCGGCACCGCTGCTAAGCATAGAAGTTTTATGTGGTTCCAGTATTTTTCCTTTTGTTTAACATCGTGTGGCTAGCATTTGCTGATGCTCGTTATCGCATTGGGCGCGGCGAGCCACCCGGACAAAAGGAATCTTCAACCGATGGCAGACGTACTGGCCCGCGGAGCATCCGTTCTCCATTCGCAGCTTGATCCCGAAGCGAATCCCGTCGTCACGCACAAGCCCAACCATGCGGGCCCGGTGTCTCCCTGGCTGCGTTATGTGTCGTGGGGCATGCCGGTCCTGCTGTTGATCGCGTGGGAGTTGTTCGCACGTCTCGGGGCTTTGTCGCCGAACGTGCTGCCCGCGCCATCGAAGGTCGCTCTCACCGCCTTTGAACTGGTGAAAGAGGGGCGTTTGATCGGCGACATGGCCGTGAGTCTGCTGCGTGCCGCAACCGGCTTCGTAATTGGCGGCTCGATCGGGTTCATGCTCGGCACGGCCGTGGGCTTTTCCAAAGTGGCCGAGGCATTTCTCGACCGCAACATCCAGATGTTGCGTGCCATTCCGTTTCTTGCGGTGTTGCCGCTGGTGATCGTGTGGTTCGGCGTGGGCGAGGCAGGCAAGATCTTCCTGGTGTCGCTTGGCGTCATGTTCCCGATCTACATCAACACCGTCCTCGGGATTCGTCAGGTCGATCCCAAACTCATCGAACTCGGCCGCGTGCTCGGGCTGTCAAACTGGACACTGATCCGGCGCATTGTGTTGCCCGGCGCATTGCCGTCGGTGCTGGCAGGCGTACGTTATGCGCTGGCTACGGCGTGGCTCGCGCTGGTGGTTGCGGAGACCATTGCGACCAGTACGGGCATCGGCTTTCTCGCGATGGACGCACGCGAATTCCTGCGTACCGATGTGATCGTGATGACCATCGTGATCTATGCGGCGATTGGCGTTCTGGCGGATCAACTTGCGCGTTTTCTCGAACGCCGGTTGCTCTCGTGGCATGTGAATTTTGCGAAGGCGTCCCGCTGATGAGTGCACCTTTGAAGCCGTCGGGCGCAGCAGTGGTCGTGCGTAATCTGCGGCGTTCGTACGGAGAGCGAATCGTTATCGATAGTTTGAACCTGCGAATCGAACGGGGCGAATTCGTCGCGTTGCTGGGTGAAAGCGGCTGCGGCAAGACTACCTTGTTGCGGGCGTTGTCGGGGCTTGATCCTATCAATGGTGGTTCGATCGACGGGCCGCGTTTGCCGGCTGTCGTGTTCCAGGAGCCACGTTTGTTGCCGTGGGAGACGCTCTCGCGCAACGTCGCGCTTGGGCTCGCCCCGGGCCCGCAAAGCCTGGCGGCCGCACAAGCGGCGCTGGCGGAGGTAGGACTGGGTGAACGGCTGGAAGACTGGCCGCGAAATTTGTCCGGTGGTCAGGCGCAACGCGTGGCGCTGGCGCGTGCGCTCGTGCAGGAGCCACAACTGTTGTTGCTAGACGAACCGTTCGCGGCGCTCGACGCACTGACGCGCATCAAGATGCAGCGTCTGGTGAAGCATTTGATCGAGCGCCATCAGCCCGGCGTATTGCTCGTTACGCACGACGTGGACGAGGCGATTGCCCTTGCGGATCGTGCGTTGATCATGCGTGGCGGTGCGATTGCCGCCGAGTATCGCGTGACGGAGGCGTCCCGGCCCGCACTGCGGGAGACATTGCTCGCGCAACTCGGCGTCGATGCTGACACCGCTGCCGACACCGCCACTCATTAGTCCAGGGCGTCATCTCCCATTCAATTCGTATTGCCTCTCGCCTGCCTTCAATGGCGGGTGTGATTCCGTTCATCTGTCCGACTCCAACTCAACCATGTCAAATCCAAGTTCCTCTATCTGGTCGCGCCGCCGCTTCCTTCAAACCACCGTGGCTGCATCGGCGTTAGCCACGGGCCTGGCCGCCTGCGGCAGCCGCAAAACCGATACGGTCCGCCTTGGCTGGGGGCTCGGCGGCTTGCCGATGCTCGCAAAAGTCCGCGGCGAGTTCGAAAAAACCCTCGCGAAAGACAATGTCAAAGTGGAGTGGATCGGGCCATTCCCCAATCACGCGCCATCGCTTGCCGCGGTCACTGGCGGCAGCGCAGACTTCAGCTTCGGCGGCAGCACGACCCCGGCGTTGGCGGCCATGATCGCGGGTTCACCGCTCGTATTCACGCAGTTTTGCGTCGTTGATCCGCGCAGCACGGCAATCATCGCGAAGGACGGATCGGGCATTGACCGGGTGGAAGATCTGGTGGGCAAGACGGTCGCGGTGAATCGTTCGGGACTCGGCGAATTCCTGCTCGTGGCCGCACTCGAAAAACACAAGGTACCGCGCGATGCAGTGAAGTTCGTCTACCTTAATCCGCCGGATGCTGCGCCCGCATTCTCACAAGGCAAGATCGACGCGTGGTCGATGTGGAGTCCCGGCGTGGATATTGCGCGTGCAAACTACAAAGGCCACAACATCTTTCTCGAAGGGCGGGACCTGGATTTCCAGATCGACTTCAATTCCTACGTGACCACGCGCAAGTTTGCCGAGGACAACGCCGATCTGGTGAAGGCGGTCAACGCTGCATACGGACAGGAGGCGAAATGGGCATCGGAGAACTCACTCGAAGCGGAGACGATCGCCCAGCAGCAGGGTCATTACAGCGATGAAGTCCGCAATACGCTTAGCAGCATGAAGCGCAAGTTCAACATGCACGGTGTCGGCGATAAAGCCTTCGTGCAGGATCTGCAAAAAGCGGCGGACTGGCTGGCGGCGCGCAGCGTCCTGCCGCAGAAGATCAATGTGTCGGAGTATCTCGCGAAGGTTTGATTGACGCGGGGCATGCTGTGACGAGCCGTCGACATTTTAGGTGCGTTTGCCTCGCGCGCTCAAGCACCGCGCGAGATCTGGCTGCGCGACGCCATCGCCACAGACACCGTCACCAGAAGAGCGCCGGCCCACAGCGCCGGTGTCATTGGAACACGCAGGTAAGCCGACAGGAAGAGCGTCGACACGACCGGGATTGCATAGCTCAGGACGGCTGTCTTGCGTGGATCGCCTCGCTTCATTGCAAAATCCCAGAGGTAGAACGCTCCTCCCATGGGGCCCAACCCCATGTACATGAGAACGCCGGCATCGGCAATTGTCACGTGCGGCCACGAAGAGCTGGAAAAGTAGAGGGCAAGACACCCGAGGCCGGCGCTCAAACAGAAAAGCCCAACGGAGTGACTGGGGACTTGCCGGTAGCGCGTGCCCAACAGCGAGTAGGCAGCCCAGGCAAAAGCGGATAACAAGGCCAGCGCGTAGGCGACGCATGTCGTCGCGATTCCAGCATGGCCTATCCCCGATGCCGTCGGATCTGTTCCGCTTCCCGAGGCCGTTCCCCAAGATGCTACGCAGGCCAAAATTGCGCCCGCGAATCCTATGACGGCCGGCACGAGATGGCGACAGCTGATGCGGACGTCACGTGTGAAGACGGGTGAGAGAATGACGATCAGTATCGGCCACAGATAATGGATCAGGCTGACGCCGACTGGGTCACCGAGCTGAAGCGCGTAAAAATAGACGACGTGATATGCGAACATGCCCGCAGATCCAACGACCGCGAGTAGCGGTGGTATCCGCCAGTCGCGCGCCCAGGGTAACCCCAGCAAACCGCCCACTGTCAGGGCGACGCCGTTGACGAACAGGGGCGGTAGATGACCGAGCACGACGACGCATGATGCCAGTGTGCTCCACATCAGTACCGTGACCATGACTCCGAATAAAGCCATCAACGAAACCCCAAAGCGCTTGACTCTGCGGTACATCTCCGTTCGAGTCATCCGGCGTATCGCAGCGGGAGGCGAGCGGTATCTTGCGGGTAAAGTAGGAGAGAGGGGCGGAATTCAGTGCACGCATGCTGCGCGGCGGGCGCTTTCGTTGATCGGTATTCGCGAGGCTGGAAACGCGACAGCAGAATCTGCTGCCGACCCGTTGTCACACGAAAGCGGATGCTGATGCTGATCTCGACATCAGTAACGGCTGCTGCCACGAGTCAATACACTGTGGTCTCATCCTGTGAACAACTGAGGGCAAATTGTTATGAAACTCACCGACTTCGATACGCTGACGTTCGACTGCTACGGGACCTTGATTGACTGGGAGACCGGGATTTTTCAAGGCCTGCGTACCCTTCTTGAGCGCGTCAAGCAGCCGCTGACACGCGATCAGGTCCTTGAGGCTCATGCACGTCACGAATCCTCGCAGCAGAAATACACGCCTGCCAAGCGGTATCAGGAACTGCTCCCCATTGTGTATAAGCGGCTGGCTGAAGAATGGCAGGTGCCGTTCACGCTGGAGGACTGCGTAGCGTACGGAAAGTCAGTGCAGAACTGGCCGGCTTTCGATGATTCGGCAGAAGCCCTGCGATACCTCAAGAAGTATTACAAACTCGTTATCCTGTCGAACATCGATAACGAAAGCTTCACCTGCAGCAATGCGAAACTGCAGGTCGAGTTCGACGCGATCATCACAGCCGAAGACGTGGGATCGTACAAGCCGTCGCCGCGTAATTTCGACTATATGCTGGAGAAGCTGGGTGACCGCGGGATCAGCAAGGAGAAAATCCTGCATACCGCCGAGAGCCTGTTTCACGATCACAAGCCGGCCAACGAATTTGGCCTGGCATCCTGCTGGATTTATCGCCGCCACGACAAGGAGGGCTTCGGTGCGACAATGAATCCGGGCCAGCAGCCTAAGGTGGACTTCCGCTTCAACAGCATGGCGGCGCTTGTGAAAGCGCATCAGGAAGCCTTGCTGGAAAAGTAACGCCTGAATAGCGTCTGCCGCGCTAGAGGATGTTGCGCGGCAGGTCGCGGCCTGCGCAGTCCAATGCGATTTATTTTTTAGGAGGTTCAGGTGCGACTCACTGAATTCAGGGCGCTCACCTTCGATTGTTACGGCACGTTGATCGACTGGGAACGCGGCATAACAGCGGGTCTCATGCCTCTGATCAATCGCCTTGAGCGGCCGTTGACGCGTGACGAGGTGCTTGAGGCGCATGCGCGTCATGAGTCTTCTCAGCAGCGCTACACGCCGGAGATGCCATACAGGGAGTTGCTCGCAGTCGTCTTCAAGCGGCTCGCAGAGGAATGGGGCGTTCCCTATACGATGGAAGAGTCATATGAATACGGACGCTCAGTGGGGCAGTGGCCCGCTTTCCCCGACTCCGCGAGTACGCTTCAATATCTGAAGAAGTACTTCAAGCTGATCATCCTGTCCAACGTCGACAATGAAAGTTTCTCCGGCAGCAGGTCGATGTTGCAAGTAGACTTCGACGCGGTCATCACGGCGGAAGATGTCGGTTCTTATAAACCCTCGCACCGCAATTTCGACTACATGCTTGAACTCCTTCCTTCCCTTGGTGTGCGCAAGGAAGAGACGCTGCACATTGCGGACAGCATATTCCACGATCATGAACCGGCAGCCGAGCTTGGCATAAAATCCTGCTGGATCTACCGCCGGTTCGAGCAACGGGGCTTTGGCGCCACCATGCGCACGGTCAATGAGCCGTCGGTCGAGTTCAAGTTTACGAGCATGGCGCAACTGGTGAAGGCGCACCACGAAGAGCTAAGCAGAGGGTGACCGGATAGACCCGCCTGAAAAAATCACCGGACGCGAGAGCCCGACATGACCACTCGACAAAAACTGGATCGGATCGACATCAAGATCCTGGCGGAACTGCAGAAGAACGGCAATATAACGAATGCAAACCTGGCCAACGCCGTCGGGCTGTCACCGAGTCCATGCCTTCAGCGAGTCAAACGGCTCGAATCGTCGGGCATTATCTCCGGATACGGTGCGCACCTCAATCTTGCCAAGCTGACCACTACGGTGACGGTGTTTACCGAGGTGATGCTGCAAGACCACCGGCGCGAGGATTTCATCCGGTTTGAAGCGAATGTCCGGGAGATCGACGAGATCATCGAATGTCATCTGGTCAGCGGAGGGTATGACTATTTGCTGAAGTTTCTCGTCGGCAATATTGGCCACTATCAGGAGGTGGTGGAACGGCTGCTGGATCTCAACCTCGGCATCGAGAAGTACTTCAGCTACATCGTCATCAGGTCGCCGTTCGTGAAGCACGTCGCGCCGTTGGACAGACTGCTGACGGACGAACAATGAGGTCCGTCACGTCGGCAATCGATCGCGGCGTTGCTTAAGCAATGGCTTTGCTGCGCAACGCCGCTCGTACATCTGCGTGTTCGAGCAGGTCGTCCAGCGTCTTCTCCACACGCTCGAACATCAGCGCGAAATCGTCTTGTGTGTAGCAGAGTGCGGGCGCGAAACCGAGGATGTTGTCGCCGAATGCGCGGAATATGATCTTGTTCTTGTACGCGGTTTCGAAGATGCGTTCAGGCAGCTTGAGCGATGCATCGAATCCCTTCTTCGACTCTTTGTCCGACACCAGTTCGAGCGCGCCGAGCAGGCCGATATGGCGCGAGTCACCCACTAGCGGATGTGTCAGCAACGCGTCGAGTCCTTTTGCGAAATGCGGCGCCTGTGCGATGCCGTTGGCCAGCAATCCTCCCTCGTGATAAAGGCGCATGACTTCAAGTCCGATTGCGGCGCTGACCGGGTGCGCGGAATAGGTCTGGCCGTGGCCGATCACAACCGACTTGTCCGCGCCGTCCGCTATGCCTTGATAGACCGCGTCAGACATCAGCACGGCGCCCATCGGCGCATAGCCGGCGGTGAGGCCCTTGGCGACGGTCATGAGGTCCGGTTCCACGCCTTCTGTCTCGCAAGCGAAGAGCGGGCCTGTACGGCCGAACGCGGTGATCACTTCGTCAGCCACGAACAGGATGTCTAGCTTGCGGCAAACTTGACTCATTGCCTTGAGCCATCCTGCGGGCGGCACGATAACCCCGCCCGAACCCTGTACCGGCTCGCAGAAGAATGCCGCGACGTTCTCGGCGCCGAGTTCGGCGACCCTGGCTTCGAGGGCGGCGACTGACGCCGCGATAATCGCTTGCGGATTGTCGGGTGTCGCGCTGCGGTAGCGGTAGGGCGACGGAATGTGGTGCTGGGTGCGCAGCGGCACGTCGAAGTTGCGATGGAAGCTCGCAATCGCGGTCAATCCCGCACCCACGGAGGATGAACCGTGATAACCCCGTTCGAGCGCGATGATGTGTTTTTTCGACGGGCGTGTCGTCGCATTGTAGTAGTGCGTAATAAAGCGAATGGCGGAGTCCACTGCATCGGATCCGCCGAGCGTGAAATAGACGTGTTGCAGGGATTGCGGAGCCTTACTGACGAGCTGTTCCGCAAGTTCGATCGCCGGCTCCGAGCCGAAATGAAAATAGCCGGTCGCGTAGGGCAGGCGGGCCATCTGTTCAGATGCGGCTTTGACGATACTGTCCTGGCCATAACCCACATTGACACACCACAACCCGGCGAAGGCATCGAGCAGTTCATTGCCGTTTGCGTCGCGCAGGTAAGCGCCCCGGCCGGACTCGAGAATGGTGACGCCGCGTGCTTCATGTGCACGATAGCTGACGACCGGGTGGATCAGATGCTTGCGGTCGGCTTCGGTGAGTGACTTGATCGACATGGGGGTACCTCGTTTCGGAAGTGCTTGATGGATGAGCCGGTTCCTCAGATTAAAGCGTGAAATATGACGGCGGTCATCCTACGAAGCGTATGAAAGAAACCAGTTAATCTTCTCGAAGACGATACAGCGCCACCGCGACTTGCAACTGAAACCGCATCTTCGGATCTTCGAGTGACAGCTTCAGTATGCTTTCGATGCGCTCGACGCGATAACGCAGCGTGCTGATATGAATGCCTAATGCCTTTGCCGTGTTGGCGAGCTGGAAGCCCTCGTCCGCTAGCGTGCACACTGTTTCCAGCAGCGATTCCCCACGCCGTTTCTCGGAGAGTGGCCCGATCAGTCGCTCGACCAGCAGATCACGTGCGTTCGGATCGCCCATCAACGCGCGAGGGAAAAGAATTTCGTCGAATTGATGCAGGCGTCCGGGGCGTAATGTCGGTACAAGCGCGTCGACGTCCTGCGCGCCAACTGCCATCCCCTTCACGCCAGTGTGAATCCGGCTGATCGCCATGGCGGAGCGTTTATCCGACAGCGCTTCCCACAATGACAATGCCGAGGCATCTTCCGGAACGATAAACTTGAGCTGGTTCAGCCAGATCGCGATGAGCTCGGGAAGCTTCCTGGCACGCAACTCGCGCTTGAGTGAGTCGACCCAGCGCTCGCGTCGTTCGAGCCCTTCCGGCGTCAATGGAATTGGCTCATCGAGTAGAACCAGGCACACGCGATAAGCCTTTGAATCGCTCCAGCCACATACCCGGGCCCGTTCGAGGGCAGCGGCCGTCGCTGAAAATTCGCCATCCAGAAGACCTGCCACAAGCGCATACCCAAGGCGGTCTTCCTGTTGGGCGAGTTGCCGCTGGTGCATCATGTGCAGCGCTGCCACGACGCTTGCATGTTCGATTGCTCGCGCATCGAGTTCTTGCGTTTCGTCGCCCGCGAGGTCAAGCCAGATGAGTGCGACGACGGTATCGTGCAGACGGACGGGGAAGACAATTCGATGCCCCGTGGTGAACGCCACCGCTAGCGGCCGTTGCATTGCCGTGAGGTCGACGGGCAGCGAGCCACCGTGCACCGCGCCAACAAATTGAGGTTCGAGCAGGGTGAGCGCTTCAACCGTATCCGATCCCCCCAGGATGCCGCCGGCCGGATCGGTGAACGTCACGAAACGCCCGAGCAGGCTGGTCAGCGCGGCTGCGATGTCGGACAGGTTGGTAGCGGAGACGGCCGCGTTGGTGAGTGCCCGGTGCAGCTTTTCCGACCGCTCGATGATGTCGCCCTGGAAGTTGATGATCTTCGCGAGTATTTCGTGCGTGACCTCGCTGAACGGAACATCCCAGGGCAGTTCGAGAAGCGGCAAGCCAACCTGGTTGGCCTCTTCAAGCGCCTCGGGCGGGAAGTGTTCGCGAAAGTGGGGCACGGCGAGTACCACGCCTGCAAGCCCCACCTTGCTGAGGTTTCTGACCAGCTCTCGCGAGGAAACTTCGTCGCTCGGCCAGTTGTACCCGGTCGTCAGCAACAACTCGCCCGGCTTCACCCATTGCGCTATGTCCGGGTGATCGACCATGTGAACCCACGTGATCTCCCGGTCCAGCATGTGCGAACCTGCCACTACTTCGGCGTCACGTAATATCGTCTCCCTTATGGCGGTATCGAGTTTCATTTTTCTCCGTAAATGCAGCGTGACGCGCTAGCAGGGCACAGCAATGTCAGGTGATCTGCTCGCGATGGGTTGGCGGTAGCCCAACAATACGCCGAGCAAACTGAAAGCCGCCGCGAACATCACATAGAAGGCGGGCGCCATGGCCGTGCCGGTCTTGCTGATCAGCCAGGTCAGGATCAGCGAGGCGAATCCGCCAAATGTCATGACAGCGAGGTTGTACGCGACTGACAAGCCGGTAGACAATACTTTCGTCGGAAACGTTTCGGACAGCGCAGCGAGAATCGGGCCTGTGTAGATGGCAATCAGCACGCCAAATACGGCCTGGAAAATGCATAGCGTGGCAAGCGACGGGGATGACACGATCATCGCGAACATCGGCCATGCGAGCACAAGCATGGCGGCGGCTGAACATGCCAGGAGCCATTTCCGGCCGATCTTGTCGGACCACCAGCCCGTGATCGGCGAGCAAACCGTAATCACCACGCCACCCACCATGGCTGCAATGAAGGAGGCGGACTGCTGCAGCTTGAGCACCTTGACCGAGAACGTCGGCATGTAGAAGAGGATGACGTAGATGCACACGGTCCACAGCACGACCATCGCGAAGCTCGCGAACGTCTGCCGTGGATAGTCACGCAGAACATCGGCAAGCGGCGTCTTGGACTTGTCGGTGGCGTTCAGAAAGACCGGCGTTTCCGCGAGGTTTCGGCGGATGAAGAAACCGATCGGGCCGATCAGCAAACCGGAGAGAAACGGAATTCTCCAACCCCAGCTTTCAACGTCCTGTGCCGAGAGTCCTAACGTGATACCCGTGCCGAAACATGCCCCGAGCAGCACGGCGAAGCCAATGCTCGTCTGGATCCAGCTGGAGTAATAAGCCTTCTTCCCTTTCGGCGCATGTTCGGTCAGGAACGCGGTCGCCGTGCCCATTTCCCCGCCGGCGGAAAATCCCTGGAGCAGCCGTGCAATCACAATCAGGCAAGGCGCCGCGACGCCAATCTGCGAGTAGGTGGGGGCAAGGCCGATCAGCGCGGTGCCCGCGCACATCAATAAAATGGTCAGTGACAGTGCCGCCTTTCGACCGGCCCGGTCCGCGTAAATGCCGATCAAAATGCCACCGAACGGGCGGACCAGAAAGCCAACGCCGAAGGTCGCAACCGAGAGCATCAACGAACTCAGGTCGTTTCCGGTAGGGAAAAAAAGCTTGGCGATGGTGATGGCAAAAAAACCGTACACCATGAAGTCGAACCATTCGAAGCCATTGCCCAGTACCGTCGCGACAATGGCGCGTCGCCGGATCGTCCGGTCTTCGTCGTAGCTTGCCGTCAAATCTACCGTGTTCATCTCCACTCCTGATGCATGCGTTTGACTTCGTCCATGAGGTTGAACGCACCTGCTGTCCGTGCGCTCCCTGTTAGTCATTGGACTCAGCCACAATTCGCACAACTACCCTCAAAACATCGTAATGAACACGGTTGAATTTGTATCAAACATAGAATAAGCGCCAGAAAAAAGGAATTTTTCTTGTGCGTTTCATATGTTTGATAGGTATCTCCTATCTTTTTGATTTTCTACCCTGTGCCCGGGACGAAAGTCTTCTGACATGGCATTCATCAATCAGCGCTCGCGGCGATCAGGATCGGACTGGTTGTGGGCGTGGCGGAAACCGGGGGGGAACAATGACGACGCCAAACATCACCATTGAAGTAGGCGAGGAAATGGTCGCGGGCTTTGCAAGGAAGGGGCTTGGCCAGGTTCGTCGCTCCTCGTCGCGAGATCGCGGCGACGGTCCGTTTCGCAGGCTGGTCCTGCGCGGAGCAACGGTTCTCGACGGCACTGGGGCGCCTCCTTGGGGACCGGCCGATATCGTCATCGAAGGCGACCGGATCACGGAAATTGCAGCCGTAGGCGTGCCCGGCCTTCCAATCAACGAGCAGCGCAGGCCAGCCGCAGGTGATCACGAGATCGACTGCTCCGGTAAGTTCGTGACACCGGGATTCATCGACTGTCACGCGCATATCGGCACCCCGTTTCATGCGGAAAACGGCGAGATGATGCCGGCGGACTATGTGTACAAACTTTGGCTTGCACACGGTGTGACCTCAGTGCGCGAAGCGGGCTGCATGAACGGTCTTGAATGGACCTGTGAGCAGAAGGCCGCGGCGGATGAGAACCGCATCGCGGCGCCGCATTTGTACCCGTACGTCTACTTTCCTGCTGTCAACGACTACCTCAAGACGATCTACAGTCCTGAAGAAGGTCGGCAGTGGCTGAGACGAGTCAGCGAGCGAGGCGCAAAGGGCGTGAAGTTTTTCGGCGCACCGCCGGCCATCATGCAAGCAGCTCTGGACGAGTGCAAGCTGTTGGGACTCCGTACGTGTTGCCATCATGCGCAGCTTTCGGTGGGCCGTATGAACGCGCTCAAGACGGCGCAATGGGGGCTGACAAGCACCGAGCACGCGTACGGCTTGCCGGAGGCGCTCTTCGAGGGCAGGACGCTGCAAACGATTGGCGACGACTACAACTACAACGATGAATACCTGAGATTCTCCACTGCCGGTCAAACCTTCCTCCAGGCGGCAAAGCCGGGCAGTCAGAAGTGGAATGACGTGCTGGATGCGTTTCTCGCAGTCGGTCATACCTTTGTCCCTACGATGAACGTGTATGACGGCAACCGGGATCTCATGCGTGCGCGCAGGGCCGAATGGCATGACGCGTATACGGATAACACCACGTGGAAGTATTTCCAGCCGCAACGTGGCGGCCACGGGGCGTATTTCTATCGCTGGTCGGTCACGAACGAAGTCGAGTGGCGCGAGAGTTTTCATATCCTGATGCAGTTCCTCAATGAGTACAAGAACAGGGGCGGCCGTGTATGTCCGGGCAGCGACTCCGGGTTCATGTTTCAGATCTACGGATTTGGTTATGTCCGGGAACTCGAGCTGTTTCAGGAAGCAGGATTCTCGCCGCTGGAAGTGCTGCACGCGGCGACGGCGCAATCTGCCGAGTTACTTGGCATAGAAGACGAGACCGGCGCGCTCGAAGTGGGTCGCTGTGCGGACATCCTCGTGCATGACCAGAACCCTTTGGCCGATTTCAAGCTGCTTTATGGAACTGGCGCCTTGCGGTTGAACGACGAGTTGCGCTCTTTGGAACAAAAGCGGTCGATTGAACTGACCATCAAGGGCGGTGTGGTGTTCGACGCCGAGGAGCTGCTCGCTGATGTGCGCGGGATGGTGTCAGCCACGTGGCCCGAGGGCGAGACTCCGTTCGGACAAAAGGTGTGAATACCGCCTCGACGCAATTTGTCGTCCTCGCCGGTATTTTGGGGAGTGGCAAGACATCGTTACTCGAAGCGTTGCTCGACTTGGGCAACGGTGCATCGACGGCGGTCATCGTGAACGAAGTGGGTGCGATCAACATCGATGGGGCGGTTCTTTCGGAGTCGGCCCGCGGCATGACGATGGCAACTCTCAGCAACGGTTGCGTATGTTGTTCGTTGACAAGTGATCTGGTGACGACAGTTGAAGAGCTGGTCGCTTTGCGCGCGGAGGAAGGGCAAGAGCCATTCGAGCGCATCGTTCTGGAATGCAGTGGGTTGTCACGTCCGGGGGCGGTTATGCGTTCACTGGAACAACTCGCCACGTTGCGTTTTCGGCTGCATATTGTTGGTACTTACGACTGTAGCCGCCCACCGCTCGACCACGATTTCGAAGATGTCTCCGCGCAGCTTGCTGCCGCGCATACGGTGGTGCTGACCAAGATCGATCTTGTCAGTCCTGAACGACGCGCGCAGGCGCGTAGTGTAGTCGCGGGCGTCAACCCGATGGCTCGTATTGTCGACGAATTTGCGGCAGCGATCCGGGCGCGTGAGGCTTTTGCGGAGGTCGATACGTCAGCAATACCGCAACTCGTGGGCACCGCACCGACGCTCGTCGGGGAGACCTTGCTCCATCCTCGCGTGCGCGTGTTCCGTGCGCGATTCACCCGGAAACCAAACTGGGAAGATGTTCTCGAATGGCTCGAAAATATAGCCGGCACGACGGGCGATCGACTGCTGCGCATGAAGGCGATCGTTGCCGGCCCTCATGGCGCCGATCGCGTTTTGCTTCAGAGCGTAGGGACGACATTCGCCGCACCCAGACGTCTTGCGACGACGGCGTTTGACGACCTTGCAGCAGTGTTTATTGTTCGCGACTGTGCGATGGTGGAATTGCAACAGGTCGATGGCGCGTGCGGGGTTGCGTGGACGGCGCTGCAACGGTAACCGCCCGATGTCAGCACCGTTCACGTTGCCCCATATCGTTCAGGCTTGAACTGCTTCGAGTTCATTCCTGCTCGTTTTGCTGTCTGCCTGTGCAACTGCCGCGTGCACCAGCGGCAACAGATCGCGCCCATAACCTAATGCATCTTCCAGCGGATCGAAGCCCCGGATCAGGAACGTCGAGATGCCCAGGCGGTAATACTCGATCAACGCTTCCGTCACTTGCTCGGGCGTGCCGACGAGCGACGTGGAGTTGCCGGCCGCTTTTGTCAGCGCGGTGATGCCGGTCCACAGACGCTTGTCCACTACGGTGCCTTTAGCGGCTTCGGCAAGCAGACGTTGCGCACCGACGTTCTTGGGTTCTGTCGGGCGACGCGTAAAGTTAGGATTGCTTTTTACCACCTCAGTAGCGCGTGCGAGGATCGATTCCGCACGTGCCCAGGCGGCATCTTCCGTCGAAGCGATGATCGGGCGCAGCGAAAGGCTGAAGCGAATAGCGTTCTCACGCCCATACGGTCTGGCGGCTGCGCGCACCCGGGCGATGGTCTCAGCGACCTGGGCCAGCGACTCGCCCCACAGCGCAAAAACGTCGGCATGCTTGCCCGCGACCTGGATTGCCGCTTCCGACGAACCGCCGAAATACACCGGCAGATGCGGCTTCTGCACGGGACGAACGAGCGACCGGTGACCCTTCACCCGATAGAACGTGCCCTCATGATCAAACGGTGTTTCGCTGGTCCATGAGCGTTTAACGACGTCGAGATATTCATCGGTGCGCTTGTAGCGGTCGTCATGCTCGAGGAAATCGCCGTCGCGTTGCTGCTCGGTATTGTCGCCGCCGGAGATGATGTGGACGGCGGTGCGGCCTGCGCTGAAGTGATCGAGCGTGGCGAGTTGACGGGCGGCGAGCGTCGGCGCGACAAACCCCGGCCGATGCGCAAGCAGGATGCCCAAACGCTTCGTTTGTTGCGCCACGAACGACGCGATCTGGAAGCCGTCCGGCGACGCACTTGAATGAGCGATCAGCACGCGGTCGAAACCACCATATTCATGCGCTTGCGCGACCGCCGCAATGTACGGCGGATTGACCGCGGGTCCTTGCGGCAAGTGGATTTCGCTTGATTCCTGATGGCTCACATAGCCGATGAATTCAACGCTCATAGTGGTGCTCCCTTAAGAGATTGTCTAGCTTGAAGCGTGGCGAAACCGGTGCGCCCGAATGCGCTAAGCAGCGCGTCGTTTTGCGGCGTATGAATGCGCGAGCACAGCACGTCGCGATGATGGCGTTCGAGTGGGTTGTTGCGGCTTAGCCCCGGATTGCCGCTGGCCTCAACGGCGAGTTCAACGGCGGCGATCGCGTTTTGCGTCACGAGATACTTGATGGCGGGTGCTTCATGCAGCGGAATGTTGCCCTTCGAGCCCGCGTCCAGCAGCACGCGGTTGTTGAGCAGCAACGCGTCGATACGACCAAGCGTCTGCTGGAAACTGCCCAAGCTCGACAGCGGTGCACCGAGGTTGGCGGGTTTGCGGTCAGAGGCCCACGATGCAAACCAGTCGCGGGCAGACTGGGCGACGGCGTCGTAGATCGATGAAAGCAGCACGTTCATCCACAGCGTGGTGAGCGGGTCCATGCCGCTCGCGGCGATCTCGGGAGAGTTGAAATCGACTGCGTGAGCAGCAGGAACACGCACGTTCTCGAAGATCACCTCGTGACTGCCGGTTGCGCGCATGCCGAGGTGATTCCACGGTTCGCCGAACCGAATGCCAATCGTATCGCGATGCACCAGGAATGTTCCCACGCGAGGCGGGCTTTCGTCCGTGCGGCCCCAAACAGCGAACCAAGTCAGGCCCGGGCTGCCCGTCGAATAGATCTTGCTGCCGTTGAGGATCCACGCCTCGCCGTTATCGGTCAGGCGCCCGATCGTGCCGGGCAAACCACCGCGCGAGGGCGAGCCTAACTCCGGCTCCACGCGCAGCGAGTTGATGAGCGCGCCGTTTTCTACCGCATCGCGGGCGACTTGTTCCTTCAACGCTTGCGGCCAGTTCGGGTTGGCCTGCAGGCGCAGATGGTAAAGACATTGCATCACGAGGATCAGCGCCGTCGACGGCTCGCCACGCGCAATCGCACGCACTACTTTGAGTACTTGCGGCAATGTCGCCTGCCTGCCGCCGAGCGCTTGCGGCACCGTCAGCGCGAGCAAGCCAGCGCTTCGCAAACGCGCGAGGTTGTCGTGGGGAAAGATTGCGTCACGATCCAGCAAGCCAGCGCTCGCAGCGAAATCCTGAGTGAGCGCGGCGAGCCATTGATCGGCGGCAGTGCTGTCGAGATCGGCGAGGGCGTTGAGCGCAATCGGGTCTCGCAGCGCTGTGGGCGGATGCCGTACGTTCATCGGAAAGTCCGTTAGTTGACGAGTGTTAATGCGCTGTGAACTGGGCGTCGAAACTTGGCGTGACGTCGAGCGTTGTCTTGATCACGCCGGCGCGAACGTAGAGATCGGCGGTGCGTTGCTGTTCGGCGATCACCTTGCTGTCGATCGTGATCGGCTTCAACTGCGCTCGCTGATACACCACCTTCAGCACATCGGCGGGCAGGTGCGTGACGCGTGACTGGATAGCCGCGACCTCGTCGGGATGCGATAACGCCCATTGTTGACCGGCCGCTACGCGCCGCACGAAGTCATCTATTTGCGCGCGTTTGGTCTTGATCGATTCATCGGTAGCCGCCTGAAAGCTCAGTCCCGATGAAAGGCCCACACCATTCGCGATGCTGCGATTGTTATCGCGCAATTCACCGAGCGCGACATACGGGTCCCACGTGGACCACGCATCGACGTTGCCCGATTCGAGCGCTGACTTCGCATCGGCGGGTTGCATGAACGCAAGCGTCACGTCAGAGAGCTTGATGCCCGCGCGTTCGAGCGTCGCGATGGCCAGAAAATGGCCGATGGAACCGCGCGTGGTCGCAATTCGTTTGCCCTTCAGATCGGCTGCACTTTTGATGGGGGAGCCGGCCGGCACGAGGATCGCGAGGTCGACGGGTTGGGAGCGGGTTGCCGCTACCGCGCGTACGCGTGCGCCGGCGGCGTAAGCGAAGATCAGTGGGGCATCGCCGAGACCGCCTATATCGATTGCGCCTGCATTCAAGGCCTCACCGAGCGGTTGCGCGGCGGGGAAGTTGAACCACTCGATCTGGTACGGCACGTCTTTCAACTGGCCGGATGCTTCGAGAACGCCGCGTGTCTGCAACTGCTGGTCGCCGACCTTCAGAACGGGTTCGGCTACCGAAGTCAGAGGATGCAGCGCGGTGAATGAGGCAAGCGCGGCGATCAACAGGAGGCTGAGTCGTTTCATGAATCTTCCATGCAGGAAAAAGCATTAACGATACGGTCCGCCGCGGCATTAGACAAACGCATTGTTCTGCTTTGCTAAGCGCCTAAATTGGAATGACGCGGCTTGAACCGCGCCACGTCACTCCAGCTATTTCAGATCACGAAGAAGCCATGCGTGCCGTCACGTTCGAGTTGCGCGACGAGCCCGTACTCCCACTCAAGGTACGCGTTCATCGCTTCGTGCGGAGCGTCGGTGCCTTCATACGGACGCCGATACCGATCGATCCTCGGCGACGCCAAATGGGTCTCGCCTTTCGCAAGCGGCAGGCCTGCCGCAATCCATGCAGCGGTACCGCCTTCGAGCAACAGGACAGGCTTTGATGTAAGCGCCGCCACGTCCGGTCCGGCGAACGCAGCAAGCGCGCTCGATCCGCACGTGACCACGTATTGCTTTGCGTCCGGCAACGCGGGCAAGTCGAGCGCCAGCCGCGAGCGCACGGTCCACCATGCGCCGGGAATGTGTCCCTTCACATGGTTGGCGCTTGCCGTGAAGTCGAGCACGATGGTCTGGCTCGCGGGATTATCGAGTAGCGCGGCGAGTTCATTCGCGGTGATCGTAGGCGTGGGGGCGGGCAGCGGTTTTGCAGCGCGCCACGGGACTTGTTCGGTCAGGTCGGCGCTCGTTGCATCGTCGATTACATAGACGTCGATGTTCATCTGCGCAAGCCATGATGCCGACATGTTGGCGCGCACGCCGTCGTCGTCGAAGAGGACCACGCGAGCGCCTCGGACCGGTGCGAACATCTCCGTTTCCTGCACGAGCTGCCCGCCCGGCGCGCCTTGAAAACCCGCTGCATGGGCGTGCTCGTATTCGGCCGGCGTGCGGACATCGAAGCGATACGTCGTGCGGTTCGCATCGTCTGCCCAGCGCTTCGCCTCTGCGAACGTCGTGCGTTTCACGCCCGCGCGATCGGCCACGGCCCGGGCCGCTTCGCGGGAAGCGGCGTCGGTGCGGCCGTCGTCGGTGGCGAACTGCCGCGCGCTGCCATGCGCAAGCGACTGCCCTGCGAGCAGCCAGCCGATCGTGCCGTTGCGCAACGCCGCCACCGGGTTCGGAAGGCCGGCATTCACCAGCGACTGCGTGCCGATGATGCTGCGCGTGCGCCCCGCGCAATTCACGATCACGCGTGTCTTGGGATCGGGCGCGAGCGCACGGGCACGCAACACGAGTTCGGCGCCCGGCACGCTGATACTGCCCGGGATGTTCATCGTCTGATATTCGTCGTAGCGGCGTGCGTCCAGCACGACTACGTCCTCGCCGCTTTTCAGCAATGCGTCGACTGCTTCAGCCGATAACGCCGGCGTATGCCGCTTCGCTTCCACGAACTCGCCGAACGCCTTGCTGGGCACGTTGACATCACGGAACACTTCGCCGCCTGCGCGTTCCCAGCCTTTCAGACCGCCTTCGAACAACGCAACATCGGTATACCCGAGTTCTTCGAACTTGCGCGCGGCACGTTCCGCTAGACCTTCGCCGTCATCGAGCAGAACGATCGGCACGCTCTTGCGCGGCAGCTTCGTGAAGGCGTCAAATTCAATCTTGGACAACGACACGTTCGCAGCAAACAAGGGATGACGTTGCGCGTGCGGATCCTCTTCGCGGACATCGAGGAAGGCTATTTCGCGCTTTGAAAGCAGGGCGTCGCGCACGTCGTTGAAGCTGCGCTGGGAGATGGCGCTCATGAGTCGAGTCGTTCCTTCGAAAGGTTCCAGAGGTTGGGGAGCGTGTCGTTCGTATAGCCGGAGATGAAGGGCTTTGGCGGACCGTCAGCGGGATAGACGTGCCGCGAGATACCGCCGATGTTCGCACCGTACACATGAATGCTGATGGACACACGGTCGTCGAACGCATTGCTTACGCGATGAATATCGCCGATGGAGGGTGACACCGCAGCCACAGCGCCTCGTTCGAGCAACTGGTCTTCGCCCAATGTAACGAGCGCTCCGTCGTCGTTGCGTGCATACGAGCGTGCGCCTTCCGCGCCGCGCAATATGCCGACGAGACCCCACACCGTGTGATTGTGGACGGGCGTTTGCTGACCCGGTCCCCACACGAAGCTGACGACCGAGAAACGTTGACGGGCATCGGTATAAAGCAGGAATTGCTGATAGCGATCAGGCGACGGTTGCGCGTAGGTATCGGGCAGCCAATCGTCTTCGGCTATCAGCTTGCCGAGCGCAACGGCCCCTTTTTCAAGCAGGTGCGCTTCAGGTAAATTTGAATCGACGAGTTGCGCAATCTCGCTGACAAATCCGCGCAGTTTTTCATGGCTCATCGCTGACTGTAGCGTTACGCCGCGTGTGCAATTTGCGATGTCAGTTCACGCGTGGCCGGGATCAGCTCGCGGCCATAATCGAGCGCGTCTTCCAGCGGATCGAAGCCGCGAATCAGGAACGTGGTTACGCCGAGCGCGTGATATTCGGCCAATGTTTGTGCCACTTGATCCGGAGTGCCAACGAGCGCCGTTGAATTCGACCGGCCGCCAATTTCCTTTGCCACGCCGGTCCACAGGCGATCGTCTGCACGCACGCTGTCACCCGCTGCGGCGAGCAAGCGGCGCGCGCCTTCGCTTTGCTGCGGGGTTGCTTCACCAAGACCTTGCAACGCACGCAGCCGCCGCGTTTCAGCAAGAATATGTTCAGCGCGTTCCCACGCGGCCTTTTCCGTTGCTGCAAGAATTGGCCGGAACGACACGGAGAAGCGCACGTTGCGGCCATGTTTGGCTGCTTCTGCGCGAACTCGGGTGACCTGTTCGCGCACCTGTTCTTTCGATTCGCCCCACAGCGCATAGACGTCCGCATGTTTGCCCGCGACCTCGATAGCCGGGGCCGATGCACCGCCGAAATAGATCGGTACATACGGGGCTTGCTTGGGTTTTACTTCAGAGAAGGCTTTTTCGAAGCGGTAATAGCGGCCTTCGTGATCGAAGGGTTCGGGTTCGGTCCACACGCGTCGCAGGATTTGCAGGTATTCGTCGGTGCGGGCGTAGCGTTCGTCGTGCGAGAGAAAGTCACCATCGCGGCGTTGCTCGACATCGCTGCCGCCCGAGATGAAGTGGACCGCGAGGCGGCCACCGCTGAGCTGATCGAGCGTGGCGAGCTGGCGTGCGGCCAGGGTCGGCGCGACGAATCCGGGGCGATGCGCGAGCATGAAGTGGATGCGCTGCGTGACGCCGGCCGCGTAGGCGACGGTCAGCATGGCGTCGGGGCTGGTCGACTGATAGGGCACGAGAATGCGGTCGAAGCCGGCTTTTTCGTGCGCCTGGGCGAAGTCGCGGAGGTAGTCGATATCGATTGCCGGGCCGCGCGCCAGATGCGTTTCCGACACTTTTTGCTGCTGGATCATGCCGATGAATTCGACGCTCACGAAAGACGCTCCTCGTTTAACTCACACTGTTGAGCAGTGCGTGAAGAGACGCTTCATGACGCTGCCGATAGATTCAAAGGCTAACATCGGCTGACGCAGATCTTAAATATCAAAACGAGCTAAAGATATGGGGTGGGGGTGAATGGGCGCGTGGGGGATTAGAGCGGAAGGCGCGTGTAAGTGGACTCGACACACAAAATCCGCATAAACCATTGGCGCTCTTGCTATCGCAGTGAACTGTTTTTCAAATTGACGTTAAGGTTTATTCGCTCTTTGCCGTTAACGTTGATGGCACCGGCTAATTGATGTGAAGGACACAGCACGACGATAAGCGTGTTGGTTCTTCAAGTGACATCGATCCGCATTCTCCAAAAATAAATAAACGATGTCCGAGGGGTTGTTAATGAAAGATATAAGAGGAGCCAAATCGATTTGGCTGGCCACTGCGACTGTTTTTGCCATTTCCGGCTGCGCAGGTCCGGGAATGCAGCAATCCGGCGGTGGTGACGAACTCAACCATTCCGGCAATGACCTTAACGTATTTGAAAGTACTTTTGCCGATCCTGACCCTTGCGCGAATAACAGCAGGAATATCGGCGTCGCCGTCGGGGTGGGACTCGGCGCCATTCTGGGAGCGGTCGTCGCTAACAAAAACAAGGTGGCTGGTGCTGCAATTGGCGCGGCTGCTGGTGGACTAGCTGGCGGCATGGTGGGACACGCGTTGGATAACCGTCGATGTGCGCTCTCAAAAATCGCTCAAAAGCACAATCTGGTTTATTCGTCGCAGACACTGGAAGCAAAGGTTCCGGAAACAGGCAAGACAGAACAGGTCGGCACGACATTTACGCTTGTCGACGCGCCGAGCCACGCACAGTTTGAAACCGGATCGGCCAACTTGACGCCCGAAGCCAAGATTTATTTCGGTGAAGTTGCTGAGCAATACCGCACGTCGGTTCGCGTCTCCCAAGCCTCCGGACAGGCAGATCAGGCGGCAGCCGCGAACGCCAAGATTTTACTGATCGGTCACACTGACGACACCGGCAGCTCTTCACTGAACGCCGACCTGTCCGAGCGGCGCGCACGAGCTGTTGCCCAGTTGTTTTCGTTGCATGGAATCGCTGCCCAGAACGTGTTCTATCAGGGTGCAGGGGAAACACTACCGGTCGCGGATAATCACACAGCGGAAGGGCGCGCTGCAAACCGCCGGGTGGAGATCGTCGACCTGACCGGGGCGCGGCCTGACATCCTCGATAGCTACGTTGACAGCCGGCAGCCAAAGTATCAGTACTATCGAGCCGCATCCGCTCAGGAAGCCTCGGAGCCTGGCAGTGTGGTCGCTTCCGTCAAGCCCGCAACTCCCCGATCAAAACCCGCCAGCGTGCGTGCTGTTCCAAAGGCGACAGAGTCGGCTGCTAATGCATCCAGCAATGGCGCGGCGCCAGCGGATTCCAATCCGAGCTCCAGCATCACAACGGGGAGCGCAATGGACGGTATTGATTTCGGCTGGACCGAAGCGAACCCGACTTCCCTCGGACTTCAGTTCGCGATGATACCGGCGCAAACATCGTCGTTTTTCTTTTCATCAGCTGTGGCCGACGAAGTCCCCGTTTCAAAGAGCTGCCTGAACGACCGGCCGCGGATATCAAAGTCGATCAAATCAGTCGCGAACGATCAAGCGGTCCCGGTTCGTGATCATTTGCAAAATCTGTACGGCAGCAGCTGGGGTGCCGCCTTGAACGGACAGTATCTCGCGTTAAAGGACGTATCGGTTCTCAAGAATGGAACTGCACCTGGCGCAAAGCCGACGTTGATCGTCTGGAAAGACTACGAACGAAACGGCGGACTTTCCGGGCCACCGCAACTGCGATTGACACCTGACGTCAATGCATATGCAGTGAAGGAGGGAGTCCTCTATCGCGTGTTCGTCAAGCAGGCAGGTGTCTTCGACTGCGCCGACATTCTCTTCTCCAAAGGCCGGGCGTCATCGGGCGAACTGGTGCGCGGAAAAGGCGGGAAGTATTTCACAGTGAATTACGTGCCAACCATTGCACGAACTTAAGAGGACGGCGGTAACTCATGATGGAATTTATTCAGGCAAATCTAAGCTGGCTCGTGGGATGCGTGGTGGCAGTTTTGCTCGCAATCGGTGCATTTTCATTTCGTTCAACGCTTGAGTTCTGGTTGAATCACTGGAAATACACGTTTCCGATACTTGGAAAAACGGCACGGCTAGCGCGCAACGGTGTCCACGACCGAAGCGGTTGGACTGACTCGGAGCGCACGCTTTGTGGCGACTACAACAAGTTCATCTCTTACTTGTCGAAGGCCGAATTCAGTAAGCGTAACGAGTACCTCGCCAAGTCAGATGACAGCGGCCGCTCACCCACCCCGCTCTGGTTGCTTACGTTGCTGTCGGTGCTGGTTATCGCGGAGGGCCTCGGGTTCTCCTATCTGCTGGGAAGCTGGATGGCAAGAGATGGCAGCGCGAACACACATACGTTGCTGATGCTCGCAATCGTCTTCGTATTGTGCGTGATCATGGTCTTCCTGACGCACGTCGCTGGACACCAGCTGTACCGGTCGAATCTCGTCGCGCGTTGCCGCAAGCAATGGAAGCAAGACAATTCACAGCCGCGCTTTTCGAGCCGAAAGGTGAAACTAGATGACGATCAGTCTGTTGATAACGCGGAGCCGGACTACACGCAAACCGCAAATCGCGTCGGAACAGACCATAGCTACTTTATGGTTGGGCTGACTATTGCAGTCATCATCGTTATCGCGGGCACGTCGACGTGGATGCGATGGAGCAATTTGAATGCGGAACAAACGCGCGAAGCGATGGGGACAAGCCAGGGTGTCGATGCGGGGAATCCGTTCGCGACCGCGCCAGTGATTCCCGCCGAACTCTCTTCGAGTCAAAAAGCAGCGGACGATCGCGCCAAGGCTGAAGAGAGTTCGTCGACACGAAGCGAAGGTGCGGCCGCTTTTATCACACTCGGCGTTATCTTTGTTGTGACGCAAATCGTGGGCATATTCGGGGGATTCGCGTGGGGATTCGGCGGGCGTGAAAGCCTCGCCGCGTGGAAGACAACGAAGGGTTTCAAGACGTTCGAAGACTACAACAACTACTACGCACCCTTTCGATCCATCGCGCAGTCGCAACTTGAAAATCTTCAAAAAGCAATGGCTGAGCATGCGGACATAGCTGGGAAATCGTTCTCAAAGACGTTTCGCGATTACGTCATTGAACAGCGCCAACTGGCCGACCTGGATGGGGCTCCGCCGGTTGCCATTACCGTTTCCAACATCGCCGGGCTAACTGAAACGGCTTCACGCGACACAGCTGTGTTGAACCCTGCGTCGGCAGCTCATGCCGCTGCAATCGCTCCCCTTGCCGAACCGGCGAATAACCTGACCGACGATTCTCTGGGTGACCTCGATGCAATTGTGTCTGAAATCGAAGCCACGTCCGATGTCAATCGGAAGAAACAGCTCGTCTTGCAGCTCGATGCACCGATTCGTACGAAGGTGGTCGAGGAATTGAAGCTGCGCAAAGAACGCGCCGAGCAAAACAAGGCGACTCTCCACAACGAGCTGGACGATCTCTTTAGAGCATGAGCAAGAACGCAATGTCAAAACGTGTCGCTTACCTTTTCGTCGCCGTGGTCTTCGGTCTCTGTGCAGATGCTGTCTCAGCCGGAGTGGTGAACGACGTTCCCAGTTGCTATCTGGCAAATCATTTCAAGGTCCCGACTACGAGGCTCGATCAAGAGTTTTTCCTGGCAATCGATCAAACCACGGTATTTGACGACCGTCTGCGTGCGCAGATTGTCGATAACGCACTTAGGTCGGTGCGTCCGGCAAGTGCTTACACGGTGCTTGATTTTTCGGCATTTTCGCAGGGGCGATATACGGAGGTTGTCACCCGCGGCGTGGTCGAGGCACAGTTCCCCGAGAAGAACCGGGATGACGTGAGCGAGCGGGCTCTACGAAGTTTTGATGCTTGCATGGGAGGTCAGACTGCATTCGCCAAGAAATCGATAGTCGCAACGATCCAGCAGATAGAAGCCGGTGCAACGAACGATCTGGCGAAGTCAGATATCCTTGCCGCGTTGAAGGACATAAGCGACAAGATCAGGACGTCGCCCGCGTCGGACAAAGTCCTGTTCCTCGCGTCTGACATGCTCGAGAACTCATCCATATCGAGCTTCTATTCACGCAATGCGGTGCGTAGGATTGATGCGGCTGCCGAACTCAAGAAAGCGACAGCGGCGGGGTTGATTGCAGACTTTGGCGGGGCCCGAGTGTACGTTCTTGGCGCAGGCCTTCTGACAGAGGACGTAAAGAAGACAAAGGTTTACCGCGACCCGCTAACCATGGCTGCCTTAAAACAGTTTTGGAGCGAGTACTTTAAACAGTCGAACGCTAACCTGGTCGAGTTTGGTGAGCCCGCCTTGCTCGGCGCGGTGGGAACGAAGTAGGACGATCAGATGGTGGTACCGGGGAGGCTGTTCACGAGGAGCGTCCTAGTGGTTCGTGGCCAGCCCTCCGTTTCAAGCCAACAACCGCAACAACTCTGGTGGAGCAGAGGTACGCTGCTCCAAGAAGCTCTCCCATCTGGACAGTCGCCCACCCACCACTACGTAGCCCTTACTCCCCCTTACTCTTCCCCGACGACCCCGACTTCGCGCTAGCCGGCGAACGTGCCCGCCACCGGCTGGTCATCTCTCTCCCCGCCACCTCATCCATTGCCACGGCGATCAACTCGACCCGTTGCTCGCGCGTGAAACTCGCATACGCCACGCCATCGATCACGCCGTGTTTCTTCAACAGATGAACGGCTGCCGACCGGTTCGCCTTCTCGAGTTCCAGGTCTTCCTGCGCGCTGAGCAACGCCGCTGTCAAACTCGCGACCGCCGCTTTCTCCTGCGCGACGTCGAATTTCATCAGGTCCATCTTGACGTCGATGCCAGGCGCATCCGATGACGTACCGAGCCGCAATTGCGTCAGTTCGCGTTTCAAATCGCTTTCCCGACGAAGCGCGCGCTCGAGCTTTTGCGCCATGCCGGGTTGCGATCGCCCGTGGCCGCGAAAGAGCGTGCTGAAGGTGTTTCCGAGAATTCCCATACCGTCATGACCTCGAGATGATTTTGTTCATCGGCGTGCACTTGGCGTGAGAGCAGCGTCTCACTCTCGGTATCAACGGCAACTGGAGGCAATTCTTTAGGCTTTTTATGGACCGCATAATTAACGGTATTTTTTACACGATGAAAGCTGGAGAAAAGGCGAAAAAACGCCCGGTAATCAACATGGTAGGTGATTATCGGGCGTTCAGTTGCAGCAACCAGGCGGACGCTTAAATAACTATCCGTAAGGTAAAACGTTTCGAGCTATCGCTTCAGGCGACCGCTTCCTCGGCTTCAGCCTCAACCGTTTCCGTTTCCGTTTCCGTCTCCGAATTCCGGATCAGGTAATCGAATGCGCTGAGCGACGCTTTAGCCCCTTCGCCGACCGCGATCACGATCTGCTTGAACGGCACGGTAGTGACGTCGCCGGCCGCGAACACGCCCGGCACCGACGTCGCGCCCCGCGCATCGACCACGATCTCGCCGTGACGCGACAACTCGACCGTGCCCTTGAGCCATTCCGTATTCGGCACCAGCCCGATCTGCACGAATACACCTTCCAGCTCGATGTGTTTCGCTTCACCCGAACTCAGGTCCTTATACGAGAGTCCGTTGACCTTCTTGCTGTCGCCGGTGACTTCCGTGGTCTGCGCCTGCGTGATGATGGTCACGTTCTTGAGGCTACGCAGCTTGCGTTGGAGCACGGCATCGGCACGCAACTCCGTACCGAATTCGAGCAACGTCACCGTGCTGACCAGTCCAGCCAGATCAATCGCGGCTTCAACGCCGGAATTGCCGCCTCCGATCACCGCAACACGCTTGCCCTTGAACAGCGGGCCGTCGCAATGCGGGCAATACGCCACGCCGTGATTGCGATATTGCTTCTCGCCCGGCACGTTGATTTCGCGCCACCGGGCACCCGTGGCAAGCACGATCGTCTTCGCTTTCAGCACCGCGCCGTTGGCGAGGCGCACTTCGTGAATCTTGCCCGGCACGAGTGCTTCGGCGCGCTGCACGTCCATGATGTCGACGTCATAGCTTTTCACGTGCTGCTCAAGCGCCGTTGCGAATTGCGGTCCTTCAGTTGCTTGCACCGAGACGAAGTTTTCGATGGCGAGTGTATCCAGCACTTGTCCGCCAAAGCGTTCAGCCGCCACGCCGGTCGAGATGCCCTTGCGCGCCGAGTAGATGGCCGCCGCCGCGCCGGCAGGTCCGCCGCCAACGATCAGCACATCGAATACGCCTTTCTTTTCGAGCTCTTTCGCGGCACGGGCGCCGGCGTTGCTATCGAGCTTCGCAAGGATTTCTTTCACGCCAGTGCGGCCTTGACCGAATACTTCGCCGTTCATGTAGACGGTCGGGACGGCCATGATCTGGCGTTGCTCGACTTCGTCCTGGAACAACGCGCCGTCGATGGTGACCTGGCGGATACGCGGATTGATGAGGGCCATTACGTTCAGCGCCTGCACGACTTCCGGGCAGTTCTGGCACGAGAGCGAGATATACGTTTCAAACTCATAGTCACCGTCGAGCGCGCGGATCTGTTCGATCACCGCGTCGTCGAGTTTGACCGGATGCCCGCCGGTCTGGAGCAGCGCCAGGACCAGCGACGTGAATTCATGGCCCATCGGAATGCCCGCGAAACGGATGCCCGTGGGTTTGCCCGGTTCGCCGATGGAGAACGAGGGCTTGCGTTGTGCATCGTCGCGCTTTTCGATCACCGCAATGCGGTCCGACAGCGTCGCGATTTCTTGCAGCAGACCTTGCAGCTCGACGGATTTCGGCGAGTTGTCCAGTGAAGCGACGATCTCGATCGGCCGGCTGACCTTTTCCAGATAGGCTTTCAACTGAGTCTTGAGGTTGGCTTCCAGCATGGCGGTTTCGAGTCCGTTTAAAGATGATTTGCTTGCAAAAGACGTGCTGACAGACATCCGGGCCGCGAACGGCCCGGATGGTACAGCGCATTACAGCGAGGAATTAGAGCTGTGAAGCAGCTTAGATCTTGCCAACGAGGTCGAGCGACGGCGTCAGCGTTTCAGCGCCCGGCGTCCACTTGGCGGGGCACACTTCGCCCGGGTGTGCTGCGACGTATTGCGCTGCCTGCACCTTGCGCAGCAGTTCGCCAGCGTCACGGCCGATGCCGTTGTCGTGGATTTCGCACAGCTTGATCTCGCCTTCCGGATTGATCACGAACGTGCCACGCAGCGCCAGACCTTCTTCTTCGATCAGCACGTCGAAGGCGCGCGAGATCACCAGCGTCGGATCAGCAATCATCGGATACTTGATCTTGGCGATCGTGTCCGACGTGTCATGCCATGCCTTGTGCGTGAAGTGGGTGTCAGTCGACACGCTATAAATTTCCACGCCGAGCTTCTTGAATTCAGCGTAACGGTCGGCCAGATCGCCGAGTTCGGTCGGGCAAACGAACGTGAAGTCAGCCGGGTAGAACACCAGGACGGACCATTTGCCCTTCAGGCTTTCATCGGTCACGGTGGTGAAGTCGCCGTTGTGGTAAGCGTTGGCTTTGAACGGTTTGACCTGGCTGTTGATAATCGGCATTGCGCGTGTCCTTGTGTTAAGTGATTAAGTGGTTAGGGAGAAGTGAACGAAGTATGAAGGGGGGCGCCCAATATGGAAAATCGAATGATTTAATGGGGTCGATGTGGTGAGGCTATCAGGGTTAACACGGCATCATCATGCGACGTCAGAAGTCGAACACGCAGGCCGCCGCATGAACGGGGGCCGCATTTTATCGTTACCGGGAACCTGTTGCCAGTACCGTGGCCGCACGGCAGGTGAACGAACACCACGGGCATGGGCGTTGCGCGCATGCCGCTTTAGCTAACTGAATTAACCAGGAGGGTGTATGAAAATTGGCATCATTGGCGCGGGTAATATTGGTCGCGTGCTGGCGCTGCGCTGGGTCGAGCGGGGGCATGAGGTCCTGATCGGCAACTCGCGAGGGCCGGACACGCTGGCCGACGTCGCCAGCGAAACCGGCGCGAAGCCGGCGGAGCTCGCGGACGTGGTACGCGGCGCCGCTGTAATCGTCGTCACGATCCCCGAAAAGAAAGTGCTGAATCTGCCAGCCGGCTTGTTCAACGATGTGCCGGAAACCACGGTCGTGATCGATACCGGGAACTACTATCCGCGTGAGCGCGATGGCCGTATCGACGGCATCGAGTCCGGCATGATGGAAAGCGCATGGGTCGCGCAGCAGATCGGGCGTCCGGTCATCAAGGCTTTCAACAACATCTACGCGGCGCATTTACGCGATCTCGGCAAGCCCGAGGGCACGCCGGGACGCGTGGCGTTGCCGGTTTCGGGCGATACCGCCGATGCGAAAGCCGTCGTGATGCAACTGGTCAATGAGATGGGCTTCGATCCGGTGGATAACGGCAGCATCGGCGACTCCTGGCGTCAGCAGCCTGGCACGCCGGTCTACACGAAGGATTTCGACAGAGAAGGCCTGAAGGCCGGTTTGCAGAAGGCGGAGCGGGCTCGCAAGCCGCAATGGAGTGCGACGGACAAGAGCCCCGGAAGCTTCGATCACCCCGCATGAAGCCGCACGGCGACGGGCCTTCCAAAGCCCGTCGCCGCGTGGTTCAAACCGAAAGTTGAAGCCGGCGGGTGAAGCCAACTTCTTAGTCGAGCGAGATGCCGTCGAAACGATGACCGCCCAGCGGGCTGATCTCGTAGCCCTTGACGTCTTTCGTCATCAACTGAAACGCGTTGGCGTGGGCGATCGGCGTGTACGGGACCTGATCCTTGAACACGACCTGCGCCTGCTCATACAGCTTGGTGCGGGTCGGCTGGTCGGTAATCAGCCGAGCTCTGCCGAGCAGATCGTCGAATTGCTTGTTGCACCACTTCGCCACGTTGCTGCCATGCACGGCGTCGCAGCCGAGGGTCGTGCCGAGCCAGTTGTCCGGGTCGCCGTTGTCGCCCATCCAGCCGTAAAGGATGGCGTCGTGCTCGCCGCCTTCTTTCGCGCGCTTGTTATATTCGGCCCATTCGTACGTCACAATGTTCGCTTTAACGCCGATCTTCGCCCAGTCCGATTGAATCAATTGCGCCATCAGGCGAGCATTCGGGTTGTAGCCGCGCTGCACGGGCATGGCCCATAGCGTGATCGAAAAGCCGTTCGGAAAACCCGCTTGCTTCAGCAGATCACGGGCCTTCGCGGGATCGTAGGGAGCGTCTTTCAACGCCTTGTTATACGACCATTGCGATGGCGGCATCGGATTCGAAGCCACAGTCGCGGCCCCGTCGTAGACGCTCTTCAGGATGGCCGGTTTATCGACGGCCATGTCCAGAGCACGACGCACCAGCACGTTATCAAGTGGCTTATGCGTGGTGTTGTAGCCAACATAGGCCACGTTGAAACCCACTCCCGAGAGCACCGCGAGTTTGGGATTGCTGCGCGCGGTCTGGATATCGGCGGGGCGCGGGAAAGCTGTCATCTGGCATTCGCCGCCTGCGAGCTTCTGCATGCGCACAGCCGCGTCGGGCGTGATGGCAAACACCAGTTTCGCGATATGCACGTCCTTCTTGTTCCAGAAGTACGGATGCGCGTCGTAGCGGATGATCGCGTCTTTTTGGTAGTCACGGAACACGAATGGGCCGGTGCCCACGGGCTTTTGATTCAGGTCTTCTGTCTTGCCGGCCTTGAGCAACTGGTCGGCGTATTGCGCCGACACAATGGAGGCGAACTCCATCGCTATGTTACGCACGAAGACCACGTCCGACGTGTGCAGCGTAAAGCGCACGGTGTAGTCGTCGAGTTTTTCAACCGATGCAATGTTCTTGTCGTAGCCGAGATCGCTGAGATACGGGAAGCTGACCGGATGCGCTTTCTGGAACGGATTGTCCGGATCGATCATGCGTTTGAACGTGAAGACGACGTCGTCCGCATCGAAGTCGCGCGTGGGCTTGAACCAGGGTGTGGTCTGAAACTTGACGCCGTGGCGGAGATGAAACGTGAAAGTCTTGGCATCGGGCGACTCGTCCCATGACTCGGCCAGACCCGGCACCAGGTTGAGCGAACCGCGCTCGAATTCGACCAGGGTGTCGTAGACTGCGTGCGCGCCGGCGTCGAAGTCGGTGCTGGTGGTGTACTGCGCGGAATCGAAGCCGGCCGGACTGCCTTCGGAACAGAACACCAGGGTTTTGCCCGCCGCGTGGGCCGTGCCGGCGAGCGCCCCAAGGGCCGCAAATGCGCAAACGGCGGTGCAAACGGCGGTGCGGGCCAGCTTGCGGGCGGGGGCGAGGAATGAGTCGGACGGCAGGCTTTTATGTGGCATGTAAGGTCGGTGAAGGTTGAGAGGCGGCGCCCGGAGGCGACCAAGCGTGCCGAAGTAACCGGATACTTTACCAACCACGGAATTTTTGACGAAGCGATACGTTCTTCTTTAGATATAAGGAAATCAGCCGTGGGTATTTGGGGCAACTTCATGCACCCTTTCGCGCGCCTTTTCACGCAGCTTTTCATTCAGCCGCCAAGGGCCTATGGGTCCGCAGGCTGCAAATATTTCCCGGGCGTTTTAACATGTCGGACCGGGCGCTCCCGCTTTTTTCCGGCTTCTTGCTAAAGTTACCGATTAATGACCGGCACGCGGCCCACGCCCTCCTATGCAGTACAAGAGAACATGAAAAACGTTTCTGATTCACCGGCAGCCACTGCCGTAGCAGCCCACGAAGAATGCGTCGAACTCGTGGCGAAGGCCACGATTCCCACGCGTTACGGCGTGTTTGAGTCGCATGTGTATCGGGTGAAAAGCACGGGCGCGGAGCATCTGACGCTTGTCATGGGCGATGTCAGTGCCGGCGAATCCGTGCTGTGCCGGCTGCATTCCGAGTGTGTCACGGGCGACGTATTCGGCTCGTATCGCTGTGATTGCGGCGAGCAACTGGACCTCGCGATGCGTTATATCGCGGCTGAAAATCGCGGCATCTTGCTGTATTTGCGGGGTCATGAAGGGCGCGGCATCGGGCTCGCAAACAAGATCCGTGCGTATGCGCTGCAAGAGCAGGGGTACGACACTGTCGACGCCAACCTGCATCTCGGTTTGCCCGATGACGCGCGGGAATACGACTCGGCAGCAGCTATTCTGCGCGCGCTCGACGTGCGCTCGGTGCGCTTGATGAGCAACAATCCGTCGAAGTTCGACACGCTGCTCAAGCACGATATCCCGGTTTGCGAACGGGTGGCGCTGGCCATTCCCGTGCGTGAGGAAAACGAGCGCTACATCAAGACGAAGCAGGTCCGCTTCGGTCACTACTTCGACGAAAACGAATAGCTGACTGCAAGGCGTGCTTCGACGCCTTGAGCTTCAGGTTGCATCGTGAAAAATGACGCCTACCGTATGGCGGTGGCCCGATCTCAGCCGGCTCACGCCGTGCCTGAGATTCACGCGATATGCCCCGCGCGTCCCGTTCACCGGCCGGTTATGAACGGCGAAAATCACGGCGTCGCCTTGCGCTAGCGGTACGACTTCGGCCCGCGACTGCATGCGCGGCCGCTGCTCGGTCATCACAAATTCCCCGCCAGTGAAATCTCGCCCTGGTACCGACAGCAGACACGCAAGCTGAAGCGGAAACACGTGCTCGCCGTACAAGTCCTGATGCAGGCAGTTGTAGTCGCCCTGCGCGTATTGCAGGATCAGCGGTGTGGGGCGAAGCTGGCCGGCAGCGTGGCATCGATCGATAAACGCGGCGTGGTCCGGTGGATAGCGGGTGTCGATCCGCATGATCTCGTTCCATCGGTTAGCAATGGGAACAAGGTGCGGATACACCGCTTCGCGTAAGGTGCCGATCACCTCAGGCAGCGGATAAGCGTAGTACTTGTACTCGCCGCGCCCGAAACCGTGGCGTGCCATGACTACGCGGCTTCTGTACAACTCGTCGCGCACATAAAGCGCTTTCAATGCGTCACATTCCGCGGGTGTGAGCAGGCGCTCGACCGTCGCGCAGCCGAAATCATCCAGTTCCTCTTGCACCGCATGCCAGTCGATGGCGTTCACGCGGGCTTCGATATTCGTCACCAGGGCATCCATTGGCAGCTTCTCCATGCAGGTTTTGATGACCCCAAGTGTCCGCTGCACGGCGCTTTAAAACACTCCGGATGTTGCGTTCATATTAGATGTGCGTAATCGTATGATGAATAATTCAAGGCCTTCTTGAAACCTTCCCGAACAGGACGGCGCGTTAGTGCTCCACTGGCGGTGACTGCACCGCAGCGGAATCGCGCGATGCCGCGTCGCGCAGGCGGATGATCGTTTGCCGCGACGTGCTGAGCACCCGCGCGATCGCCGTCACGGTGCTTCCAGAGGCAAGCGCCTTCAGTGCTTGTTGCCGCTGTGAGTCGGACAACGAGGCGGGACGTCCCTGATGCGTGCCGTCCTTCTTGGCGATCGCGGCCGCGTCGAGCGCGCGCGCGCGTTTGGCATCGCGCTCCAGTTCGGCGGACAGCTGAAGCATGCGGATGGGCGAGCCTTCCCCGCTCGCGCAAAGATCGGCTTTGCCTGCGTCGAGGCAGAAGACGTGCGCTCCTTTGCCGGCCAGCATGGTAAGTGTAGACACGGCGTCGCTGATGCTGCTTCCCAGGTACCCGAGATGCGCGACGACCAGCGTGTCGCCGGGCTTGATACGGCGGATGGCCCGTTGCAGCGCGAGGCGCGACGCGGCGTTCACGGCATGGCTGCAGTGATCGACCAGAACGCAACCCATGTCGACGAGGAAGCCGGCCGCGTCGATCTGGAACAGGTCGTTGTCGCGTCCGTCCTGATTGCCGGCGGTATTGATATACACGATGAGGGTCACGAGGCGCACTCCGATATTGCCTTTGCACAGTCCGCCGGGAGCGCCGCAGTGGCGCCTCCGGCGGCTGCGGCTTGGTCCATGTTAGCAAACTGCCGGACGATGCGCGACGCGGTCTCAATGCTGCGGCCTCAATGCTGCATTGCGACTTGGGTGATCCGGCTTTGCAGCGCCTCGCGGCGTGCGGCGATCCGCTCACCCAGTTTCGCGAGATCAAGCCGGGTCTTGCGCAGTTCCGGGAACAGCGCCGACTCCTCTTCCTCCACATGGTGATTGACGCTTTCGGTCAGGACCTTGAAGGTCGCGTCGAAGCCTTCGTCGCCCGCTTTCATCGTCGAGAATTTTTCGATGAGCGTCTTCACCAGGAAGTGCTCGACGAATGCTTCATTGACATCGTCCTTATCGTCTTTGCCCAGCGCTTCCTTGGCCGCCGGATAAAGGATCTCCTCTTCCACCATGGCATGCATGGTGAGCAGTTCGCATGCGCGTTGTACGAGGGTCGCCTTGCGTTCCAGGTCGTCGTCGGCGGCGCGTTCGAACGCATCGAACAATTTCTCTACCGCTCGATGTTCTTCTTCAAGCAGCGTGAGCGCATCCTGCCGGGTCGTGTGAGTTGCAGCCGTAGTGACAGCCATGATGATTCCTCGCGTGGAGTGGGAGCGTGGGGGTGACTCGCTCGCGGGACTCACAGCAAAACGGATGCCCGAGCAGCAGGAGCCGAAGCCACGCTGTGCCGGACGATCTCCACCCTCCACCACGCGGGTAGCAGGCGGCGCACGTCGGCACGGGCAAAGCGGTCGTCGATGAGATACAGCACGCCCTGATCGGTCTGTCCTCGAATCACACGCCCTGCAGCCTGTACCACTTTCTGCAGCCCGGGGAACAGGTACGTGTAGTCGAATCCGGCGCCGAACTCTTCGTCCATGTGTGCTTTCATCTGCTGGTTGACCGGATTGAGCTGCGGCAGTCCAAGCGTAGCGATGAACGCGCCGATCAACCGCGTGCCGGTCAGGTCGATACCCTCCCCGAACGATCCGCCAAGCACGGCGAAGCCGATACCACGACCCGTTTGCGTGAAGCGTGCGAGAAAAGCTTGCTGATCCGCTTCGCTCATTGAACGCGACTGCGTCCACACCGGAATGTCCTGGTGCTCGCGAAGCAGCGCGCTGGCGACCTGATCGAGGTAGTCGAAGCTGCTGAAGAAACTCAGGTAATTGCCGGGCGTGCGCCGGTATTGAGCCGCGATGAGATCGACGAGTGGTGGTACGGACTCCTCGCGATCGCGAAACCGCGTGGACACATTCGCTATGGCCCGCACCTGCAACTGATCCGCGTGAAAGGGCGATTCCACATTCACTTGCAGGCAGGTTTCAGGAAGACCGAGCATGTCGCCATAGAAATGCATGGGCGTGAGCGTGGCTGAGAACAGCGCAACTGAATGAGCGCGGGCAAAGCGCGATTTCAGATGCGGTCCCGGCACACGGTTGCGCAGGCACAGCACGGTGTTGCGCCGCGTCGCAGCATGCGGGGACAAGGTGGTATCGAAGAGAGTGTGGGTGTCAAAGCGCTCGGCAATACGCACGAAATGCATGGCGTCGAAGTAAAAACGCAGCATCTCGTGATCGAGCTCGGCGGGTTGTTCGCCCACGAACTCGGTTACCACCGCAATCATGTTTTCCAGCGCTTCAATGAAGCGTCGAGGCAGGGCTGCATGCACGTCGTAATCGGTTTGCTGCTCACTCGAAATGGTTTTCCATTCCCGCGCGATCTTGTCGAATGCGCGCTTTAACGGTGGCGGCGCGGTGCGGCGAAGGCTGCGAAAACGCACTTCATCCAGCGTGGCCGAATACATCGCGCGGGCACGCTCAACCAGGTTATGCGCTTCGTCCACCAGCACGCCAACGCGCCATTCCTTCGACTCTGCGAGGGAATACAGCATGGCGTGGGTATCGAAGTAATAGTTGTAGTCGCCAACAATGACGTCGCTCCAGCGCGCCATTTCCTGGCTCAGGTAGTACGGACAAACAGCGTGCTCAATGGCAACCTCGCGCAACACGTGGCGGTTAAATTGCCCAACCTCAAGAGCAGCGGTCCGTGCGGCGGGCAAGCGGTCATAGAAGCCGCGTGCGAGCGGGCAGGATTCGCCGTGGCAGGCTTTGTCGGGATGCTCGCAGGAGCTCTCCCGCGCGACCAGTTCGAGCACGCGCAGCGGTGTGTTGCGGCCAAGCGTGGTGAGTGCGTCAAGCGCAAGTTGGCGGCCCGAACGCTTCGCGGTGAGGAAGAAGATCTTCTCGAGCTGCGCGGACGGCCATGCTTTCAATAACGGAAACAAGCTGCCCAGCGTCTTGCCTATACCCGTTGGCGCTTGCGCCAGCAGACTGCGGCCGTGCAACGCGCAACGGTAGATCGCCGCCGCCAGTTCCCGTTGTCCCGGATACAGAGACGCGTGAGGGAAAACCATATCGGCCAGTGCGCCGTCCAGTTTGGCGCGATGGTCGAGCTCCTGTTGCGCCCAATCCAGAAAACGCTCGCAGTGCATGTGAAAGTGGTCGCGGAGTGCGTCGGCGGATTGCAGTTCGGTGAAGACCGTCTCCTCTTCGCTGTTGATATTGAAGTAGACGAGGGCAACGCGGATCTCCTGCAGATTAAGCATTTTGCAGCACAGCCAGCCGTAGATGCGTGCTTGAGCCCAGTGCAGATGCCGATGGTTGTCAGGGATTGCGCTGAGCTTGCCGCGATACGTCTTGATCTCTTCCAGCTGGTTCAGGCCGGGGTCGTAGCCGTCCGCGCGGCCGCGAACGTGTAGTGGACCGAAGGTGCCGGAAAGGCTTAGTTCGGCTTGGTAGCGCCCGCCGCGACGGGCGGTGACGAGCTTATGCCCCGCCATGCCCTGTTGCGCAGTAGGCGACGGCGTGAAGCGCAGGTCGAGGTCGCCGCGCTTGGCGGTGAACTCGCACAACGCGCGTACCGCGATGGAGTAGGCGGGTTGGTCGGACATGATTACTGTATGGATATACAGTAAATATTATCACGATGCCATCGGCTGGGAACATCGTGTGGAACGCCGGTTGCTGTGAATTCAGGATACGAAGTTGGAGCCATGGCAACCATGGACCCACGGAGAAACGAACCGCGTTCTTCGTTCGCGAGAGCCGGACCGTGGCGATAGCTAAAGCACAGGAGAGCGCAATGGCGCAGACAGTAGGTGACTTTATCGTGGCACGGCTCCATGAATGGGGCGTGCGAAAAATGTTCGGTTATCCCGGCGACGGCATCAACGGCGTGTTCGGCGCAATGCGTCGAGCTCAGGACAAGATTGAGTTTATTCAGGCGCGGCATGAGGAAATGGCCGCGTTCATGGCGTGCGCGCACGCGAAATTCACGGGCGAACTGGGCGTGTGCATTGCCACCTCAGGGCCCGGCGCATCGCATTTGATTACCGGACTCTACGACGCACGCATGGACCATATGCCCGTGCTTGCGATCGTCGGACAGCAAGCACGCTCGGCAATGGGCGGGCACTATCAGCAGGAACTGGATCTCGCGTCCATGTTCAAGGACGTGGCCGGGTCATTCGTACAACAAGCAAGCGTGCCGTCGCAAGTGCGGCATCTTATCGATAGGGCGATCCGTACGGCTTTGTCGGAGCGGCGTGTGACGGCGATCATCCTGCCGAACGATTTGCAGGAGACGCCCTACGAAGAGCCCGAACGCGCGCACGGAACGCTGCACTCGGGCGTGGGATGGACCGCACCGAAGGTGGTCCCTTACGATGCCGATCTCGCGCGGGCCGCCGCCGTGCTGAACGACGGGCGGCGCGTCGCCATTCTGGCCGGCGCGGGCGCGTTGCACGCCACGGAGGAACTCATCGCGGTCGCTGACAGGCTGGGGGCGGGCGTCGCGAAGGCGCTGCTCGGCAAGGCCGCGCTGCCGGACGATTTGCCTTGGGTGACGGGGTCAATCGGTTTGCTCGGCACGGAACCCAGCTACAAGCTGATGACCGAATGCGATACGTTGCTGATGGTCGGATCGGGATTTCCCTATGCGGAGTTTTTGCCGAAGGAAGGGCAGGCGCGCGGTGTCCAGATCGATCTGAAGGGCGACATGCTAAGCCTGCGATACCCGATGGAAGTCAACCTTCAAGGCGACGCCGCCGAGACTCTCCGTGCGCTGCTGCCGCTGCTCGAACCTAAGACAACCGGGAGCTGGCGCGACCGGATTTTTCGCTGGAATCGCAGTTGGCACGAGACACTGAAGGATCGCGCCATGCAGTCGGCCACGCCGGTCAATCCGCAACGCGTGGCGTTCGAGCTGTCTTCGCGGTTGCCGGACAACGCTATTGTCACGAGCGACTCCGGTTCATGCGCTAACTGGTATGCCCGTGACGTGCAAATCAGGCGCGGCATGCTGTGTTCGCTGTCGGGCGGTCTTGCGTCGATGGGCGCCGCCGTGCCCTACGCGATCGCTGCGCGGCTCGCGTACAGGGACCGGCCGGTGGTTGCAATGGTCGGCGACGGCGCCATGCAGATGAACAACATGGCGGAACTCATTACGCTCGCGAAGTATCGCAAGCCGACCGATGCGGCGTGGGTCTGCGTCGTGTTCAACAATCAGGATCTGAATCAGGTCACGTGGGAGCAGCGCGTGATGGAAGGGGACCCGAAGTTCGAAGCCTCCCAGCAGATCCCCGATGTGGCGTATCACCGGTTTGCGGAGTTGATCGGCTTGAAGGGAATTTTCGTCGATGACCCTGCGCGGCTGGGTGCCGCGTTCGATGAGGCGTTTGCATCTGATCGGCCCGTCGTGCTGGAAGTGAAGACGGATCCGAACGTGCCGCCGCTGCCACCGCATATCACGGTCAAGCAAGCCAAAGCGTTCGCGTCCACGTTGCTGCAAGGCGATCCCGCGCAGGCAAGCGTCATTGTCGACACGGCGAAGCAGGTGCTGTCCAGCGTCCTTCCCGGATCGAAAAACTAAGGGAAGTCGTCCTCGTGCTTGACGGGAGAATCGAGCAAGTCGCAGCGTCGGTGCTTACTGCGGCTCATATAAAGAAAGCCAGTTGGTATGCGGATTGTCTATCTCATCTTGCGCGGAGCACAGGAAGCAAGAATGACCGATCAATCCCATGGAGCTGCTTGACCTGAGAAGGCGGGCACCAGGGCATTTAAAGTCCACCACGCCGCGTTCCCCAGGCGTGCTCAATAGTCCTCGGTTAACTACGAACAACTCTGGCGCGCGCACGCGGAGCGGGCAGCTGGCGCCGGCCACGCTAAAAAAGTGCCCCTACGCGCGCAAAAAATGCCGCGTGAATATAATGAGCGCCGCTTGTGCCTCTGACGATAAAAGCCGGATGATCCGATGCCCACGCGCGGCGTGACGTGCACATCT
>NZ_JAQGMM010000657.1 GCF_028292365.1 Caballeronia sp.
GTGCTGCCGCTACTGCTTGTGGATGGGGTCGACGAAGAATCTGCGCTGGTCCCGTTTTGTGGATGTGCGCGGGTGCGGTGAACCGCCCGCGGCTCGGCGCTAGCAGCCGAGCTTGTCAGTGCTGAAATGGACATGCATTGCTCCGAGTGGTTAGCGTGAATTCCTGGCAGAACGACCGATGAGTGCAGTAGCCGCTACCGTCGTTAACGGCCTTGTATTAGAGATCTTTTGCGAATCCACCCGGTCGCTTATTACGCGATATTTCTGACGATTGGTAAGGCGCGGTGAGCCCATCCGAAAGCATCAACAAGCGCTAACGGGATGATGTTTCTCGCCAATTGCTTGTCCGATACTTCAGTCACTTAGCGTTCTAGTGACTGAAGTATCGGACAGATTTTCAAGTTCGCCTGTCTGGCAAAAAGAGAAGTGGAGCGCGCAGTGGGTTGGGACGAACAGGCCCGCTTGCCGCCAAGCCACGCAGATCGACAGCACGCGACCGATCGACAAAAAATGGCACAAAGCTTCGTCAAGTCGACATTGCGCTTACCGGTAGAATGTCTTCATGGAACTCACTGGCATTGGCCTATACACCCTTCAGGAAGCAGAACGGCTCACCGGCGCGCAAGCGCGCGAGGTGAGCCGCTGGCTATTCGGCTATACGATCAAGGGTGGTATCGGTGCCCCGCTGTGGAAGTCTCAGCTCGCAGATCTCGACGAAAAGGTGATAGGTTTTCGCGACCTGATGGAGCTACGCATCGTCAAGGCTTTCCGCAATCACGACGTTCCACTGCAGGTAATTCGTGCTGCTATCGAAGGCGCGAAGGCAATGTTCGGAACTGAATATCCTTTCACTGCACATCGGTTTTTGACCGATGGCAAATCGATTTTTTCCGAAGCGTTGCAGGAACACGGCGATGCTGAAATGACCGATCTCGCCAAACGCCAATTGGTGTTTGAACACATCGTTCGGCCGGCGTTGTACACCGGGATCGAATTCGCAGGAGACGGCCGGGCAATGCGTTGGTTTCCGCTCAAACGTAGCAAGGTCATCGTGCTCGATCCGGAAATCGCGTTTGGCAAACCTGTGCTCACCGACTATGGCGTCAGGACGGAAATTGTCGCCGAGACCTTCAAGGCCGAGAAGAACAAGCAGACCGTCGCGTCACTGTTTGATATTCCGGTCGCCGCAGTCGAAGCTGCCATCCGCTACGAGCAGATGGCAGCATGAAGTATTTCTTCGACAACAATCTTTCCCCACATCTGGCTCACGCTATCAAGGAACTCTGCCAAGTGGAAAAGACTGTCGCGCGTGTCATACATCTGCGTGACAGGTTTGCGGCGGACGCGAAGGACCACGATTGGATAAAAGAGCTAGGCGAGGAAGGGCGTTGGGTTGTTTTATCGCAGGACGCCTTTCGTAAAAACGACGTCGAGCGCAAAGCCCTACGTGATTCCGGCCTGATAACGTTCGTGTTTCATCGACAGTGGACAGAACGCCAACACTGGGACAAAGCACAAAATCTGGTCAAGTGGTGGCCAGCAATAATCGATTAAAGCCTGCGAATAAAGGGTGGTGCGGCCTTTCGAGTGCCATGGCGGTACAGCGGTGGAAAATTCGAACAAATTCCGCGGTAGTCCTTGAGCAAAGTGCGACGGTGTTTATCCCCCACTCAACTCCGTCCCATACCCCCACCCCCGTTCCCTCAAATACCCCCTATACCCCACCGACAGCCGATCACACACCTGATGCAACTCGGCCTGCGGATCAAGCGGCAACCGCTTCGGCCATTGCGATTCCACTATCGGCGTGTCCTGCATCAGTATCTGCATATTGAAGTCATACAGTTCCTCATCCGAGCGCGTGGATTCGTCCTCGAACACCGATACCATCCACGCCCGCGTCTCCGTTTCACTCACCGGCGACGCCACTAGCAACAGGTGCAACGCGCCCGCACCGTGTTGTGCCGCTTTCGATAAACTCGCCACCAGCGGCCGTTTCACTCGATACACATAGTCAATATCCACGCCCTCCTGTCCCGGTAACCCCGCTGGTTGCCAAAACCGACACTTCCGCGCCTCAAGTCCGCCATCGCTTGGAATCACTTCGTAATCCTGCACTTCCGCGTGTGATGCATCGCCGAGAACGCCGGTATGCACAAACGGGAAGTGCGCCATATCGAGGAAATTCTCGACCACGCGCGGCGCCGATGAACGCACGGTCTGCGCCGCAAGATTGATCCGGCGTGCGCCCGGCCTATCGTGTGCCGCGTACTCCGGAAAGAAATCGAGCGGACGCGAAGGCTCGCCGAAGCACGTCCACACCACGCCGTATTTTTCCTCCACGCGATAGGTCCGCGCGCAAGCACGCTTCGCGGGGCGTATCGACGGATTAGAGGGAATGTGAATGCACTGGCCGTCGACGTCATATCGCCAACCGTGATACGGGCACGCAATCAAGCCGCCCGTCACCGAGCCCAACGATAACTGCGCCCCGCGATGCGGACATCGATCGCGCCAGACGTGGACATCGGTGGAAACGTCGGACTGTGCTGCCGGAACGTCAGCCTCCGACGCATTGCGCCAGACCACCAGCCGCTCGCCAGCCACGACAAACCCGCGCAATTCCCCGGCGGGCACATCGGCGCTATTACAGACAGGCAGCCATTCGCCGAGCAACGCGGCATCGGGCGCGGAGTGAGCGTCATCGGCAGCGTTCATGCCGCCGGTGGAAGAAGCGGATTCGAAGGGTTGCATCGGGCGTCGAAAAACCTGCGTAGTAGATAAGAATCCAAACATCGATTCGAAAACAACGCGCGCACAAACGCAACGCGCCAAAACAAAACACCCGGGCGCGCCGAATGCGTACTACTCGCTCCAAATCGATCGCAACGAATCAGCATTTATCCGCCACAAATCTGGCCGAATCGTGCGGTTTTCAGCCACTTTTCAACGACGCAGTACGATTGCCATTTTGCACTACGCAGGCACTGCAGAAAACGCGGCATCGATCAGCACTTCGGGAATCACCTCGACATCACATCAGGGAGACTCAGAATGGGGCAGGCGAATGACCCCTTGCATCGGCACCGCGGTTACGTGTGGTTGCCCTATCTCGATCCGGAAAAAGAACAGGCGACGCTACGAGTCATACTGGGCGGCCTCGCGACGGCCGTGTACGGCGCGTACGCATGGTCCGCTCCCACCCATGCCGCCATTGCCAGCTTCCATGCGCTCGCGCTTTATCTGATCTACGGGGTAGCGACCCGGCTAATCATCAGCAGAATGCAACGGCAGTCGAATTTGCGCCTCGCATTCACCACTGTCGCCGATCAGGCGCTGCTCGCCGTGGTTCTAGGTGCCGGAGGGGCACTCACCTTGCCCATGCTGTGGGCGGTTTTCCTCTTTGTGATCGGCGCGGGCGGACGTTACGGCAAGCGCGCGCTGGCGTTGTCGTGTGGAACGGCGGTGGTGGGAATCGTCGCGTTGTCCGTGCTGCAGCCGTGGTGGATGACCAATCGGCCCGCGGCGCTCGGGATTGGCTTGAGTGTGTTCGGCGCATCGGTCTACCTCGCGGTGCTGGTCGGCCGCCTCGGCAGTGCGAACCGCGACCTCGCGCTCAAGGCCGGCACCGACCCGCTCACGGGTTTGAGCAACCGCTACATGCTGGAACAGACCATCGGCCGGGCGGTGATGGCGATATCGACGGGACAGGAAGGCGCGACCGCATTGCTGCTGATTGATCTCGACGGTTTCAAGGAGGTCAACGATACCTACGGCCACGAAGTTGGCGACGTCGTGCTGCAAACCTTCGCGGCGTTGCTGGCAAGAAGGGTAAGAACCACCGATACAGTCGCGCGACTCGGCGGCGATGAATTCGTCGTGCTGGCGCGGCACGTGACCGGCAATCACGCCGTGCAGACGGTGGCAAACGGCGTGCACGCGGTACTGGCGGAAATGAAGTCGGTGCAGGACCGGGTGGTGAATGTATCGGCGAGTATTGGTGCTTGCCTGATTTCGCCGGAACTGAGCCCCGGCTACAGGGATATTGCCGTGCTAATGCGCGCAGCCGATCGCGCGATGTATCGCGCCAAGGGGTTGGGCAAAGGCCAGACAGAGTTCGCGCAGGGAGCGGATTTCGAAACCTGATCTGCGTTCAAGAACTCTCGACCGAGGCAGTTCAAGCCTCCACGCCCGACCACGCCTGTTCCCGCAACTTCGCTCGCAGCCGCGCGACGGCCTGGCTATGCAACTGGCACACGCGCGATTCGCTGACTTCCATCACGGCGCCAATTTCGCGCAGATTCAAGCCCTTCTCGTAATACAGGCTCATCAGCAGCTTTTCGCGCTCAGGCAATTTATCGATTGCCTCAACCAGCGCCGAGCGCAAGCTGCCGTCGAGCAGCGCGGAGAGCGGATCGGCTTTATCGACGCAATAACGGTCGAGGAACGGCTCGTCATCGGAAGACCGGTCGAAGTCTTCGTAATAGATCAACTGGCTGCCATGCAGATCCTGCAGCATGGCCTGATATTCGATAAGCGGCATGTTCAGATGCTCGGCCACTTCCTGTTCGCTCGCCGACCGGCCGAGATGCTGTTCAACCTTGTGCACCGCCGATTCCACTTCGCGCGAAGTCTTGCGCATGCTGCGCGGCAGCCAGTCGTTGGCGCGCAACTCATCGAGCATCGCGCCGCGAATCCGCTGGCTGGCATAGGTCTCGAATTGAGCGCCCTGATCTTCTTTATAGCGGCTGGCGGCATCGAGCAAACCGATCATGCCGGCCTGGATCAAATCGTCCAGATCGACGCTGGCCGGCATTTTCGCCACGAGTTGCAGGCCAAGCCGGCGCACCAACGGTGCGTAGCGGGTCAGGACCTCGGACTGTGACAGTTTTCCCTGGGCGTTATACATCGCATTCACCTTGTTCCTTCTCTTGCTGCATCACACGGACGCGGCGCTGCTCATCGCAAGCTGCATCAATGGCGTTTCCGTGCGGCGTACCGCGCCGGAGTTGATCGAGCGCTCCAACCCATGCGGCGTTTCCGCTCGCAAGGACTGCACGGGCCATTCAAACTGCGATGCTTTCGGCATCGGCCAGTACTGCAATTCAGCGGCAATCTGCCGATAATCCCGGGCGGCGGGCGTCGCCGGAAAAGCTTCCACCGCGCAACGCGACAGTTCATGCGCCCGCGCCACGCGCGGATCTTCAGCTACGCAACCCGCCGGCATGAGTTGCACGGCGAGATAACGGTTGGCGACGCCGGCGAGGTTATCGAAGGCGATCTGCGCGTCGGCGCCGTTCTTCACGTGATTCACGACAACCCGGAACCGGCCGATAGCGTGTGCGTAATGCAGACGCTTGATGCAGGCGTACGCCTCGGTGATCGCGGCAGGCGCCACGCGGGTCACGATCACGAAGTCGTGCGCTTGCACGGCCAGATTCGAAAGCGCGCCGCTGCGATCGAGCTGGGTGTCGATCAGGACGATATCGGCGGGTCCGTCAAGCAGCACCCGGCTATGCGCGGCGTCCTGGCTGATGCGTTCATCGCGAGGCGCGGCGATCACCGAAAAGCCGAACGGCGTGCGCGTGACGGCATCCTGCAGAAAACGCTTGCCGGATAAGACCGCGCCCAGTGCACCGTTGTCCGGCACCTTCGCCAGCCGGCTCACCGACAACGCGTTCTGGCGTTCATCGATAACCAGCACATCCTTGCCTTGCGCGGCGAGGGCGGCGGCGAGATTCACGACCGTCGACGTATTGCCGGTCCCTCCCAATCCACCTGTCGGGGCGCCACACACCGCCACGACCCGGGAGCCGTTGCGCGTCAGCAGCCGGCGCAAGCCCTCAGCCTGATCGGACACGAACTTATCCAAAGTGAACCTCATGCAGTTCGGTGGAAGCGCGCGCTGAGAGCGCGGACAGGAGCGGCGGCACGTCGTCGTCTTGCGGCACGAACGGCGAGCCGTCGCGCGGAATGCAAAAGGCGCTTTTAATCAGGAAGCGCTTGGTCGCGACGTACAGGTTTTCCGGCACCTTTTGCCCCGTCGACACGTAATGCACGGGCAGCTTGTAACGGATCACGGTGTCGAGCACGCCACCCAGGTTCGTGGCTTCGTCCAGCTTGGTCAGGATGCAGCCCGCGAGCGGTGGCTGGTCCGGCGTGCTCTGGTAGGCCTGCACAACTTCGTTCAACGTATCGCCGTGGCTGGTTGCGTTCAGGAGCAGCAGGCGTTGTACCGGATGGCCGGCGCCACACAACATGGCGATGTGATCGGCGACAGTACGGTCACGCTGGCTCATGCCAATGGTGTCGATCAGCACAATGTGCTTGTTACGCAGTTCGGAGAGCGCGAGTTGAAGGTCGCCCGCGTCTTTCACCGCATGCACCGATACCCCGAGGATCTTGCCGAAAATACGCAACTGTTCGTGCGCGCCGATCCGGTAGCTGTCGGTGGTGAGCAGCGCGACCTTGCTTGCGCCAAAGCGCATCACGCAACGGGCGGCGAGCTTGGCGGTGGTGGTGGTCTTGCCCACGCCCGTCGGGCCCATCAGCGCGAAAACACCGCCTCGGTTCATCATCGATTCTTCGCTGTCCATGACGGGCAGGTTGTTTTCGAGCACTTGCTGAACCCATTGCATCGACGCTTCGGCTTGTTCGATCTCCGGCATGTTGTCGATCAGCAAACGGACCAGTTGCGCGGAGAAACCGGCGGCGAACAGGCGCTTGGTCAGCGCAGCGTGATTCGGACTGCGACGCTGGCGATCGCCCCACAGCAAGCCGGCGAAGTGCTCTTCCATCATGCCGCGCATTGACGAAAGTTCATTCATGACGGTGTCGTTCACGACTTGCTCCATGCGGGTGCGGATGGCTTCGGTCACGGCGGCGGCCGCCGATGCCGGCAGGCCCGCGAACGCACCTTCCTGCATCGAACTGGCGGTTTGGGCCGAGGACGTATGGGCTTCCTGCTGGAATTGGGCCTGTGCGGATTTTTGTTCTGCGCGGCGGGCGGCGAGTTGCGCCGCTTCGCGGGTCCATCCAGGGGCTTGCGAGGATTCGTGCGGCGTGACGGTCACGGGATTGCCTAATCCCTTCGCAATCGCCGACGATGCGCTCAGCGCGCGTTGCGGCGCACTTTCAGCGGCCGATTGCGCCACCCGGCGGGCATGCTCGATCAGCCAGGGATTCGATTCGGCCATCGTGCGCGACGCGTCGTCTGCTTGCGCCTCAGGCTCGAGATCGTCCAGCGGTTCGGGATTGGCGCCGAACACCGACGAAAAGACATCGCCGTTCGCGTAAGGGTTTGAACTTGCGTTCGAATTCGAACGCGGCTGTGACTGTGATTGCGGCTGCGTAAGCAACTGATGATTTCCGGCCGACTCCCGCAGTTTCATCTCGCGGTGCTGAGCGGCTGCTTTCGGAGAAATCTTCGCAAGGTCGCCGTCCGCGACCGCAACGATCTCGACGCTGCCGTCTTCGGTTACCCGGTTCGATAACACGACCGCATCGGGGCCCAGTGCTTCACGGACGAGCCGGAACGCTTCGCGACTCGTGGCACCGATAAATTTGCGGATGTTCATTTACCCCCCGATGAGCTCGCGCTCACGCTGATCTGTTGCGGTTGACCGGTGCGCCACGTTTTGAGCGACGTACCGTTTTCCTGTGAATGAATTATTGCAAGGGTGGGTGGCGGGCCATCGGCTGATAAGAGCCGGGAAAGCGGGGTAATTCGGGCGATCGATGCTGGGAGGGGCGCGCGGGCTGCGTCGGGGGAAATGCGTGCCGGATTAAACATCAGACAATTACTTTGATGTTTGCGGCAATGACGATGAAAGACTTGAAGAATCGTTCGTTGCCCGTTGTGTTATCCCGCCGCGGGGTCGCGATGATTATTTCGCCTATCGCTTTATTCCTCCGCAACACAGTGCCGGGTAATTCGTGATATTGATTTTATTAAGTTTTTGAAACGACTTTAATCAAGCCTGAAAATCAATGAACAATGGTGAATTCGGTGAAATTTCTATCGTTCATTAAGGCGAACCTACCTATAATAAATCAAAGGACAATTTAAATAAATTGCAATAGCAGAGCAAGTATTTCACGTCCTGACATTAATCAAGGAACATAAAAATGGCGCAAAAACTATTTCACGCACAACCATTCCCACTCCCGTTTGATACAAAAACAACTGCATTGGTCGTGATCGACATGCAGCGTGATTTTGTAGAACCGGGAGGCTTTGGTGAAGCGTTGGGAAACGACGTCTCTCTCGTGCGCAGCGCGATTGTCCCGTGCGGGAAAG
>NZ_JAQGMM010000038.1 GCF_028292365.1 Caballeronia sp.
GGACCGGGCGGATAGCGGCAGCATCTCGATTGCGCATCGCGGTGCGGCGCTCAAGACCGTCAGCATCAAGTCGCCCTCGGATGCAGTGAGCCAAGGTATTGCGCTCATCACCGAAGACCGCAAGGGCGAAGGTCTGTTGCTGCCCCAGCCAATTGCCGCGAACATTTCACTTGGCAATATTGGCGCGGTATCGAAGCACGGTTTTATCGATGCCCGCCGCGAGACCGCACTCGCGCAGAAGCAGATCGACGCCATGCGAATCCGCACGTCGAGCGCCGCACAACCGGTGTCCGAACTCTCGGGCGGCAATCAGCAGAAGGTCGTGATCGGCCGCTGGCTCGCCCGCGACTGCACCGTCCTGCTCTTCGATGAACCCACGCGCGGCATCGACGTCGGCGCCAAGTTCGACATTTATGCGCTGATGGGCGCCCAGGCTCGCGAAGGCCGCGCGCTGGTGGTGGTCTCCAGCGACCTGCGCGAGTTGATGCGGATCTGCGACCGGATCGGCGTGATGTCGGCGGGACGTATGACCGGCGTTTTCGAACGCGATAACTGGTCGCAGGACGCGTTGCTGGCCGCAGCGTTCGCAGGTTATGCAGCCCGCGATAAAATCCTCAGCGAATCAATTGAACCGGGCGTCGAAACGCCGGGCGTCGAAACGCCGCGCGCCGAGACGCCGGATACCCCTATCACGGAGCACCAGTCATGACTGCACAAACAACGGCGCCGAAATTGCAAACGGAGCCGCCCAAGAGCGCGAAGCCGATCGGCACGCGCCTGGGTTTCTCGAACTACCTGGGCCTGATGGGTGCGTTGATCGCGATGATCGCGTTGTTCTCCGTGCTGAGCTCGCACTTCCTGAGCTACGACACCTTCAGCACCATCGCGAACCAGATTCCCGATCTGGTGGTGATGTCGGTCGGCATGACGTTCGTGCTGATTATTGCGGGTATCGATCTGTCGGTGGGATCGGTCCTGGCATTGGGTGCGGCAGTGACCAGCGTCGCCGCCTTGCAATGGCACTGGGGAGCGCTGCCGTCTGCGTTGCTCGGCATGGCCGGTGCGGCGCTCACCGGCTGCGTGACCGGGGCTGTGACGGTGGGTTGGCGCATCCCTTCGTTTATCGTCTCGCTGGGTGTGCTGGAAGCGGCACGCGGTCTTGCCTACCAGATGACGAACTCGCGCACGGCGTACATCGGCGACGCCTTCGACTTTCTCTCGAACCCCATCGCGTTCGGCATCTCTCCTTCATTCCTGATTGCTATCGCCGTGATGGTCGTGGCGCAGCTCGTGCTCACCCGAACGGTTTTTGGCCGCTACCTGGTCGGAATTGGCACCAACGAGGAAGCCGTGCGGCTAGCCGGCGTCAACCCACGGCCGTACAAGGTCATTGTGTTTGCGTTGATGGGCTTGCTCTCGGGTCTTGCCGCCCTGTTCCAGATTTCCCGGCTTGAGGCGGCCGACCCCAACGCCGGTTCGGGAATCGAACTGCAGGTGATTGCCGCGGTCGTGATCGGTGGCACAAGCCTGATGGGTGGACGCGGCTCTGTTATCAGTACGTTCTTCGGCGTCCTGATCATTTCGGTACTTGCAGCAGGTCTCGCGCAGATCGGCGCGAACGAGCCGACCAAGCGGATCATCACCGGTGCGGTGATTGTCGTGGCGGTCGTCCTGGATACGTACCGCAGCAAACGGCGCATCATGTAAGCGTGCGCAGCGCCCGGTCCAAAGCGCTCGTGCAGCCGCGCTTTGGATCGTTGATTCGCGCTTCACACCCACAGTACAGATGGCTGACGAAAATGCGTCCCTATTATCCGCGATGTCGGTCGCGCCCCGGCTTGAGCCTGGTGTGCTTATTGCGCGTCCTGAACAGACGCGCAAGCAAACGCCCAAGCGCGGTGACGGGCCGGTTCGCCAGCAGGAGAAATTGAAATGTCCAAAGAAACCAAGCAAGGTTCCGTCCTCATCATGGGAAGTATCAATACCGATCTGGTCGTGCGCTCGCCACACCTGCCACGTCCTGGCGAAACGATCAGCGGCCATGAGTTCTCGCAGATCTCCGGCGGCAAGGGCGCCAACCAGGCGGTGGCGGCTGCACGTATCGGCGGCCGCGTGGCGATGGCCGGATGCGTGGGCGGCGACGCCAACGGCGCATTACGACTGGCAGATCTCGAAGCGGAAGGGATTGATTGCAGCGCGGTCGAAACCGACCCGTCAGTGCCGAGTGGCGTAGCGATCGTCACCGTGGCGGACGACGGGCAGAACACGATCGTGGTGGTGCCCGGCAGCAACGGCCAGGTTACCCCCGAGATGGTCAAGCGCCATGAGGCGGTGATCAAGGCTGCCGACGTGGTGGTATGTCAGCTCGAGACCCCATGGGATTCAGTCTATGCCACGCTTGTCACCGCCCGGAGATTTGGTAAGCTAACCGTATTAAATCCGGCACCGGCTACCGGTCCGCTGCCGCCCGAGTGGCTGCCGTTGGTCGACTACCTGGTTCCGAACGAAGTCGAGGCCGCGATCCTCGCCGGATTGCCGGTCGAATCGCAAAGCGGTGCGCGCCGTGCGGCAAAAGAACTTCAGCGAGCGGGAGCGCGTAACGTCATCGTGACGCTGGGGTCGCAAGGCGCGTATTTGTTGCCTGAAGCAGGCGAAGGCACGCACTACCCCGCGCCCAAGGTGAACGCGGTGGACACCACTGCTGCCGGCGATACCTTCATCGGCGTCTTCGCCGCACAGTTGGCCGCACGCCAACCCATAGAAGCTGCGATCAGCCTCGCCCAGCGAGCGGCCGCCATTTCCGTTACACGCGCCGGCGCACAACCCTCCATTCCGACTCGCCAGGAAGTCGACAGCGCGCCTTGACCCTGTCTGTTCCGGGACACCTCAAGTGTCCCGGTTAGTCGATTTAGATCTCCGATCTATTCACTCGATCCAGTTGCGCAATTTAGTTTGAAGTGTCGAAACCGTGCTGCCCCGTTGCAGGGGCCGGTCACGCCATCGTCAAGCTGCTGCATGGCTCCCCGTGGCAGTTGTTTTTTCGTCATCCAACTAACCTCAAATGGGAAAAGCAATGAACTCAAAACCCGCGTTTGTCCTGGTGGCTTCCGTGTTTTTGACGGCTTGCGGTGGAAGCGGAAATTCGAACTCCGGGCCCTTGGCAAATGCGCCAAAGGTCATCATGGATTCGGACTTCAATACGATGGGCGATGACGGCCAGCTTTTTGCAATGACCACGCAATTAATGGCGCAAGGGAAAGTCAATTTGCTCGGCTTGACTGTAGTAACCGGCAATGACTGGCTATTGCAGGAACAATCAGACGCGCTGAAAGCCGTGGAGCGGATGGGCGTACAGAACACCGTGGGCGTCTACGCCGGTGCGGATTATCCATTGCAATACGATGTCGCGAGTATCCGCGCCCAGCAAGCCGCCAACCCCAACGGTTATTTCGGCGCATGGAGCCGCCCTGAACCCACGCAGGCTTCGCAACTCATCGCCCCGCCGGACGGCTTTGCCACGAGCACGAAACTGCAGACGGAAAACGCGTCCGATTTCATGATCGATACGATCAAGCGTTATCCGAATCAAGTCACTATTCTGGAAGTCGGGCCGCCAACCAATCTTGCGCTGGCACTGAAAAAAGCGCCGGAAATTGCACCGCTTATCAAGCAGATTGTCTATATGGGCGGTGCGATGGCCGTACCGGGCAATGCAAATGCCGTGGGCGAACTGAACTGGTGGTTTGATCCGCTTGCCGTGCGCACGGTGCTGCAAACGACGATTCCTCAAGTCGTGATTCCGTTGGATGTGACGAATACCGTACCGTTGACTCAGAGCGTCTACGACCAGATATCCAACAATCCGGGCAAGCAGACCGCCGTCACCAAGATTTATGCGACGACCAACGCGAACGCATTTAGCACTAACACAGACATCTACGACACACTGACTATCGCTTATTTTCTCGATCCGACCTACGCGACGCAAACGAAGAGCGCGTACCTGGATATCGACACAACCAGCGGCGAAGATCAGGGTCACGTGATGGTCTATCCGGATCAACCGGCCGCCGGTGCTTCACCGCAGAAAATCGCTTACGTCACTCAGTTCGATAACAACCGGTTCTTCAGCCTGTATATCGATTTGTTGACGCGGCCGGTTCCGGTAACCCTGCCTTAAACCCACCCTAAGCCGCGTGCAGCGTTAGTGCACGGGCCAAGACAACGGCAATCTGACACCTAGTGCGCATGCTCAGGTTGCCGAATCGGACGCGGTGAGCGCGAGCTCTTATAGGCTTTGCGAAGGTACGCGCACAGGGGCTTTTCGATAAACAGGAAGCTTGCGATCGACACGGCCGTTAGCACGAGCAAAAATCCCAGGAACGGCGCGGGGGCCGTGGCGACGCTCGGGAACAGCATCCTTGCATACCTGAACAGCGGCACGTGCAGGATGTAGAACGCGAAACTCGCCTCCCCAAGCAGGACCATCGGCTTGCTCCCAAGCCAGCCGCTAAGCAACCCTTTCGCGCGCGCGAGACAGTAGAGAAGCAGGACAAAGGCGGGGAATAGCAACGCTTTGGCCAGCACGTGACTGGCAAGCACGATGACCGCAACTGCTGCAGCCAAAGCTGCAAAAGCGGCCACATCGAAGACCCCTGCCTTAGTCATGCCCTGGCCAAGATAAAGCCGCGCCATGCATATCCCGGCGATAAACTCGCCTATCCGAAGCACCGGCATGAAGTTGACGAGCTCTCGCAGCCAATACGCTTGCCCCAATGACGAGGGCAGGAACGAAAGCGTCAACGTCGGGATAACGGAAAATAACCAGCACGCCCCGATCAAGCTAAACAGCACGCCAACGCTGCGATTTTTCAGGAAAGCAAACAGGAAGGGGAACGACGCGTAGAAGACCGCTTCCGCTGAGAGCGACCATCCGGGAGTATTCCAGGCGTTCGCGGTGGCGGGCGTCCAGGCTTGCAACAGCGCGAGGGAAATCACGCCGTAAAACGCGAGCCGCGCATATAACCCGGCCGAGTGTCCGTGCAGGGCCGCAAGGTTCGAATAGACCAGCGGCGCGAATACGATCCAGCCCAATAAATAGATTGGGTAGATTTTTGCGAACCGGGAAAAATAGAACTGCCGTACGGCGGGCGCCTCTGCCCCGCCCATTTCCGGATGCGTGTAGGTGAGGATAAATCCGGAAAGAATGAAGAACAATTCGACGGGGTCGCCCGAATTCTCATAGAAATAAAATGGCGAGACCCCTAACGACGCGGCAACATCAGGCGAAAGGTGATACAGCGCAACGCTCAACGCTGCCAGGAAGCGAACGCCGGTTAACGCGGGAATAACTGGCCTTCTTGCAACTGTTGTCATCGTTCATTGGGTTCGCCGCGTGCCCCAGCGCGCCTGGCGGCCTTATGGTGCACGTTAAAAAATTGGAAAATTAATGCGGAATGGCGGATTTTCCGGAAAATAAAACGCTCTCATGTATAGCGTGTGGTGTCGGAGCACCGGGATTGGTGCTCATGTAAAAAGGGTCAGTGATCAGAGCGGTGTCTTTGCCATCAAACATGCTTACCCGATCGGACGCCGACCGGGTAGCTAGCAAGCTCTCGGGCAACTAGAAACTGTGCCGCAATCCAGCCATGACACCGAGCTGCCCAGCGCCCGCTGCAGGCGTCGTGCCGCCGCCCCCCTGACTCACCGTATAGGCGGCTTTCGCGCTGTTCGCCAGATACGCTCCCTGCAAATACACAGCCGTACTCTTCGACAAGAAATAGGTCGTGCGCAGCACCTCGATCGTGCCGCGAGTGTCGTCCTGCCGGTTGACGATCCGGTAGATACCGCCATCCACCAGGAACGCAGGCGTAACCGGATACGCAGCCGTCAGATAGAACTGATCCGACCTCACGTCGGGCGTAGCGGCCGACACGGTCTCCACCCTCCGCCCCAGCCAGCCGCCCCCGATCTTCAGTTTTCCGATCACTCCGTAGCCGTTCAACTGCATGCGGATATCTTTGTCACCTGGGTGGGTCAACGCGAATGTAGACGTGCCGTCAAACATGTTCGCCGAGGCGCCCGGGCCACCGCGTTGTTCGTCATAGGCCGCGGCAGCGCCGAAGCCGCTCCAGTCATAACGCAGCATGGCCGACCACTCGCGGCAGGTTTGAGGGCTGCCCGGGACCGAGCCGACACACGTGCCCTGCCCCGGTGAATTCCCCGTGCCGGCCGAATCACGGCCGAAGGAATAAGTTGCACCCGCGGTGAGGCCGCCAAAGGTTCCCTTGTACGCAACCGTGTTGTCGCTGCGCGCGCTGGGCAGATACTGGTCGAAGGAACCCGTGCCGCCATAGATGTCCGGACCGAGCAGATCAGAGTCGAGGATGGCCCAGTAAGTCATGGTGTACTGGCGCCCGAACGTCAGGGTGCCATAAGGTCCCTTCAACCCGACAAACGCTTGCCGACCGAACAGGCGACCACCCTGGTTCAACGTCCCGGCTTTGGTATTGAAACCGCTTTCCAACGTGAAGACGGCTGACCAGCCGCCGCCGAGATCTTCATTGCCGCGTATGCCCCATCGCGATGGCAGTTCACCCGTGATGCCTGGCATCCGTACCACGCTGTTGCCCGATGCATCGGCATGCGTTACATACTCGACGCCCGTGTCGATAATTCCGTAAAGCGTCACATTGCTTTGCGCAAACGACGGCGCCGCGTTGATCGCGAAAAATGCGCTCAATAATGCGGTTTTGTATTTCATGGTCTCCGAGTCCCCTGACCTGCGCTTTGGAATGCAGGTTGAAAATTTCTTGTTCCGATGACAGTCAAGCGTGTTGCGCACTCGACCCTCCTGACCTAGTCAGACTTTTTTTTAACCTCATATTTCTAATTTAATAGGTATGCTAATTTATTGAGTTTTTCAGAAACTCGAATCCCACTGGGTGATCTGGTTAAGTCAGCAGCGTGCGGGGTGAGGATCGCTCGACCCCGCATTGGAACGTTCAATGCGAGTACGTCCAGCGTTCTATCGGATCGCACTCGGTATATGTCGGCGCACGAGCGCAAGCGCGATCATCACAATGGTCATCGCCGCTCCCAGCATCAACAGGTACGACGACGCGCCTCCCGCAGTAATGACCGCGGCGCCGGCGAATGCGCTGACAATGGCGCCTATCCGCCCGAATGCCAGCGCCGAGGCCGTTCCGGTCGCGCGCACTCCTGTCGGGTAGACGTAGGCGCAGAGCGCATACATGGTGGACTGCACCGCATTGACAAACAGGCCATGTGTGAAAAGTCCGAACATCAGCACGCTCACATGCCGGGACACATCCACTGTCAGCAGCAGCCACGCGCTGGCAGCGGCGCCTGAACAACAAATGATCAGTGGCCAGCGTGAACCGAATCGTGCGATGGTGACTGCACACGCCAACGCCCCGATTGCACCGCCCAGGTTGTAGGCCGTGAGCCCGTAGCCGGCAAACTGCATCGACAAACCTTCGTTGGCGAGCATGGTCGGCAACCAGCTAAACGCAGCGTAGACAGCCAGCAAGCACATGAAGAACGCGCACCAGATCGCCACGGTGTCCAATGCACGGCCGTCCTTGAAGAGCGCGGTGAAACCTACGTGCTTCTCTGAATCGCGCTCGCGGATATCAATGAAGCGGGCATCTTTCGCGACAGGACGCGACATGCGCCCCAGCAGCGTCACCAACTCAGCCCAGCGGTGCGGGCGACGCGACAGGAAGCGTGGAGACTCAGGCAGCGCGAACAGCAGCAGCACCGCGAGCACCAGCGGCAGCACGCCGCCCGTCACAAACAACGCGCGCCACCCATAGGCCGGCAAGATCACACTCGCGAACAATCCCGCCACCATGCCGCCCAGAGGCACACAAAGGATCGTGACCGTGACCGCTATGGTGCGCACGCGCGCGGGCGTATATTCCGCCGTCAAGGTGGTGGAGGTCGGCAACGCACCGCCTATTCCCAGCCCGGCAATGAACCGCAGTGCGGCAATCACCGCAAGGTTCGGGGCAAGGCTGATCGCGCAGGTCGCGAAGCCAAACACCAGCACACTCCCGATCACCGCCCAGCGCCGGCCGAACCGGTCCGCAAACAAACCGGCGCAGGCGCTGCCTATTCCCATGCCTACCAGTCCCGCCGCAACCACCGGGGCAAACGCGTTGCGAGCGATACCCCACTCCTTGATCAGCACGGGGATGGCAAAGCCGATCAACTGGCTGTCGAAACCATCGACGATGATCGACAGTGCCGCCAGCAGGACAATAAGCTTCTGGAACGTGGTGAATGGACCGTCGTCGAGCACGCTCCCAATGTCCACGGTCTTGCTCGTGTCCTGCAGTTTCATATTCTGATCATGTTCCGACTGCGCGGACCCCGTGAACACAGCGGGAGGTACGTAGCTGGGCATATGACTGTCTCCTGTTTTGCGCGAGTTCTCCCCGCACATCTTTATTTTCTTGAGCGAATTATGCGAGCGAGGTGCGTTCTTTTGATATTGCCAATTAGCGTAAAAGTCATGACCTTCCTGCATGACCTTCCGGACCTGCTACTTGCATGGTGTCCGTTATCGTTTGCCGCGCTAGCACTTTTTAGGAACGCTTAGTACTCGGTTACCACTTGAGCCAGCGTATCTGCTCGCGCTGCATGTCTCCCCATCAGAATGGATAGTGACGCGGCGTGGTCTGCACGGTGATCCAGCGTAAATCCGTGAATTCCGCGATGCCCGCTTTGCCCCCAAAGTGACCGAATCCGCTGCCCTTGACACCGCCAAAAGGCATTTGCGCCTCGTCGTGCACCGTCGGGCCATTGATGTGGCAGATGCCCGATTCAATGCGGCTGGCGACATTCATCGCACGCGCGATGTCGCGGCTGAACACCGCTGAAGACAAACCGAATTCGTTATCGTTGGCGCAGGCAATGGCCTCTTCGTCGCCATCCACTCGCACGATTGCTTTAACCGGTCCAAACGATTCGTCGTGGTAGATCCGCATGTCGGCGTTGACGTGGTCCAACAGCGTGGCCGGCATCAGCGTGCTGTCGGCTTTGCCGCCGCAAGCGAGCGTTGCGCCTTTCGCGAGTGCATCGTCGATCAACGCATTGCATCGCGCGACGGTACTCATGTCGACAACCGAGCCGAGCACAACCGGTCCATTGCGCGGATCACCCAGCGGCAGTTCGACCGCGCGGGCGGCGAACCGTGCGACGAACGCGTCGGCCACCTTGCGATCCACCACGATGCGCTCCGTCGACATGCAAATTTGCCCCGAGTTGGAGAACGCACCGAACACTGCCGCATTGACTGCGGCGTCGAGATCGGCATCGTCCAGTACGAGCAGCGGCGCCTTGCCGCCAAGCTCCAGGACCGCTGGCTTGAGGTACTTCGCGCAGCTTGCAGCAATGACCTTGCCGACCCGGGTCGAACCGGTGAAGTTGACGCGCCGCACCTTGGGATGAGCAATCATTGCTTCAACGATCGGGCCGGCGTCCGCCGGTGCATTCGTCACGAAGTTCACTACGCCGGCGGGCAATCCTGCCTCCTGCAATGCATCGATGATCAGGCCGTGCGTCGCCGGACATATCTCGGACCCTTTGAGGACGACCGTGTTGCCGCATGCGAGCGGCAACGCAATAGCGCGAACGGCGAGGATCACCGGTGCGTTCCACGGCGCGATCCCGAGCACGACACCCGCCGCTTGCCGCATTCCCATTGCCAGGCTGCCGGGTACATCGGATGGAATGACTTCGCCGGCGATTTGCGTGGTGAGCGCCGCGGCCTCCATGAGTCCGGAAGCAGCCAGATGCACGTTGAACCCAGCCCAGATAGCCGACGCGCCCGTTTCCGCCGCCATGGTGGATACGAAGGCGGCATGCTTTTCTTCGAGGACTTGTGCGGCACGCATCAACAGTGCGCGTCGCTCGCCCGGGCCTGTAGCAGACCACGCCGGGAACGCGCTGGCGGCGGCATCGACCGCGGCGAGCGCATCAGCCACCGATGCGGCCGGTGCACGCGTAGCAACCTCGCCATCCAGTGGATTCCTGCGCTCGAAGGTCGCGCCGTTAGCTGCTTGTACAGCCTCGCCGTTGATCAACATGGCAATGGTTTTCATCGTCTGTCTCCTGATGATTTTTATGTTTGCTGGGGTCAATGCGCCACGTGCGCTAGGCGACGACGGTTTCTACCAGCATCGGCCCGGCAGTGTGCAAGGCTTCGTTCAAGACGTCCTTCAAGAGGGACGCCTCCCTGACCGCCACGCCGCGACATCCCATGCCAGCCGCAAGCGTCACGAAATCCAGACCCGGAAGGTCGGTTCCCTGTACTGGATCGGTTGGTGCGAAACCAAACACCGGCGCAAAATCCTGCAACGCCGCATATCGGGAATTGTTAAGGATGACGAATGTAATAGGCAGGTTGAGTTGAACTGCGCTCCATATAGCCTGAATCGAGTACATGCTGGAACCATCGCCAATCAGCGCGATTACCCGGGTACCCGGCTTGGCGAGCGCGACACCCACTGCTGCGGGCATACCGTATCCAAGGCCGCCGCTTTCCATGGTCAGGAACGTGCCGCTGCGGGTGAACGGCAGATATTCCTGCATGACAGGCCGTGCACTCGGCGCTTCTTCGACCACGACGTCGGCCGGATTGCGTATTTCGGCGAGCGTTTGCAGCACGAATGCAACTGACATCAGCGGCGAAGCCTCAGCGCGCGGAGGCGCACGGCGACCCGCCGGCAGCGGACGGGGCCGGGGCGCGGGCCGCGCGAGCAAGTCCGTGACGCCGAGGCGGATGTTCCCTACCGCCGCCGTACCGGTTGGCGTCCAGGCCGCCACGCCGGGGTCATCGACAAGCTGAAATAGTTGCGCGCCCGGGGGAACGTGCGGGCCGCTGCCCTCCACGTGGTAAGTGAACGCGGGAGCACCGAGCACGCAGATCAGATCATGGCCATCCAGCATCTCGACAATCTTCTCGCGCATGGCGGGAAGGAAACCGGCGAACAACCGATGATCCTCAGGAAAACTGCAGCGTCCCGACATGGGCGCCACGAAAACGCGTGCCTGATGACGTTCAGCGAGGCCCACCACTTCATCCACCGCGCCCGCTCGGTCCACGCCGCCACCCACAACAAACGCGGGGCGTGCACATTGATCAAGCGCGTCACCCATGCGTGCCAGCATGACCGGATCGGGCCGCGTCACCGTGCTGACGTCGCTCACCGGCACATAGTCCGCAGGCTGGTCCCAGTCGTCAGCGGGAATGGAGACGAACACGGGCCCGCGCGGCTCCTGCATCGCTATGTGATAAGCACGCGCGATTGCCAGCGGCACGTCGGCAGCGCGCGCCGGTTCAATACTCCATTTCACGTAAGGCTTGGGTAACTCGGTTGCATGCGTCGACGCCAGGAACGGGTCGAATGGAAGGATTGAACGGGCTTGTTGACCGGCGGTCACGACAATCGGCGACCGGTTACGAAATGCCGTGAAGATGTTGCCCATCGCGTTGCCGACACCTGCAGCCGAATGCAGGTTCACCAGCGAGGCGTTACCCGTTGCCTGCGCAAAACCGTCGGCCATTCCGACCACGACGGCTTCCTGAAGCCCAAGTATGTAGCGGAAATCGGCGGGAAAATCGCGGAACATCGGCAGCTCGGTGGACCCCGGATTCGCGAATACCGACGTCATTCCCACGCGTCGCATGAAATCGATCACGGCATCGCGGACGGTGATGCGCGCGGGTTGATCGGGACCTGAAGTAGCCTGCTGCGGGGTGCTGCCTGTCATGCAATTGCCTCCTGAAAATCCAGCGAAGATTCAGCGAATGAGCGCTTTATCCGTTGCATGATTATCCAATTGCGCACACATCATGAATATTGCCTTTTTTAGAAGAAGGCATTACGTTTGTGCATGACTTTGAACCAGGGTTACGAGGGCGTCGCAGCTAAATCGACACGTAGATACCAGAGATCGCGAAAGGACATCGGCGAATCCTCGCAATTGCATTCGCTCTTTCGAATCAATAAGCCTGCTGGGCTGGCAGAACACCGTCCCAGGCAAACTGAATCTGCGATGCAGTCTTTTAGCAAACCTCAATTGAGCTGATGCGAAGTATCAAAGCCGGACGTTCAGCGCATCGTCGCGGACGAGACGGCGCTAGATTTGAAGGGCAAGGCGCAAATTGCGATGGCGCAACTGCACGCTACTCAAGTTGATCCATCGTCGAGCGAAGTCGACCGTGTAGCCGCCACCGCATGCGTCGCTCGCGTTCGCGCGTGGGCTGATGACTGTTTTCGGCTCGGTTATTGACCTGCGCGCAGGCTTAGACGAAGACGTGCTTGACGTGAGCCAATTCGGGCATCTCGGCCTTCGCCGCCGGATCGCTACGCAGTTGGTCGGTCACAATCTTGCGCGGTGTCTCAGCACTGATCGACGGCGCGCCACAACGGGCGAGGCTCGCCGCGCAACGTCAGAAATACTTCCTCAAGATGCCATGTGGTGCCGGGCTTGCGACGCGACGCTTTCACACGGTGTGCGAAGCACGCACCGAACTTATCGCACCAGCGTCGGACCGTTTCGTCGCTGGCGATAACCCCGCACTCGAACAACAGCCCTTCGATATCACGCAGGCTGAGCTGAAACCTGAAATACCAGCACACCGTGCAACCGATGACTGCCGCCGGAAAGCGATTCTTCTCTGCACTCGGTCATATATAGGATAACGATGTAAATTTTCGACTTGGAAACGAACGGTTGGAGCGCCCCAACCCACTCCTCCCCTAGTTGCGGCTGTTACTCGTCTCCGACGCTGCTGGACAAGCGAGGTCCTTACCCCAATGTCCATCGCAGACACGCCAGCGACAAATCTCGTCTGTGAAGAAGTTGTCCTTGCCGCATTCTTTCAAGCGGGCGGCCAGCTTCGCGTCGGCCTTCACGGACGACCGGGCCGCCTCTGCATCCTGCTTCCCCGTAGCGGGCGGCGTGTAAGGTTTGGTGCGCGAGACGAGCGCGGCAAGCAGGTCCACGTCCTGATCATCCGGCTTGTCCGCATTTTGCGCGGACGGACGCTTTTTGCCCTGCGCGGCGAGCGTCTCATGCCTGGACGTCTTGCTGTCGCGCGCTTCGCGCACGTCCTGCCTTAACGATCTCCTGGCGGCCTCCGCGTCCGCGCGTGCGCCGGTCGTCTTGTCGGATTTCGCGACCTTCTTGCCGGCTGCGTCCGTCGTGTTCGCCACCTTGTTGGCCGATGCCGCAGCGGACACCGCGACCTCCTCCGATGCACCGTTCTCGAGCGCGCTCGCAATCCGGCCTGTTGTCTTCGACGCGGCGTTGTCATCGTCGGCCGCGACGATTGAGGCGGCCTGCGAATTCACCGCCGCCTGCGCACCGGCGACCTGCGCAGCCGCGCCGCTCGCAGGCTTCATCGCGGCAGCGGTATTACCCACCGCACTCGCCGGTTGGCCCGATGCATCTACCGCGGTAATTGTTTTATTTGTATTCGCATTGGCCCGGGCGTTTGTTGAGGAAACGGCAGGAGAGTCAGTCCACTTATAAGGGAGATAATGCCAGCCACCCCACGCCGCCGCGCCTGCTATCAAAAGAGCCAGCAGTGCATAAGCCGATCTAGAGCGCCGCGGGTGTACTGGCCCGCTTTCCACCCGGCCTTCAAGACTGGCAAGAATTCGCGAGCCATTTGCATGCTCGGCCTTCTCCTTGCCGGAAAGGAGGCTAGGGGGCGCTTTGGAATTCGACGGGTCCGGCACACTCATTAAAATGTCTCGTTGATACTTGATTAAGTTTGCCCGGATAATACGCCGGAAGCAGCTTCCGGTGGTTCAATGGACGCCTGATTCTAAAAGCAAGCAATACAAAATACAATGACCAGAAATTCCCGGGGCAGATCTTGATCGCAGTTGCAATTTTCGCGTATTTCCTGATTGCTGTCGCAATAGCCGCGCTCTTGTTCTTACCAGGACTGCGATCGGCGGCATTCACGCTTTTATTTCAATGGTTTGACAACCTGCATATTAGGTTGTACGCCAGGTTGTCCGCCCGGCGAGCCTTTGCGAAAGATCGACTGGCTTATTCGGTCAAAATTTCCCGTTTATCGGTTATCGATGCGCGTCGTATTGTTGTCGGCAAGCGCTTGCTGATTTTGTCTACCGCGGGTATTCTTGTCGCGCCGCCATTAGTCGCACTGGTAATGCGCAAACGGCAATTATTCCAGTATGACGAAGACCTGCGCGTTCCCGACGAGAAAATCGCGGCGCTTCTTAACGGCGAGCAACTCGTTCCGCCGCCACCCTTACCACCCGATGTGTTTGCAACACGCGAAGTCGAGCAGGTTCGGCCAGCCTTGAAAGACGCAAGCCGCGACTGGAATTTGCTGGATGCCGATTTTCGGACGCGTTTGTTGCTCGTGTACAAAATCATGCGCGAACAACATGGATACGAAATGGCGCTATTGGAAGGATATCGAAGCCCGGAGCGCCAGAATAGATTGGCGCAAATGGGGAGCAATATAACGAATGCCGGAGCCTTTCAAAGCTATCACCAATATGGCCTTGCCGCAGATAACGCTTTCTTGCTAAACGGGAAGATTGTAATTTCCGAAAAGGATCCCTGGGCAATGCGGGGTTATCAGTTGTACGGCGAGACTGCCGAATCGGTCGGGCTTACCTGGGGCGGCCGCTGGAAAATGATGGATCTCGGCCATGTCGAATACCACAAGCCCGGCTTCAAGATCGGGCAGGCGCATTGAACGCTTCACTGGACATCCTGTTCCAGCGCTCGCCGTTGCGTCGCCGCCATTCGCGCGGTTGCCATGAAAACTTCAAAGACCTGACTGCACTATGCGACGTTTCCTGAACGTGTTGACCCGATCGCGCACGTTGACTGTTGTCGGCGCCATCACGCTGGCCGCATTCCTCTTCGTCGTTGCCGACCTGTTCCAGATCGACTGGATCTGGCCCGCCGCGATCTTCGGCGCAGCCGTGTTCCTATGGTTGCTCTCATGGGCCTGGAAGCGTCACAAGACCCGGCGTGCCAACGCGAAACTGGGCGACATGCTCGAGCAGCAAGCGGAAACCGGCCGAGGGCATGCGTCGGCGGAGCCGGCCAAGCAAGCCGAACTGGAAACGCTGCGCGCGCGTTTGTCGGCGGCGGTCAAGACCATCAAGACGTCAAAGATCGGCCAGGCCTCGGGCGGCGCCGCGCTTTACGAGCTGCCGTGGTACATCGTGATCGGCAACCCGGCTGCGGGCAAGAGCAGCGCCGTGCTGAACTCCGGCCTGCAATTCCCGTTCGCGGATAAAAACGATGCGGTCGTCCACGGCATTGGCGGCACGCGCAATTGCGACTGGTTTTTCACGACTGAAGGCATCCTGCTCGATACCGCCGGGCGCTACTCCATTCACGAAGAAGACCGCAGCGAATGGCTCGGTTTTCTCGGCTTGCTCAAGCGCTATCGGCCGAAAGCGCCGATCAACGGCATTATCGTGACGGCAAGCATTGCCGAACTCACCAACAACCGTCCCGAGTTCGCGATCAACCTGGCCAAGAACCTGCGCCAGCGCGTGCAGGAACTGACCGAAAAGCTGGAAGTATTCGCGCCGGTCTACGTGATGTTCACCAAGGCCGATCTCATCACCGGTTTCACCGAATTTTTCAGCGGCAACGAGAAACAGGAATACGACCGTGTCTGGGGCGCCACCCTGCCCTACGAGCCGGACGAAAAGCGCGATGTAGTGGGCCTCTTCGACACCCGCTTCGATGAACTGCATGAAGGCCTGAAAGAAATCAGCATCGCGCAGATATCAATGAACCGCGGCTTGAAGTTATTGCCGGGGCAACTGAGTTTCCCGCTTGAATTCTCGGCGATCAAGCCGACCCTGCGCACCTTCCTCGCGACGCTGTTCGAAAACAATCCGTTCCAGCACAAGCCTATTTTCCGCGGCTTCTATTTCACCAGCGCGCTGCAGGAAGGCGTGACCAACAGCGCGGCGACACAACGCATTGCGCACCGCTTCGGGCTGGAAGGCGAGGGTTTGCCCACTGCTCAAAGCGCGTTTTCGAAGAATGGTTTTTTCCTTCGCGACCTGTTTTCCAAGGTCATCTTTGCGGATCGCGAGACCGTGCGCCAGTTTGCGAGTCCGATCAAGACCCGCACGCGCTATACCGCGTTCTTCGGTTTCGTCGCCGTCCTCGCGCTGTTGCTCGGCGGCTGGACCTGGTCGACGATCGGCAACCAGCAGCTTGCGTCGAATGTCGCAGCCGATCTCGACAAGGTGGTCAAGCTTCAGCAGAACCGCAATGACCTGCAGTCGCGGCTCGAAGCCATGGACATTCTTGAAGACCGCATCGAACAGCTCGACCAGTTCCGGCGTGAACGGCCGCTTTCGGTTTCGCTCGGGCTGTACCAGGGCGATCGTCTCGAACAGCATCTGCTCACCGAGTATTACTTTGGCGTGAAGCAATTGTTGCTCGCGCCGGTATCGGCGAACCTTGCTTCGTTCATGAAGGACGTCAACGCCCATCCGGAGCAACTGTCGCCCATGACCCGTCCGCCCGAATCCGGTGCGATGGCGGTGTCCACTGCGAATGCACGCAACGCAATGGCCGCGGCAAACAACAATGGCGGCCTCTATAACGACGCGTCGCCGTCCAACGTGGAAGACGCCTATAACGCGCTCAAGACGTACCTGATGCTGAGCGACAAGCGGCACGCGGAGACCGCTCATTTGACGGATCAGGTCGCCCGTTTCTGGCGTGGCTGGCTGGAGCAGAATCGCGGCAACATGCCTCGCGACGAGATGATCCGCAGCGCGGAGCGCATGCTCACGTTCTATCTGTCGCGCGTCAATGACAACGACTGGCCGATGATCGATTCGAATCTGGCGCTCGTCGACCAGACGCGCGAAAACCTTCGTCATGTGGTGCGCGGCTTGCCCGCTCGCGAACGTGTCTACGAAGAGATCAAGGCGCGCGCCTCCACCCGCTTCGCGCCCATGACCGTTGCTCGCATCGTGGGCGAAGACAACAACGGCCTGGTCGCAGGCAGCTACGCCATTCCCGGCACCTTCACGCGTGAAGCGTGGAGCGATTACGTGCAGCCCGCGATCCGCGATGCCGCGACCAAGGAGCTGCAGGCGAAGGACTGGGTGCTCAATGTGTCGGCGCACGACGACCTGACGCTCGAAGGCAGCCCGGAGCAGATCCAGAAGGCGCTCGTCGCGATGTACAAGACCGAGTACGCGGCGCAGTGGACCCGCTTCATGCAGGGTGTCGTGGTGCAAAGTTTCGGCAGCTTCGGACAAGCGGTCGACTCAATGAACCGCCTCGGTGATCCGCAGGACTCGCCTATCCGTAAGGTACTGGAAACCGCGTACGAGCAGACTTCGTGGGACAACCCATCGCTTGCCTCCGTCCAGGTCGACCCCGTGAAAGCCGGGGCCATGGAACGCGCGAAAAGCTGGATCTCGAACCTGTTCTCGCGCTCGTCCAACGGTGCGATCAACGCCAACATCGACCTCAACGGCCGCCCCGTGCAATTGCCGATGGGTCCGGTCGGGCAAGAGTTTTCAGGGCTCGCACGCATTGTCGTGAAGCACGACAGCGGCTCGATGCTGCAGAACTACATGGACTCGCTCTCCAAGGTTAGAACGCGCTTTAACGTCCTCAAGAACCAGGGTGATCCGGGACCGGGCGCCCGCCAGTTGATGCAGCAGACACTCGATGGCAGCGGCTCGGAACTCTCGGACTCGCTGAAACTGGTGGATGAGCAAATGCTCAACGGTCTCACCGAGTCGCAGCGCAGAGGCCTGCGTCCGCTGCTCGTGCGCCCGCTGATGCAGGCCTATGCAGTGATCATCCAGCCGGCTTCTGTCGAGGTGAACAAGGTGTGGAACGCGCAGGTTTATCAGACGTTCCAGTCGTCGCTGGCGAGCAAATATCCGTTCTCGGCGAACGGCAAGGTGGAGGCAGGCGCCGGTGAAATCGCGCAAGTGTTCGGCCCTGACGGCTCGATCGCGAAGTTCGTGGGGACGACCCTCGGACCGCTCGCGGTACGTCGCGGCGATGCGCTGAGCGCCCGGACCTGGGGCGACATGGGCCTCGCACTGACGCCTGAGTTCACGAACGGGTTTGCGAGCTGGGTGGCACCGCTTGCGGGCGGTGCATCTGGCGCAGCCGGTGGCGCGGGCCCCACGGAACCGCAAACGGTGTTCCAGATCCTGCCCCAGCCGAGTTCCGGCACGACCGAGTTCACCTTCGAGATCGATGGCCAGCAACTGCGCTATCGCAACACCCCGCCGCAGTGGACCAACTTCGTATGGCCGAATCCGCAAGGAACGCCCGGCGCGCATTTGAGCGCGACCACGTTTGACGGCCGCACGGTCGAACTGGTCAACGAACCGGGCCGCTACGGCCTGGAGAAGTTGATCAACGCGGCACAACGCAAGCGCCGCCCTGACGGCACCTTCGATCTCACCTGGACTCAGGGCAGCGTGTCGATCTCGGTGAGCATGCGGATCATCAGCTCGGCGCAGTCGGCCGGTGCTGGCGGCGGTGGCAGCGGAAGTGGTGGAAACAGCGGCAGCGGGGATCAGCCGCAGCGTCAGAGCCTGCGCGGTTTGCAACTACCTTCATCAGTAGCCGACGTTGCAGCCGCGGCGGGCAGAACGGCAGTGCCTGTGGCGCCGGCCGGATCCAGGCAAACTGCTGCCGCGACATCGGCTATAGGAGACACGCAATGACGCAGACTGTACAGGCGCAGGTCGCGTACTTCGGCAAGATTCCATCGCGCGGCGACTTCGTGAAGAGCGCCAACAATCCGCAATTGCTGAACACGCTCGACCGGTACGTGGCGCAAGGCATGGAACTGCTCGCGGAAGATCCGCGCTGGAAGATCGTCTATGACGAAGCCAAGCCGGTTCACTTCGCGTTTCTCGGCTCGCAGAGCAAGCTGGCCATAGCGGGCCATATGGTGACGAGCCACGACCAGTCGCAGCGCCGCTTTCCGTTCCTAGCGGCGGCCGCGCTCGAGGTCGACCGCCCGCTGAGCTTCCTGCCGCGTAGTCCCCTCGCCTTCGCGCGCCTGTGGTCGCGTATTGCGGCGCAGATGCAGCCACTGCTTGGCGACGTCGAACCGCCCGGCGCCTTGCAGGCGCTCGCAGAAACGCAGATTGCCGTCGATATCGATTCACAGCGCAATCCGCACGACGGCACCTTCGCGGATTTTGTCGAGCACCAGACGCTCGCGGGTCTTGAGCAGATGCTGCTGGCGAACGGTCATCCGGTACGTCTGCGCGGCGCGATGCTTGCGCTCGGGTCGCTGCTCAAGCCGGTGATGGCAAGCGGCTCTTCTCATCTCGAACGCGGCCTGACGCTGCCGTTGCCGAATGATCCGTTCTATCGGAGCCTGGTGGCGGCGCTCTGGCTCGAACTGATCGCGCCCTTCGTCTCGCAGGCTGACTTCGAACTGGCCATTTTCATTGGCACGATTGCTTCGCGTGAACGGCTGGTCGTCGGCTTCAACGGCGCTTCGGCGAAAACGCTGCACAGTATTGTCGATCCACAGGTATATGCGGCCCATAACATCGATATTGACGATCCCGAGTGGATCGACGCACATGCACAGAATGATCATGGCATCAGCAAGCTCGTCAGTTATCTCGATCAACCGCAACTCTCGCTGCGTGTCGCTATCGACACGTTCCGCGAGGTTTTCATCGGAGCTTGAGCGCATGCGTTCGATTGTCGCCGTGTGCTTCCTGGTTGGTGCAGTCGGTGCTCAAGCGCAGACCGTCAATCCGGTCGCGGGCGATCCGGTAAAGACCACGGCGTTGCCCGCGGTCGCCGCACCGGTTTCGCCCACGCTTCAGAACCCCAATGCGACGGGGGCGATTGTGTCGGCGCCTGCGACGGCCAACACGGTGCCGGGTCAGGTCGTAGCCGGTGGCACCGTGCCGGACGAAGCGACCAAAGCAGCAGTGCTCGCCCGTTTGCGCGATACGTATGGGGCAAGCAATGTAGTTGACCAGATCGAGATCGGCGATGTTGCGACGCCGCCGAACTGGGGCGCCAATGTGCAGAAGCTGATCAACCCGCAGTTGAAGCAGATCAGCAAGGGGCAGTTGAGAATTGACGGCACGGCAATCGATGTGAAGGGCGAAGTGCGCAATGAGGCGCAGCGCCAGCAGATTGCAAGCGACATGGCCAACTCATTGAACCCTACGTACACGATCAAGAATGGCCTTCGTGTCACGGCGTCGGAACAGGGTTTACTCGACCGCACTCTAGCTAATCGCACGATCGAGTTCGAAACCGGCAGTGCGACTTTGACACCGCAAGGGCGCGCTATTCTCGATCAGATGGCGGCTGTGCTTGTGAAGATGACAACGCGTACGGTCGAGGTGATCGGGCATACCGACAATGCGGGCAACCGGAGTTCGAACGTTGCGTTGAGCCAGGCGCGTGCGGACGCGGTGAAGGGATATCTGGTGGCGAAGGGAATCAGTCCGCAGACGCTGAATACGACGGGCGTGGGACCGGATCAGCCGATAGCATCGAACGATACGAACGACGGCCGGGCGCGCAATAGACGGATTGAGTTTCGAGCGGGACAGTAAGGAGGCAGTTACTTTTCATTCGAACTGATGAACCCTTGAGGGATTGCCGGCGCGAACGAAACGATTATTCCGACTGCCCCTTCACTCCCAGCAACTCCCGGATATGAGCGAGCGATGCATCGTCCTTGACCACGGTGGTCAGCCATTCGTGCAATGGCATGTCGGCCCACTCAGCGGCTTTTTCGGCGAGATACGCCACGGGGCTATGAGGCTCGGTACGACGGAAAAACGCGGCAACCTCGCGTAATTGCGCCACCGCTTGAGCTCGCGCCTGGGCGCCGCTCGCACTTGCTGTGATAGGCATTGACATAAACACAGGCTCCTCACGAACGGGCGCAACAGCTTGCTGCTCAAATGACGGCTCAACGCGCAGGGGCGTTTCCAGAACCACAGGCTTGGGCGCTTCGACAATGGCATTCACACCGCTCTCGCGAGCGAAACGCTCGGCCAGGCGATACACCGTCTCGTAGGCATCCCTCGCACGGCGGAAGCTCGGCGCACCCTCCCCGGCGCGGTGATCCAGCTCCTTTTCCAGCGCAAGCATCGCCACTTCGAAGGTCGCCAGTTGCCCAAGCAGCGCTGCGTAAAAGGCCGTAGGCGTGGAGCGTCGCGATGCCTCGATAGCCTCGACCGATGGCTTGCCGCGCAGGATGTCGTCAGCATGTTCAGGGTCGCGTTTTGCTGCCTGCGCGGCATGCGTGGCCACCTCCCAGTCCAGCGCGCTATAACGCTGACCACCAGCTTCCGTCAGCGCCGCTCCGCGCAACAGCTCGGCACTGCGGCCGACAAGCCACGCCACGTTGCCCAGGCGGTACTCGGCATCATCGCCCTCAGGCAACGGATGAATGTGATCCCAGAAGCGCTCGCATAAACCCTTGAGCAAGGTGAAACCGTCGGTGAGTCCCTGCAAGCCGTTGCGCATGGCAAGGGCTTCGGTCAGCCACACAGCGAGACGCAAATCCTTTGTCTGCGTTTTCAGCAATGCCGTGCTGCGTTCGATCACGAAGGGCCAGTCGGCTTCCTTGATCTCGGTGACCCACTCACCCTGGTCGAGTGAAGGATCGTCGAAGCGGCGCGCCTGCTGAACGGCGTCGAAGTCCGAAGAAAACAGCAAGTCATCGCCGCAAGGCGACGACGCGGAAACAGGATCGAGTAAGGCGGAGGTCGTTGACATGATTCAATTCAAACGTTTAGTACTGCAACTATCCTGGTTGTTTCGGAACTACGCGCGAAGGTGCTATCTAACCCTCACTCGATCACGTAGCTGAACCCGCCACCCTCATCGGCGCCCGCAATAATGCGTGTAATCGTCGTGCCGCTCGCCATGCGTTCGAGCACATGCCCGGCAATCTCCGGCAGCAGCGTCCCGCTCAGGATGTGATCGACATTGCGCGCGCCCGAATCGACTTCCGTACACCGCGCAAGCACTGCGTCCACGAGACTTTCATCCCATTCGAAGGCTGCCTTGTGATTGGCCTCGACCCGCCGCGCAATGCGCCCAAGCTTCAGTTCGATAATCTCGGCCAGCACGTCATCAGGGACCGGATAGTACGGAACAACCTTCATACGCCCGAGGAAGGCCGGCTTGAACACCTTGAATAGCTGGGGCCGCAACATCTCGGCCAGCGCGTCGGCACTCGGTAGTTCGTCGTCGGGCTTATTGAGGCAAGCCGTCATCACCGCGGCGGACCCAACGTTCGATGTCAGGATGATCAGTGTGTTGCGAAAGTCGATTTCGCGGCCTTCCGCATCGTCCATGGCGCCTTTGTCGAAGACCTGGAAGAACATTTCGAGGACATCGGGATGCGCCTTCTCGACCTCATCCAGCAACACCACCGAATAGGGATTGCGCCGCACGGCTTCGGTCAGCACGCCACCCTCGCCATAGCCGACATAACCGGGCGGCGAGCCTTTGAGCCCCGACACGCTGTGCGCTTCCTGATACTCGCTCATGTTGACGGTGACGAGCTTGCGTTCGCCGCCGTAGAGCACATCCGCCAGGGCAAGCGCCGTTTCCGTCTTGCCGACCCCCGACGGCCCCACGAACATGAACACACCCCGCGGTTTGTTCGGGTCCTCGAGGTTCGCGCTGGCGGTACGCACGCGCTGGGCGATGGCCTCGAGCGCATGGTCCTGACCGATCACCCGCGTGGTCAGGAGCGCCTTGAGATTCAGCACGGTTTGCAGTTCGTTTTTCACCATGCGCCCGAGTGGGATGCCGGTCCACGACGCAACAATCTCCGCTACAACATGACCGTCCACCTGGAGCGGGACAATCGGCTGCGCGCTCTGCAGCGTGCGCAGTTCGCTCACCCGTTCATCAAGCGTCGCGCGAATTGTCTGGAAGTCGACCTGTGCATGGCCGTCGCGTGCGGCATCAATCTGACGACGCAAATCATCGATCTCGTTGACCAGCAAACGCTCCTGCTGAAACCGCGCTTCGTCGCGAGCGAGCATCTCGACGTCCTGTGCGCGTGCTTCACGCAGACCCGCGATGCGCTCACCATGAGCGGCGCCACTTGCGGCTTCCCGTTCAAGCGCGGCAAGTTCGACATCTGTTCGCTCGATACGCTTCTTCGTATCGTCGATCACGGCCGGTGTGGAACTCTGTGCGAGCGCGACTTTCGCGCAGGCCGTATCGAGTACGCCAATAGCCTTGTCGGGCAACTGGCGGCCGCTGATGTAACGGTGCGACAAGCGCACGGCTTCCGTGATGGCGTCGTCGAGAATGCGCACGTTGAAGTGCTTCTCCATCAGCGCGCTCATGCCGCGCAGCATGGCCGCGGCGAGCGGCTCGCTCGGCTCCTCCACCTTCACCACCTGGAACCGCCGCGCAAGCGCAGCATCCTTTTCAAAGTACTTCTTGTATTCGCTCCAGGTCGTCGCGGCGATAGTGCGCAGCTCTCCGCGTGCTAGCGCGGGTTTCAGCAGATTGGCCGCATCGTTCTGTCCGGCCTGGCCGCCGGCACCAATGATCGTATGCGCTTCATCGATAAACAAGATGATCGGGTGCGGGCTCTTCTTCACCTCATCGATCACCTGCTTCAGGCGATTCTCGAACTCGCCTTTCACGCTCGCGCCCGCTTGCAGCAGACCCATGTCGAGCACATGCAGGGCGACATCGCGTAACGGCGTGGGCACATCGCCGGCGGCAATGCGTAACGCGAGTCCCTCGACCACCGCTGTCTTGCCGACGCCCGCCTCACCCGTCATGATGGGATTGTTCTGGCGCCGGCGCATCAGGATATCGATCGCCTGGCGAATTTCCGCCTCGCGTCCAATTACCGGATCGATGCTGCCTTCGCGAGCGCGTGCCGTGAGGTCGCTCGTATAAGTGTCGAGTGCGGGTGTTTTGGAAGGCCCCGTTGGCGGTAGTGACGCTGAGTCTTCGGCAGGCGTGGGTGCTTGCGCCTCGACCGATCCTTCGGTTACCTGATCGAATTCGTGTTTGAGCCGATCTACCCGCACCAACGCGAACAGTGGCGACATGCGTTGCGCGAACTGCGCAAGCTCGGGCGCATTAGTCAGCGCAAGCAGCAAATGGCCCGAGCGGATCCGTCCGATGTGCGAGTCAAGCGATGCAATCAGCCATGCCTGTTCGAAGAGCGCGATCAGGTGAACGGAAAAAACCGGCGTGCGCGTGTTGCCGGTTTGCAGCCGCGACAGTTCACCCTCGAGGTCGCGCCGGACAGCCGCCTGATCGATGTTGCTTGCACGCAAGACGAGCAGCACGTCGCTCGCCGGCTCTTCAAGCAACGCGAGGAACAAGTGTTCCAGCTCGACTTCGTAGTGGCCGCGCGAAAGGCAGGCACTCGCGGCGCGCTCGGTTGCCTGACGGCAGGTCGGGTTCAGCTTGGCAATCAGCGTTTTTAGCGGCGTGCTCATGAGTGACGTCCAGTAATGTCGTTGCAGTGTTCTTGATGCGTCAGGAGATGACGTGAAGTTCGTAACATGCGTCTGCGCGATCTCGCGGCGCTTGTTTCGTACAGAGAAACGCATCCCAGCCCAGTCGCGCGCCCAGGCTGAGATCACTCGTGAGATAACTCGGCCCGACCTCCTCGCGACGCAGCACGAGGGACACCTCGTATTCGAGCGTGACGCCGGCCAGCAGCGTCAACATGCGTTCCAGCGCGAGCGCATTTTCGGCCCCAGGCAAGAACGCCTCATAGTCCTTCTTCGATAGCGGCCCGACAACCAGCCGCGCACGCATGTCGCGCTGCCATACACGCTGGCCTGCCAGCGCCGTTGCGCCGAGCGTTGCATTGACCCCGCCAAGCACGCTCAACTGTTCACGCGGCACGTCATACCAGCGACCGATGAATTGCTCCACGCGAATAGGCACGCTGAAATAGTCCGACAAGGTGCGTTGCAGGTAAGCTGCCGACGCCGGCCGATGCCGCGCCGCAAGCGCATACCCCGCTATGGCTTCATCGAAGAGCGCCCCCGCCCCGTCCTGCAACTCGGCGCGCGTCTCCGCGTGCGAGACGCCGGCGAGCGAAAGCAGCAGTGGCAAGTAGCGCTGGTCCCGGTCGATCTCGTAGTGAAGCGGCAGCCGGTACTTCTTCCATGCGGCATAAAACAACGCCGTTGCGCGGTTCGAGAACATGTCGAAAAACTCGCGCGCCGCGTAGTCCTTATTGACTTGCTCCCGACCGGCAATCTGCTCCGTATAAGCTAGCGGCAACGCGCCCTGCACTCCAAGCAGGCCAAAAAAGGCCGGCGTGATTTCGACCCGGCTCAAGCCCCCGTTCGCCAACGCTTGCGTGCGGGACGGCTTGCTCTTCAACGCCGTGTTGTCGTGATCGAACGATATCGCGGCCTGGATCTCGCTGGGAGGAAACGACAACGACAAGCTGTTGCGAAACGCGACATGCCTCGCGATAACATCGCCGCGAGGACGCCCACCATCGGCCGCTTCGCGCGCGAATGCTATTTCGAGCAGGCGCACCGCCTGAAAAAATTCAAAGCGATACGGTTCGTCGAGCAAACGCTCGACTACAGCAGGATCGATTCGCCGCTGCGGGGTTTGCATCGCAGGATCTCCTCGCCGGTCCGCTTGGAGACGACGACCAGTTGCACAAAGCTGTTCAGGTGCACATACAGCCCAAAGAACGTGTCGATCACACGCACGAAGGAACCGAGGCTCGTACCGACGAAATGCTGCTCGTCGAGCGTGAGGCGTATTTCAATGCCGCGCACAAAGGTGGCGAACGGCTTGCCAGGAAGCCACTGGATGGTCGGCCGCTGCTCGATGGCGGTGATGCCTTCGATGTGCCGCGTCGAGACCGCCGTGCGCCGAAGATCGTATAGCCGCAGTAGTTCCTTGAGCGCCGAGACGCCGCTTTGAGCGAGCGAGACGTGGTTGAGCGCGAGATGCGAAATCAGTCGCCAGTGTGCGGCACGTCCTCG
>NZ_JAQGMM010000048.1 GCF_028292365.1 Caballeronia sp.
TTTTCAAATGTCCCGATGAGCGCGCGCCAGGACAGACGAACATGAAATCGGCCGTTATCCTTTCGGCGCTGCTGTTCGCGCTGAGCGCTTGTGGGAACAAGCCGCCGTCGTATGACGCCGCGACCGGCGGTAACCCGCAACGCGGCCGCGAGGCCATCGTGAGCTACGGCTGCGGTGCCTGCCACAAGATCGATGGAATTCCGAACGCCTATGGACTGATCGGCCCGAGCTTGCAAGACATAGGAGAGCGTAGCTATGTCGGTGGAAACCTTCCCAATTCCCCCGAGAACCTCGAAGCGTGGATCCGCCATCCGCGACAGGTCGATCCTCATGCAGCAATGCCCGAGTTAAACGTGACCGAAGCCGATGCGCGTGACATTGCGGCTTATCTATATCACCAGTGAACAGAACGCAGCGAATCCACGGCAATCTGACGAGACACGCATGCGAATGACTCAGGCAAGCCACGGGGAACACGCATTGCTACAAAAGGTACCTTTTCAGGAGCGTAGACATGACAGCGCACGAAGAGTCCGACGCATACAAGAATGCATCTGGCGGCTGGGGATCAATAAAAGCCGTCACCCGTGCCCTCTTTCAAGAGCATGTCGCAGTCGATGGCAGTCGTGTCCTCATGCATCAGAACAAACCGGACGGGTTCATGTGTGTGAGCTGTTCCTGGGCGAAGCCCAAGGATCCCCACACCTTCGAGTTCTGTGAAAGCGGTGCGAAAGCGACCGCTTGGGACCTGACGTCGAAACGCGTCGATCCTGATTTTTTCGCCCACCACACGGTGTCCGCGCTGAATAGCTGGCACGATCACGAACTCGAGGAGGCCGGACGCGTCGCGGCTCCTCTACGTTGGGATCCGGCGACCGACAGGTACCTCGAAGTCTCGTGGGACGACGCATTTGCTGAGATCGGTCGCGAACTAAACGCGCTCGAGACTGCCTACATGTATCAGTTGTTCTCGCGCATGTATGGCACCAACAACGTACCCGACAGCTCGAACATGTGCCACGAGAGCACGAGCGTCGGGCTGAAGGAAGCGATCGGCGTAGGCGTGGGCACCATCACGCTCGACGATTTCGAGAAGACCGACTTGATGTTCTTCTTTGGCCAGAATGTTGGCACGAACAGTCCGCGGATGCTGCATCAATTGCAGGATGCCCGCAAGCGCGGCGTGCCAATCATCACGTTCAATCCAATTCGTGAGCCGGGCCTGGTCAGCTTCGTCAATCCGGAGTCGCCGCTACAGATGCTCACGCCCGGCTCAACGGAAATCAGCACGCAATACCATCAGGTGGTGGCCGGCGGTGACAGCGCGGCGATTACGGGTATCTGCAAGGCGCTGCTCGAGGCTGACGACGAAGCGCTCTCCAGCGGCAGGCCCCGGCTTCTAGGTATCGAATTCATCAAAGAACATACGACCGGTTTCGCCGAATTTGCCGCGTTCGTCCGTCAATGCGACTGGGCGGAAATCGAACGCGTCAGCGCGCTCACGCGCGAAGCGCCCACACAAGCCGCTGCTGAATACGGCCGTGCACATGCCGTGATTGCCCACTACGGCATGGGGCTCACGCAACACCGGATGGGTGTACAGAATGTGCGGCTCCTGATGAACCTGCTCCTGATGAGGGGCAATATCGGCAAGCCGGGCGCGGGACCCTCACCGGTGAGGGGACACTCGAATGTGCAGGGGCAACGGACCGTCGGGGTCACGGAAAAGCCTGAACTCGCGCCGCTCGACAAATTGGCGGAACAATACCAATTCGAGCCGCCGCGCGACACAGGCATGAATACAGTGGAAGCATGCGAGGCCATCGTGGCCGGTAAGGTACGTGCCGTATTCCAGCTTGGCGGTAATTTGGTGCGCTCGGTGCCGGATCGATCAGTGATTGAGCCTGCCTGGAGCAAGCTAAGGCTGACCGTGAACATCACGACAAAGCTCAACCGCAGCCATTTGATTCATGGTGAGATTTCCTACGTCCTTCCCTGCCTGAGTCGGATCGAAATCGACGAGCAGGCCGGCAAGACACAAGCCGTCTCGATGGAAGACAGCACCGGTTGCATGCATGGCTCACGAGGCGTAGCGAAACCCGCCAGCGAAAAACTGCGCTCGGAGCCAAGGATCGTCGCCGGGATTGCGAAGGCGACTCTCGGGCCGGCTTCGACCGTCGACTGGGACGCGTGGGCGAACAACTACGCCTCAATCAGAGATGCGATCGCGCAAACGTACCCGAAGATTTTCCACGATTTCAACTCGCGTATGTGGACACCCGGCGGCTTCCATCAGCCGCTGCCCGCATCTAAGCGCAAATGGGAAACGAAGAGCGGCAAGGCCGAATTTCTGACGTCCGCCACACTCTTCGAGGACCCGGACGTGCACGGCATAGACGAGAACACCCTTCGACTTTTTACCTTGCGCAGCGACAGCCAGTTCAACACGACCATCTATAATCTTGACGACCGTTTCCGAGGGGTGCACGGCAGCCGGATGGTACTACTGATGAATGAGAAGGACATGGATCGCCTAGGACTTTCTGCCGAACAGGAGATCACGCTGGAGACAGTCGCCGACGACCGCGTAGAACGACGGGTTAGCGGTTTAAAGATAAAGAACTTTGATCTACCAGCAGGATGTGTGGGCGGCTATTACCCGGAATGCAACCCGCTGCTTCCTCTTTGGCACTACGCCAAGCAGAGCAAGGTGCCGGCCGCCAAATTGATTCCCGTCAGGATCGTCGCCTGATCCTCGCGCGCGGCGTGAACGACAGGCAATTTCGGTGCTCGGCGACCGTAGATTGTGCCCGAGGCAGACAGTCATTGAAGGAGAATGCGACGTGCTCGGACCGCGTTTTGGCCCACGGCGAGGGTCTGCAAGTCAGTGTGCAGCAAGGGGGCGTTCTCCGCTCCGTCCGTCCAGACATGTATGGTTCGGCCGTGTCGGCAACGGTGGTACATGGCTGTTGGCGTTTCCGGCCTTCCTGCTCTGCCTGGCCGGACAGGCGCACGCCCAGGATCAGCCGGCGGCATCCGCACCGGCATTGATCGCTCGCGGCGAATATTTGGCGAAAGCGGCTGATTGTGCCGGTTGCCACACCGCGCCGATGGGTGGCGCGCCGTACGCGGGTGGCCTCGAGATGACTTCACCGTTTGGCACCATCGTGAGCAGCAATATCACCCCGGACAGGCGGTTCGGCATTGGCGCCTATAGCTACGCAGATTTTGAACGGGCACTTCGCGAAGGCGTCGCGCCTGGCAACAAGCGCCTTTATCCGGCGATGCCTTACGTCTCTTTCTCCAAGGTCTCGGACGACGATATACGCGCGCTTTACGCTTACATGATGAATGGCGTGAAGCCCGTAGCGAAGCCTGCACCGACCACACGCGTGCCCTTCCCCTTCAACCAGCGCTGGGCACTCGCGTTCTGGGACTTCGTGTTCGCGCCATCCGGGCATTTCCAGCCAAGTTCCGATCGTGATGCCCAATGGAATCGAGGGGCTTATCTTGTACAGTCGCTGGGCCACTGCGGTTCATGCCACACCCCGCGGGGGGTCGGCTATCAGGAACGGGGCTATGACGACTCGTCGAAGGAATACCTGTCGGGCGGCGTCAACGATACCTGGTATGCGCCGAATCTCAGAGGCGACACTGGCTCGGGCCTTGGGCGCGTCAGCCAGGACGAACTCGCGGCGTTCCTGAAAACGGGGCACGGCGCCGGCGTCGCCGCTTTCGGCAGCATGGTCGGGACCGTCGAGGACAGTCTGCAATACCTGAGCGACGATGACCTGCATGCTATCTCCCGGTATCTGAAGGCGCTACCTGCCACCGGCGCGGCCGACGGACAGTACAAGCCGTCATCGCAGTCAGTTGAAAAAACGCGGGCTCCAGACAAGCCGTCCGCGACCGGAACGGCAGTCTATGCATCGTTCTGCGCGCAATGCCATCAGGCCAACGGTGCAGGCATCTCGCAGACGTTTCCCAAACTCGCCGGCAATCCTATGGTCATCAGCGAAGATACGACCTCGCTGATTCGCTTGTTGGTTGAAGGCGGTAATAGTCCCGCGACAGTGAGCGGGCCACCTCGCCAGGCGATGCCCGCCTTTGCCGGCATTCTGACGGATGCACAGATCGCCGAGGTTCTGACCTTTATCCGGGCCTCATGGGGTAATGACGCGCGGCCCGTTACGACAAGTAACGTTGCTTCGTTGCGCAGTGAGTTGCACAAGTAGATGCGAGCTACCAACGTCTCTGCCTTAAGGTAATTCCCAACCGAGATTGACGTACGTCGCAAGTCAACCGTCGACGTGCTGTGCATGCTAGATTGATGGTTCGCATGAGAGGAGATTTCCATGCCGGACACGTACAAGGATTTTACATTTGAAGCTTCCGCTGTCGCGGTCGCGCCTGACGAATTTCGAGGTACGGCGGTGATTTCTAAGGGAGATAGCATCGTTTGGAAGGAGACAAATGAGACATCCTTTCCGACCGAGGCGGAAGCTCGCACGGACGCGGAAATTACTGCGCCCAACGTCATCGATCATCTCATCGAAAGTGGGGAGCTGAAAGAGTAGAAATGCCTCGCGGACGGCCACGTAGATGCGAGCCCGTCTGTTGTTCACGAAGCCGCCGTAGAAACTTTGGAGCCTCATATGACTGAACGACTCAGTACACAAGCGGAAGCCGCGCTTGTGGAACTCAGTGAAGGAACGGCGACCGAACAGCCGCTTATGGTTGAGCCGGACACGCGGGCCGAGCTCGAAAAGCACGGATTAATTTCAGCGACGACGCACGGTGGTTTTTTGATCACGGAGAAGGGGCTGGTTTACGTGCAAAAAATGAAGAATTGATGTCCGATTCCTTCATAGATTTTTTCCCGTTCAGTAGCGCGCTTCCGCGCTGTATTCGAAGCGGAGTTGCGCTGCGTAACTCGCATCTTCGGATGTCGCGATGGGCTGACTGCACCGGCCGTTTCCTTATGCAAGTTTTCCACGATCAAAGAGCTCGGCCTCGCGCCGGCTATTCCGTTGCGCCAAGCCATCCCGGGCTCGCGATGGCTTGGCGATTACGCCTGCCGTAGGTAAGATCGAAGTGGCTAATGTATGGCGACCGTGCGCAGTCTTGGGCCGAATGTAGTGCGGCAAGTAATGGATTTCCTGCTCAACCGAAGCTCTGTTGCGCCTACGCTGTCCCGCCGTGACGAAATAGAAGCGTGGAGCGCCGCAAATGATTCCCCGCAATACAGTCAAGCCGTCAAACCCGCCCGTTTAACGATCTACCGGTTCAAGCTCGGGCTAGGTGGTTTGACAGCGTAAAACCCGCACCGTGGTGAGCCCATGGCGCCACGCTCCAACACAGTTCTGGACAATTTTGGCGCCGGAGTGGGCACCAAGATGGATCTAGTTATAGAGCGATCTTCGGTTACCTTCTATCGACCGTATCACTGCGCCTGGAAGTGCCGAAGCCGATGCCAATACTCCTCTTCGCGGCCTTCGGGGCGTCCCTCTTGTTGCCACAGCACATGCGCCCGCTCGCGGAGGTGTTGGTCCAAAACCCGATGCCAATATTCCTCTGCGCACCCCTCGGGGCCTCCGTCTGCTTCCCAGAGCAGGTCGGCGCGTTCGCGGACGAACTGCTCTAAGCCAACTTTCGTTTCAGCACTCTGTTCAACATCGTCACCATAGGGAGCCATTTGGCCGCCTCGACCGACGTGAATTCTTGTCAAGCTGCCAAGCTCAGCATCTGGGGCCAAACCGCCGTGCGCGGCCGCCTCCAGTGCCTTTGCTGCGTATTCGGCATCATCCGCGACTGTACCCAGCGCCCTAGCGTGACCGGGTAGGTGTGTAGTACAACGCCACTACTGCTAATACATCGACCAATCGCTCTTTCATGACAGTATTCCTCGGACTTTCCGCATATGGGTGCTTCCACCACCAAAAATTCGCGACGGCGCGTAAGTATTTTTTGAGCATCTCTTACTGCTCTTGTTCCAAGCCTAAACATCGATTTAGATGTCGTGCAGCGGGGATCTTCCGAGTAGCACCCAGCGATTTCGCATGTACGAAGATCGAAAGGACACGCGGTGATTTCGCGATAGTCCTCTACGCGGAGAGCATGTCAATTAGGACTGTCTGTTGCACGAACGTCAATGCCGCAATTGGCTTACTTTCGAGATTATTGCCGCGTCATCCGTAACTCCTCCACCGGTACACGAGTCCTCTCCACATAACGCTGGCATGGCCCCAAGTCAGTTAAGCGGTCGCCAAACCGGAAGCTCATACCACGCCCCCAATGAACTCAGAAAAGTCGCTGACATCATTGCTTTATTTTTCCGGTCCCGGCGCTTCCCGACGCACCTTCCGGCGACATTGCCTTTTCGCGCTTTTGCATCAGGGTGCTCTGCCCGCTGCCGCTTCCTCCTCCGGCATTGGTTGCGCTTCCCGTGTTGTTCCCAGTAACTCCTGGGTTAGGACGCTGTCCGACTCCTTGATCGGTGGGCGCGGGCGCGCTCGCATCGTTTTGAGCATAAGCCAACACGCTCCCAAAGATGTAGATCGCGCATACGCCCGTCTTTAATGAGTTCATCTTCGCCTCCATATTTTCAGCAACGCTACGGCGCTGCGCTGGTTAATAACGCAGCATATGGCGTGCCCAGGAGTGGCAGCTACAGTAATCGACCCCTCGCACCGATGACCAGTTGCCGACCATCGGCGGCCGGGATCGCCGACTCTCGCTTACCCCGATTCCAATTTTAGACGACGGGCGACTGTGGGCCTTTTCGCGGTTCGTATTGTCCTGCTATCCGTTTGATCAGCGTACTTCCGCGGCGGACATACACACCGCTGCCAACTATCAATTACTAGTGGGCGAATTGAGTTCGATCACGGAGTACACGTTTCCTTATCGGTCGGACGCTCCTAGCTCGTCCCCAACACTCACACGCCTAGTTTGGACAAATCCATGATTCGCCTCAACCTGTGGCGACCTGTTCGGGCGGCGCCAACACGCCGATCCAAGAATGGCTCCGTAACGCCGCCCATTACGCCCTTCTGACTCGTTCATAAGCGCGGTGAAGCCATGCTGAACAGCGGTAGCCGTCTCGGAAGCATCGTGCCGCTGCGCTTCTCTCACGCCCAGAGGCATCCCGCTGAGATCTCCGTTGAAGTGAGCCGCGGCCAACAATTGATGTCGATCAGTTCGCCAGCTTCTGATGGACGCAGCCCGTTGCTTACCTGCGGGAGCAGCTGAAGTGATCTGCATCGGCGAGGTGAGGATCGCAGTGAGCCGCTGGACATGCTTGCAGGGTCGACACGGTTGCTGGCACGGCGATGTGATGCGTTACCTTTCGCTAATTGGTCTGGGCTCGATATAAGTGTCTTTGACACTCGGCGAACGCCAGCTATGAATGTTCATGGTCTTCTTATGTACGCAGTCGCACAGCGACGGAGCAATTTTGACCGTACCGTCAAAGCGGAATCTGACCGGGTTTGCCCTGCCGACGCTGATCAGACGCGTTGATCGGAGATGCATTTCGATTTGATCGCAGCAAGAGCAGACAAAAGTAGCCGGGCCGCTTAGATGCCCGACCCCGGTCGGTCATAGCCTTGTATGATTTGTGGGTTGCAAAGATGCCCAGCGTCTCGAAACAGCAACGCGTGCCAACGCCTCCACCCCTGCTCTGCGTACTCTATGTGAGCCGGGTTCGGGCTTCGCTGCGGCGCGCCGACATCGACGCCATCATATTGGTGTCTTTGCAACGTAATAGGGCAGATGGCATTACGGGCTTCTTGATTAGGGCCGGAGAAAATTTCATTGAGTACCTCGAGGGTACCCAATCTTGCGTCGCGAACTGTTTCCGAAGAATCGAGAGAGACCCGCGTCATACGAACGTTTCGCTTATCGCGTGCGCGCGACTATGCTCGAGGCAATTCAGTAGTTGGGAAATGCGTTACTTTCGGGGAGACGCCAATGGCACTGAACAACTAGAACCGACGTTCTTCAAATTCCAGGGCGGCGACCGCGCACTGATCGATGAGGCCGTGCGTATCAACTCGGCGGCGTACCGCCCCAAGCGCGCTGCGAACCTTGCGATTGAGCTTGGGATTGAGGTCGCCCCAGGTACCGTTCTCTTAAGGCATTATCGTAGGTCACTTGGCTGATACAGGGTATCAGAGAAGGCCTCCGGATCGCACCAGCGCGCCGAAGGTCAAGTGTGTTCCCGAGAAACCGAAGTGCCTGACCATATAACTAGACCTCATCGGCGTTGGTCGCGCGAGTTGATGGCCCCGGCGCCGTGCGATTCGTAAAGTCTATCGGCGAGCGATGTAAAACGGCCCTGCGCAAAAAGGGCGTTTGAGCAGCACCGGAGATCGATGGCATTCCGGTTTTGGCCGGTAATGCTACAGAACATGAACTTTGGATAATCCCTAGCCGATATTACGCTGTGGTAAGTGTCCGAAAGCTACCGGATTGCTGCGCCACCCCCCATCGCTACCCGAAACATACCTGTCCATTTACCACAATAACGGTTCGCCTTGGTCGTGTGATCGTGTCGCTTGCGGCAAGCATTGCGCGCCTATCAGTTTTTGAGCAACGCACTCGAGCGGTGTCTCAACGACTCTTCGATATCCGCTCCACGTCCATAATGAACGCGCTGATGCGCACGTTATTCGGTTGGAAGCCCCTGCTGGCGTTTTTGGAACGGAACGCTGGTGGAGTGCGGATCGGAGCTTCCGTGGGGTTTACCCCCGTTTAGGCGAGCTTAAGATGTTATCCATCGATCGTCGGCGTGTCGACTGTCTGCCTGGTGCCGTTACCGGGCGCCGAACAAAGTGAAAATCTGCGCCTTGGTAATTTAAGACTCACTGACACAGCTCCGGAAAAAACCCAGGGGCCGGCGCTTTCGCGTGACATGTCCGTCCGCGGATGTCGCTGATCGACCTGACCTCTTGAGCAGCGTATCTGCGCGGCCGAAAGTGTTTCCTTGCGACGCGGATCTTGTGCTTCGACCGTCCGCTGATACTGCGGCAGGTCCTTCGACTGTTGTCCCGCCTGTGCGCCGATTAGCATACCGTCAGATCAGTACTCAAAGCGCGAATAGCACCGCGACGATCACCGACGGCAACTGGACGATTTGAACGGCCTTCGAAGTCCAAGGAGCGGCGCAACAATGAAGCTAAGCAGCACGGCCAGCGTAATCGGAATCAGCACGCCGCGCCCCATGTACAGCGCGGCGATTACGATCATGCCGCCAGTTAGCAAATTTTGCGCACGCGAGCTCTGCGAGGCAGGAGCCAATAGTTCCGGCCGGCTCGGTGGTAGATGCGCTGGTGATCGGCCTTTATGCCCGAGTCGTGCGCGATCACACATGCCGGCGGACGCAAACGCTGTACGGGCATGCATGCGCGAAAGACGTTCCGAACGGCATCTGTCACCCCGCGAAGAAAGCAGGCTCAGCCTCATGCAAACACCTTGGCCAGCGTAATCGACAGATCGCGAACAGGCTTCCCGTCGCATGTCAAATTCCGTTCGCAAAAAATGGTAATGGCGGCCCCACTCCGACATCGACGCTCGATCTAGT
>NZ_JAQGMM010000059.1 GCF_028292365.1 Caballeronia sp.
TCAGATGGGCAAGCGCTCAGTACGGTCAGGCATCCGAGCAGGGCCGCTAAAAAGAGGCCGCCCGCGGATGCGGTGGCATGGCCTGGTTCAGGGTGGTTCATGGCGATTGCAGTGGGGTCACCACTGCCCTTAAAACGATGTGCTCAATGACACGAATGGAACGAATGGACGCGCGAAGGCTTGGGCGTCCTGGACGAATCACATGACGCCAGCATGGCTTCCACTGTCGTCATGGAGATCGAATGTAAGTGACGAGGGAGTCGGGTTCTGTCGGAACTTTCGCAAAAACCAGATGGCGTAGTGAAACGCAGTGGAGCATGAAAGCGTGCTGCGTTAGCGTCGCTTTCATGCGGCATCGATAGCCGGTGTCCCACGCGAGCGTCGAGGAGAAACGTCAACGGAGAGCGCCCGGCCAGTTGATGGCCGGGCCTGTCCATACACGGGTATGAAGAAGGGAAGGGTTACTGCGCCGCGTAACCTTCGGGCGTGGTGACATTCGCCTTCATCACGCCGGCATTCTGCGACACCACATACACCGGCGCCTCGGTCAGCGTCAGCGCCACGCGGCCGTTTGCATAAGGCAGCGTGGACGGATTGCCCATCATGTCGAGTACGGTAACCGTTCCGGATGTTCCTGCTGCATCCACCGGCAACGTGTATTTCACGCCATGTGTCGCGCTGAATCCTGATGCCCCCGGCCATACCGCATTCTCGTGCGTCCACAGCGCGGTGACGACCTTGCCGCCGTTCAAGCGCTGGAACGCATACGCATAGACGCCGGGCGGCGTGTTCTTGACGGGCCCAAGCGTGTTGGTGCCATCGATAATGCGGGTCATTGCTGCCACGCCCATGGCCGCGGGCTTCGGGCTGATCTGCGTCTGGCCGGAGCCACCCTCGGCGTTGACGAGATCAAAGAAGATGCCATAACCCGGTTCGGAAGGATCGGCCGTATAGAAGATATAGGTCATGTCCGCACCCTCGCCGAGGAGGATCAGGTGCGATCGCGGCACCAGCGCGCCTTGGGCATACAGCACGTTCGCCGACGGCGTCGATGGTCCGTACTTCGTGCCGATGTCATAGCTGATACCCGACTCGGTGATGAACAATTTCGCGCCGGGTTTAAGCATTTGCGTCATGGTGTGACGCAGCGCGCGCATCATCATGGGCAAGCTTTGCGCGGCTTTCTCCGGATCGCTGTTACCCGCCATGCGTTCTGGCGGATGAGAGGGCGACGTCCCGACATCGTAGTAACCATGCGCGCTCACGCCGTCGAGATACTTCGCGATGCCCAGCGGCGCGAGCCGCTTCAGCCACTCGATGTTTTGTCCTACCGACGACAACGTTAACCCCATCACGACCGCATGAGGGTCGGTGGCGTGGATCGCTTCGTAAGTCGCTTTGTACATGGCGACCAGATTGGCGTCCGTATCGCGCCACGGCAGGCCACCTCCGTAGTCGGGTTCCCAACTCACCTGATAGTAGTTATTCGATTGCTGCGGAAAAACGCTCGAACGCACCCGGTTCGACTCCTCGCCAACCCGCTTCATATAGGCGCTGTAGTCGGCAAGCGAAGACGGCGCGTAACCATGCGTGTCCTTGCCCGTGCGATTCGCCCAGCCCGGAACGCCGTCGAGTTGGATCAGCCGCAGCAGGTCGCCGGATTTGAAGAACGGCGCGAGGTTGTCGGCGGCGGGATTGAATGTGTTCGGCGCCTTGGGCTCGGTCATGTACCAGTTGCGGTTGTCGTTGACCCAGGTGAGGCCCAGGTCGGGATAGAGCGGCCGATACCCATCGCCGGAACAGCAGGTCTGCCCGGGCCGCAGATACGCCGCGCCCTGGCCGCCGAAGCGATGCAGGTCGGGGTACTTGTACGTGACGGCCGGCAGTACCGCTGTGACGTCGGGCAGCACGCCGAAGGTGGCAATTCCGGCCGGCCGCGTGCCGCGCGACGGCAATACGGCGGGCGCTGCATTGGCGGCGTCAAGTTGTGCGGTGATCGAAAAGTAGCCGGCGGCTTGCGACGTGCACTTGATAGCCGATGTATGCGCACCGGCCGTCACGGCGAAGTGCCCGCTTGCCTTGACCTTGCTCCACGCGTCCTCTATCCGCCATACAAGCGTGCCGGCCGACTTGGCGCGCGTGGTCAGCGCGAGTTCGAACGGTTTGCGAAGCGGGAACATACGCGTGCCGTCGCTCCCGGGCGTGTCGGCTTCGATTGCATCGCCGGAAGCTGGCGCATCGACTGGCGCGGCAGCCGGGCTGCATTGCATCGGCAGTGAGGTGGTCGGAGGCGGCGCGTCGGCTACGAAGCGCGCCATGGCGCTGTCCGCGCGGGCTTCGACCCAGCAACGCTTTAACGCACCCGGCGCGGGGTCATCGAAGACGCTGTTGTCGCAACCCGTGCCGCCAGTGAAGGTCTTGACCGCGTGCTTTTCAGGCGTGCCGTAGAGCACCTTTCTCGCGCCATCGAAGGAGCAACGCTCGTACTCCGCTGCGCAAGGTGTCCAGGCACTTCCGTCGATCTTGACGGAATCGGCTGACGCGGCAGGCGCGGCGGGCGCATCCTGAGCCGCAGCGTTTTCGCCTCGACAAGCACCTATAGACACCGCGACGACGAACGCCAGGGCGAACCTCGTAGTTAGAGCCAGCGGGCGGGGTGCGCGCGGCGCCAACCGTGCGGCGAGTCTTTCGGTCGATGGATTTTTCATTACACCCCGGGGTCGAGAGCCGGGTGGTTAGAGCCCGCCGCGGCGGTGTTTTCCACCGAGGAAAGCGGCACTCCCCACCTTCGTGCTACCTGAATGAAACGTTTTCGAGTGCGCTGCGTTGCGATGCCCGATCACCTTGCAAACGCCTGCAACTTTCGCTCTCGCGATGCAACATCAGGCACGGTTTAAAGGGGCCGCGAGCAGGCGCGCGGCGTTGGGAGCGCGTGTTCATGCTGCTTCCAATTGCGCTGAGGATAGGCGTGCTGCAACGAACGCGCCAGTCGTGGCGATGGAGGTTGTCGGATGTTGACGGTATCGAACCATCGGGCCGTATATGGGTGGCGGGATAGCGCGACAATCTGGCTGATCTGGCATTGTCTGGAGCGCCTTCGGCCAACCGGCGCATGCGTAACTAATCTGTATCAAAACTTGGCGAGGCTGTTCGGGGCCACTCCGTGTGGGCGAGGGTGGGCGATCTCACGCAGCAACGGAAATAAAGGGCTACTGACAACTGGTACGTGAGTGGTTGCGTCGAGTCGTCTTCCGCCGCCACCTCGGCGGATTTTTTCGCCTGCATTTTGCTGCCTCGGTTGTTCCTTCGATCCCGGTTCGATGACCCCGCGCGGCCCGCCGACGCCGGATTCATCGCCGGTGAACTCCCGATAAAGCCATTTCATTTATCGTTGAATAACATTTAATCGGACGAAATAATTTTGTTTCTATCGTGAAACGTCATTTTGACAAACATAAGAAAAGAACCGAAGTATGTGCGCCGCCGCACGTTGCCGGATTATGTTGTTAATCGGACCGGCGCTTTAAAGGCGCGACTTAACACTTGTATTTTAATTAGAAGTGTTTCTTCAAGGGTCTAAAGAGTGGCCCGAATAGGCAAGTCTTCGTGAAGCGCATTTTTAATCACGATTTCTCATGTTTCACTCACGCAACGTTTACCGCTAACGATGCCCTCGCCGCGTCGCGGCGGAACCCGCGAATGCTCCGGGAAGCCTTGCCGCGCGGGCCTTTATAAATCGCGCGGAACGTTGATTTGTATGACATTCCGGGCTTCAGACAGCCCTGTCCGATATGTGCGGTCGAATTGGACTGGCATTCGTCTTGCAATGTGCCATTGGGAATAAAACGCGTGGACATTCGGTTTCTATACAAGATTTACCGAACGTGCGTATTGAAATTGACCGAATGATAGGCAGCGCACGTACTGAAAGGATTTGAATGGCGGCGTCTGAAGCTTTCCGCCAACATCTCGCTACTTTCAGTCACGACAACCTAATCAAACTCGAGGGTGTCTATGATGCACCGCAATGAGAACCCACTATCCAATCATGTTGGATTCAACAAGTTCGCAGGGGAATGCCATGCCGTACGCCAGTCTTGAACCCGCCGTAATGGGATGGCTACAGCCGGCCCCACGTAGCACGCAGGCGGAGATTCGCCGCATCGCAATCCTGCTGTTCGATGGCTTCTCGCTGCTCGGCGCCGGGATTGTCGCGGAGGTCTTCCATGTCGCGAATGAACTGGCCGTACTGAGGGCGCGCAACGACTGGACCTACGACGTGCGTTTCCTGTCCGTCGAAGGCGGCAATGTGGCGTGTTCGTCGTCGGTACGGGTGTGGACCGATGGCCTCGATGCACGCCACTACGGCGGCTTCGACGCATTGTTCGTCGCCGGCGGCAAGGGCGCGGACGGTGCAGCGGGCGACGAACGTATTGTGGAATGGCTGCGCCGCGTGCACTCCAAGACCACGGTGGTCAAGTCGATCGCTGAAGGGCGCAAAGTGCTCGACGCCGCCGGCATCGGCCACGCGGCCGAGACGCAGATCCGCGTGGGTCATTCGATGATGCACGCCGTGCGCGAAGAGCAGGCGAGCGAAGCGGGCGATCGCTACGAGTCCATGAAAGGCGCGTTGCTGATGATCAAGCGCGACCTCGGTGTGGAAGTAGCGCGCGGGGTTGCCGAACGTCTCATGCCCGGCTCGGCGTCGAAGCTCGTGCCGTTGCTCGGCGATAGCGGCACGGCCTCTGCCGGCGACAAGATCCGCACCGCTGCGCGCTGGCTCCAGGACAACTGCGAACGGCCGATCTCGGTCGTGGATGCAGCCCAAGTGGCGGCCATGAGCGAACGCAACTTCCTGCGCCGCTTCAAGATCGAGATGGGCATCACGCCCTCGGACTATCTGCTGCAAGCACGCCTTGCCGTGACCTGCACGTTGCTCACTGATTCGGAACTGCCGGTCGACAAGATCGCGCGCCGCAGCGGCATGGGTAACGGCGATCGCCTCGCCAAGATCTTCCGCAAGCGTCTTCTTATTTCACCAACCGAATACCGGATGCAAAGCCGCCGCGATGCCGGCGTCTGATTGAGAGTAAGTCCAGGTTTTTTTGACCGCAGTCACGGAGCGTTGAGACGTAAGCGGTTCGGCTGAACCGGGGTCGACGATCGGTGCACATGGCGCGCGCAGCTCCGCCCGGGGAACGGGTTAAAGAATATAGGAATACTAAAATGGACAGCAAGGTCAGGCAGGACATCGAGGAAACCGCCGAGACGATCACCGCTCCGGGAATGACCACGGAGTGCCGTCGTATCGTGCAGGTGATTCTCGCGGGGGGATCGGGCACGCGCCTGTGGCCGGTATCGCGGGAACAGTATCCGAAGCAGCTGATTGGCGTGATTGGCACCGAGTCATTGTTGCAGGCCACCGTGCTGCGCATGAAGCACTTTCCGGCCGCGTGGGACGTGGCGGCGGAGCCGGTGATCGTGTGCGGCGAGGAACATCGCTTCGCAACCGGCGAGCAAGTGCGTGAAAGCGGCGTGACCGCGCGCATCGTGGTTGAGCCTGCCCGCCGCGATACCGCTCCCGCCCTGACACTTGCCGCGTTGACCGCCTGTGCCGACGGCCAGGACGCCATCCTCGTGGCCATGCCGGCCGACCACGCCATTGCCGATCTCGATGCGCTGCATGCGTCCATCGAAACTGCCGCGCGTTTTGCGCAGGCCGGCGATATCGCCACGCTCGGT
>NZ_JAQGMM010000070.1 GCF_028292365.1 Caballeronia sp.
AAGGACACCTCACTCGCGTCGGCGGTCACGGTGGTCGAACTGACGCGTGTTGCCAATCAAGTAGGCGCTGCAACTTTTCGATACATGGACATGTTCCTGATTGTCGGGGCGCTCTACTGGGTGATTAGCCAGGTGCTGACTATTGCGCAAACCGTCCTTGAAGGCCGACTGCTCAGGAGGTACGGGTGAAAGCTGACAATGTGGTGCTCAGGGCCCGAAGCCTGCACAAGAAATTCGGTGAAAACGCCGTGCTGCGTGGCGTCGACCTGACGGTTAACGCGGGTGAAGTGGTCGTCATCATGGGATCCTCGGGATCGGGTAAGACCACGTTGATCCGGTCACTCAATTTCCTCGAAATGCCCGATAGCGGGACGGTCGAAGTGTGCGGGATAGAAGTAGTGTGCGATCCGGCGGCGAACGGGAAGCTTGAGCGTTGCTCTCGCGCCATGCGTGCTCAGATGACCCTGATTCGTCGAAACACAGCCATGGTGTTCCAGTCGTTCAATCTTTTCCCGCATATGAGCGCACTCGAAAATGTTATTGAAGGCCTGGTGAGTGTGAAAAGTGTTCCTAAAGCCGAGGCCAGGGAGCGCGGTCGGACACTGCTTGGCCGGGTAGGCCTTGCTGAAAAGGCTGGGGCTTACCCGCGCGAACTGTCGGGCGGACAAAAACAGCGCGTTGCCATTGCACGGGGTCTTGCTATGGACCCCAAGGTCATCTTCTTTGATGAGCCGACGTCGGCGCTCGATCCAGAGCTGCGTGACGAGGTTCTCGGCGTCATGCGTGAGTTGGCAAGCGAGGGCATGACGATGCTGGTCGTCACCCATGAGATTCGTTTCGCCCGGGAAGTTGCCGATCGTATTCTTTTCGTCGAAGGGGGCGAGATATTGCACGATGTCCCGGCGAGTGAGTTTTTCTCCGATGCAAATAGCAGCGTGCGTGCGCAGCGGTTTCTCGGGAAACTGGCTGTCTAGCAAGACACCGTTGAGCATACTCGGGACCACGGAAACCTGGCTTATCAAGGGATAAAAAAATGACAAATACTAAATGTTCCTCTGCAATACTAACGTTATGCATTGCATCAATACCAGGGTTGTGCTCCGCGCAGAGCGCGCATGCTGAGACGGATTCCCTTGCGGCGATCCGTACAAGCGGTGTGATCAGGATTGCAAACACGCAGACAAGTCCTCCCTGGAGTCTCATCGACAACAATAACCAGCCGACCGGTTATGACGTCGACGTCGCTCGCGAAGTAGTCAGGCGCATGGGCGTTCAGAAGGTCATCTTTATAGGAGACACATGGAGCAATTTTGTTGAAGGCTTGAAAACGGGCAAGTACGAACTCGTGATGAATGACCTGACGCCTACGCCTGAGCGGATGAAGCAGGTTGATTTCTCGGATGCCTATGGCGTGGAAGATTTTCGGATCTGGGTGCGCGAGGGAGATAGCTCCATACACGGAGAAAAGGATCTCAATGGCAAACGTGTGGGCGTTGTTGCGGGGACGTCCAACGAATCCTGGTCACGCGCGCATCTCGCCGGAGCGACGTTCGTTGACTACGACAACGGCGGACTATTGTTCAGCGACCTCGCGAACGGGCGCATTGATGCCACGGTCACGTCGCATTTCGGCGGTCTGGCTACCAAGCAGGCCAACCATCTTCCGGTGAAGGAAGTCGGCGAACCGCTGACGTTTCAACTGTCTGCCGCCGCGATGAAGAAAGGCGATCAGCCGTTGCGCGATGCCATCAATAAGGCACTCGCAAGCATGGTTACGGACGGGACCATTGAGCGCCTTGGCAAGAAATGGGTTGGAAGCAACTATGACATGGTCGGTTATATAAAACGCGCGTCCCAGAACTAGCGTCATTTATTACGCGTTTGCGACATGCTCAATCAGATGATGCTTCGTTTGAGACCGCTAAACCTTACTCTTTAGGGAACATCGAAATGAACCGGTACCGTGTCCGATCGTCATTGCGGCTCATGCTGTCTTGCATGACGCTGCTGGTGGCGTCCGCAAGTCATGCGCAAGCCGATACGTCGCTGTCCGCGCTTCGGCAGGCAGGCGTGATCACTATTGCCAATACGCAGGAGAGTCCTCCGTGGAGTTCGATTGACCAGCACAACGAGCCTGCTGGCTACGATGTCGATGTCGCCCACGAGGTGGCAAAGCGGATTGGCGTCGCGAAGGTGACGTTTGTTGCCGATACATTTTCGAACTTCGTCGATGGCCTGAGGACGGGGAAATACGACATTGTCGTGAACAGCATGGCCGCGACCACGGAGCGTAAAAAGATTGTCGATTTTTCCGACGCCTATGCACCCCAGGAGTTTCGCATCTGGGTCAATGCTCGTTCGGGTGACATCAAAGGTGTGACGGACCTGGCTGGAAAGAACATCGGGGTCGGGGCGGGAACGTCGAACGAGGTCTGGGCGCGCGCGCATTTGCCGAATTCGACAATCCATAGCTACGACAACAGTGGATTCCTGTATGGCGATCTAGCCGCGGGACGGGTAGATGCGTTGATCGAATCCCATTTCGCGGGGCAAAAGGAGCGCGACATCAACCATCTGCCGATCAAGGAGGTGGGGCCGCCATTAACCATCTCGTTAGGTTGCGTCGCCATTCCCAAGAACAAACCCGCCTTGGTTGGAGCGATCAACAAAGCGATCGCCGACATGGTCGCAGACGGTACGCTCGAAAAACTTGGGCACAAGTGGCTCGGCGCCGACTACGACGTCGTCGGAGATATCCAGATAGTCACCGGTAAATAACAGGAAAAAACATGACAGATACTTCCAAACCGAACAATCCTATTCGCAGTGAGATCGATCTCGACGCCGACGGAAAATATGTTGGATACCTGCGCTTGCCGCATTCAGTTCATCGGTCGGCCTATGGATGGATTCCAATTCCGATTGCGTCCATCCGAAATGGCGAAGGTCCTACGGTACTGCTGTGCGCCGGCAATCACGGGGACGAGTACGAAGGCCAAATCATTGTCTCGCGATTGATCCGCGAAATTGAGCCGGAGATGATCCGCGGGCAGCTCATTCTTTTGCCGATGGCCAACTTCCCGGCCGCGGAAGCGGGTACGCGCACTTCCCCCGTTGACGGTGGCAATCTGAACCGCCTGTTTCCAGGAGACCCGACGGGGTCCCCTACGGAGGTTATTGCGGACTACATTGAAAATACGCTGCTCGCTCGCTCTCAGTACCTTGTTGACCTGCATTCGGGAGGCAGCTCCTTGATGTACGACGGTGGCAACATGCTTGCCCTGGAACCACGTGATGCCGCGGAGGAGACAAGAGTCAGGGCACTCCTGGCTGCATTCGGGCTGCCCCGGGCTTTTGTGCATGCGCCCAATTCAGTCAACATTTCAGCAGCGGCCCGACGTCAGGGCGCGATTTCGATTCTGACTGAACTCGGCGGGGGTGGCGCCTCCGATGCCAAACTCATTCGCGAGGGTTATCAAGGCCTGTTGCACTTCCTTCATTTTGTCGAGGTATTGGACGGGCCGCTTGTCCCTGATTCGGCGCCGGCAACGACCCGGTATTTGCGAGTGGAGGGGCCGCATCACTACGTCTATAGTCACGAGAACGGCGTGTACGAACCGTTGATCGAATTGGGCGAGCGCGTGACGAAAGGTCAGCCGGCCGCCCTCATTCATTTCCCGGATGCGCCGCTACGTGAACCGGTAACGGTCCACTTTGATGGTCAAGGCGAGGTGGTGTGCAAGCGGATGCAAGCGGCTGTGCGGCGTGGTGACTGCCTATTTCAACTCGCCGACGCAGATACACGCCGGCCATGACAAGAGGCGTACGCTCCAGCATGCCGGATGGCGAGTTCTCGATAAGATCGAAAAAAAGGCACTAAAATGGCTGCAGGCGCTAACATTCTCTGATGTGACGGAAAGTTAGCTGGACCCAACTAATCAGAATTTGATTATCCAGTTCGTGAGCATGACTTCTTTTATAGAGGGAAACGTGAATTCGTTGCTTGCAGGCAGATGCCTTTGCGGCGCAGTCCAATACGCAGTGAAGGACGAGTTCGTTTATGCATTGAACTGCCACTGTTCAAACTGCCGGCGCGCGACGGGTTCAGCGTTCAAGCCATTCGCAGGGATCGAACGTAACAAGTTGGGCATCACTCAAGGGCAAGACGACCTGTTGATTTTCGGCGACGAGAACGCGGCTCACGATGTTCATTGCAAGATCTGCGGAAGTCTTTTGTTTTCGGTGGTTCGCGAAGGCGAGTTCGCTCACGTCACCTTAGGAACGCTTAGCGACACTCCGACTATTCGCCCAACCGCCCATATTTTTGTCGGGTCCAAAGCGCCGTGGTATTCCATCACCGACGAATTGCCGCAGCACGACGAATTTGGCTAGCACGGCCGAATCAGCTTGGTCAGCCCGAAAAATTGAACCGCCCCCCAGTAGCGCGAATGTCGGCGGCGCTTGCTTCGGCACGATGGTTCTGAGGCGACGTAGCCGATTGCGACGTCGGTGTCTTCGCGAGCTAGCGCTGGGGCGGTCGCTGCGCCCAGTCCGCGTGGGTGGCGAATAACAATGCCCCGGGCACTGAGGGCATCGCACCATGTCAGGCCGGCAGCTCCATCACTTGTCCACTTCGGTTCTTCACGCTCGGCCGCTCCGACATCTTTGCCTGCCACGCAGACAAGGCCGAACAATCGTCCGGAATCGCAATGCCTGCGGCGCCGGCGTGCATGAGCGCGGCATAGACCGTGATATCGGCCATCGAGAAATTATCGCCGGCCACGTAAGGGTGGGTCTTAAGCGCGCTGTCGAAATACTTCATGCCGCGCACGAACTTCTCGTGGTGCCGTTCACCCCATTCCTTCCGGTGCGCCCATTCAGGACTCTTGTAGGCTTCCACGCGCGCACCCAGTCCTGGGGTTGCATGGTGGAAGTAAATACCGACAGCATCGATAAGTTGATCGTCAGCCCGCTTCTGCATCATATGAATGACTGCTTTCTCCCTCGGCGTCTTGCCCGTGAGCGTGGGGTTTCCATCCAGGTTGTCGAGGTATTCGGTAATCGCGACGCCTTCCGAGATGAACGTGCCGTCGTCGAGTTCAAGCACGGGAACAGTGCCAGCCGGATTCATGGCGAGAAAAGCGTCCTGCTTGTGCTCAGCCGCAAACAGATCCACCTTCACAAATTCAATCTGGGAATCCAGTCCTTTTTCGGCAAGGACGATGCGAATGCGGGCGGGATTCGGGAAGCCAGGGGTGTCGTAAATCTTCATGATCGATTCCTTTAGGTTATCTATCGATAGGTTAGGCGTGGAACGAAGCATGAGGCGGGGAAATCGCGATGTCAAGAGCTATCTATCGATAACTAAGCAGCACGATTGTGCTTATCTACCGATAGAGATACACTACGAATAACGACTTACCTGTCAACAAGGGCTCCTGATGACCGTCACAGACACCAAAGAACGAATCATGAGCGTGGCGCGGCTCATGGTGCAAGCGCACGGCTACAACGCACTAAGCTTTCGTGAAATCGGAAAAGAAGTGGGCGTATCGAGCGCGAGCATCCATCACCACTTTCCAACTAAAGGCGATCTTGGCGCCGCTCTGGCGCAACGCTACACGGACGACGGCAGCGCGGCGCTCGAAAAACTGCTCGCCACCTCCAAAGATGCTCACAAGTGCATGATCGGTTACACGGGCATCTTCCGTGCGGCGTTGCTCAATGACAATCGGATGTGCCTTGTCGGGCTCATGTCCGCCGAATACGACGACTTGCCCGTGGAAGTGAGAGCAGAGTTGGATCGGTTCACCAACGTCAACGTCAAGTGGTTGACTGAAGTCCTCTCGCTTCGAAAAGCGAAGACGGGAAAGGATGCAATTCAGCACCAGGCACTGGCAATCTTTGCCGCGATCGAAGGTGCTCAGCTCGTGGCAAGAGGGCGGGGCGAGATCACCATGTTTGATCGTGCGGTTACGGCGTATCGGGCGGCCGGGCTGTTCCCTTGATCCGGGCTCATTTCCGCGCACTCAGTTCCTTGAGCTGGAGTCGTAGCGTATAGATGGATTCAGACTTTGATGCAGTCTATTCGCGGGCGTCAGAGGGCCGCAGTGGGAAAACAAACATGGCGGCGACGAGGCCGATTGACCCGCCGAGAAGCGTCTCCCAGGCGCGTGCCGCAAGCAGGGGGATCGAATGCACACC